>JACRIO010000005.1 GCA_016220035.1 Planctomycetota bacterium | reverse complement strand
GCGTCGACGTTCGCGAGGTCGATCACCTGGATGCCGCCGCCGCCCTCGCTCACCGCGTAGGCGTAGGTCGAGTAGGTGCGCACGTCGCGCCACAAGCTCACGGGCCCGGGGACCTGCGCGACGATGACCGGGTTGCCGGGCTGCGTGATCTCGACCACCGCGGTGCCGGTCGAGAGCCCCATGAGCGCGTACTCGCGCCCCGACGGCGACGTGTAGCCGAAGCAACTGTTCCCGTTGCCCGCGGCGCTGACGCCGAACTCGGCCAGCGTGACCCACGACAGCAGCGTCACGTTGTTCGCCGTGAACGGCGCGGTCGGACCGGTGACGAGCAGTGGGCCGCCGCTCGTCGACTGCCGCTGCGCATTGCGCCACCCCGCGCCCTGGAACGCGGGGCGCTTGTGGAGCAGCTTCGGGTCGCCGTCGTGCACGAAGGCCGCGGCGCCGGCGGACAGGACGAAAAGCGTGAGGAGAGCGCGTGCGGTGGTGGTCATGTTCGGCGGCGCGGACGAGCCCGTGAATTCTGCCCCGGTTCGGGCGCCTCCGCATCCGCCGGGGGTGCGTAGTTGCGCGGACGGGCGAGGAAGGGGGACGCGCTCTTTCGCGCGCGGGTTCCCCCGGAAGCGCTTTCCGGGAGCCGAGGGTGCGCGCGCGGCCGCTCAACCCCGCGCGTGGCACGCCTTGAACTTCTTGCCGCTGCCGCAGGGACAAGGATCGTTGCGGCCGACCTTGGGGACGTCGCGCACGAACGGGACGAGGCGCGGCTCGTGTCCGTGATCGTGGTGGTGCACTGCTTGTCCGGTGCGGATCGCTTCCTGGCACTCGAGCACGGTGTGGCGCAGCGCGTCGAGTTGCTCTTCCTTGCGCGGCGCGTCCGTGAACTCGACGAAGGCCTCGAGCACCGTCCCCACGTGCGCGCCGAGCGGGTCGCCGATCGCGAAGCGCGCGGGGAGCACGTGCCCGACGACGCCGTGCAGCTCGCCGCCGTCGAGGAAGCGCGCCTCGACGCCGAACGTCGCGCACGAGTCGAGGAAGCGCTCGACGATCGTGCGCGCGTCGTCGGCGGGCACGCCGAGCGCTGCGGTTGCGGGGGAGGCGAGGAAGCGGTCGAGGTCGGTGTTCGTCATCGGCGGGAGTCTACGTTCGCGCGCTCGTGCGCGGGAGGACGTGTCCACGCGCGCCGCCCGTCCACTACACTGCCCGGCCCCCGATGGAACTCGTCCTCGTCCACCCCGAGATCCCGCACAACACCGGCTGCGCGGCGCGGTTGTCCGCGGCGCTCGGGCTCCCGCTGCACCTCGTCGAGCCGCTCGGGTTCTCGCTCGAGGACAAGTACTTGAAGCGCGCGGGGCTCGATTATTGGCCGCTCGTCGAGCTCGTCGTGCATCCGAACTGGGAAGCGGCGCTCGCGACGCTCGCGCGCGGCTCGCGGCGGCCGATCGAGGAGCGGTTGAAGCTCTTCAGCGCGCGCGGCGGGAGCTCGCTCTTCGCGACGGAGTTCCTCCCGGACGACGTGCTCGTCTTCGGGTGCGAGAGCCAGGGCCTCCCGCCTGCGATCGTGAAGGGGCGCGAGGCGCGGCGCGTCTACGTGCCGATCCGGCCCGCGATCCGCAGCCTGAACCTCGCCAACGTCGTGTGTCTCGCGACCTACACGGCGATGGTGCGCGCGGGGATGGAGCTGCCGGAGAACGACGGCGCGCACGCTCCGCTCCCCGCGATGAAGGACGACGTCCGGCCGAGCTCGCGCACGCGGCGCGTCGACGCGTGAGCGGGTTCGACGTGGAGGCGGAGGACGCGGACGGGCTCGACCAGCGCGTCGCGCGTGCTCCCGGCGAGCTCGACCCGCTGCTCGAGAGCGGCGAGCGCAAGCCGCGCTGGGGCGACGAGCTCGAGCTCGTGCTCGAGCGTTTCGACGAGAAGGGCCGCGCGGAGGGGCGCTGGCGCGCGTTCACGATCACCGTGCGCCGCGGGGTGCCCGGCGCGCGCGTGCGCGTGAAGGTGCTGCGCCGGCGCAAGGACGCGTGCGAGGGGCACGTGCTCGCGGTGATCGAAACGAGCCCGCACGCCGTCACGCCGCGCTGCGCGCACGTGCCGCACTGCGGCGGCTGCTCGCTGCAGGAGCTCGACTATGCGGCCCAGCTCGCGGGCAAGCTGCGCCTCGTGCGCGAGGCCTTCGACGCGCACGGTTTCGCGGGCAGGATCGCGATCGAGCCCGTGCTCGGCGCGCGCGACCCGTTCCGCTACCGCAACAAGATGGAGTTCGGCTTCGGCACGCGCCGCTGGATCCACCCCGACGAGCCGCGCGGCGTCGCCGACGGTTTCGCGCTCGGCCTGCACGCGGCGGAGCTCTTCAGCAAGGTGATCGACATCGGGTCGTGCGCGATCCAGAGCGAGGTCGCCGACCGCATCGTGGCGAGCGCGCGTGAGCTCGCGGTCGAGCAGGGGCTCGAGGCGTGGGACCTGAAGACGCACACGGGGCTCTTGAGGCACCTCGCCTTCCGCTGCACGCGCGGTCCCTCGCGCGCGGGCACGCGCCTCGGCGAAGTGCTCGTCAACCTCGTGACGTCGACCGAAGCGCCCGAACGCGTCGGGCCCTACGTCGCCGCGCTGCTCGCGCGCCACCCCGAGATCACGACGCTCGTCCAGAACGTCACCGCGCGCGCCGCGCAGGTCGCGATCGGCGAGAAGGAACTCGTGCTCCACGGCCCCGGCGTCGTCGTCGAGGAGCTCGGCGGCGTGCGCTTCGCGATCTCCGCCAACTCGTTCTTCCAGACCAACACCGATCAAGCGGAAGAGCTCTTCCGCCTCGTGCGCGAGGAAGCGCAGCTCACCGGCGGCGAGCGCGTGTTCGACCTCTACTGCGGCACGGGCGCGCTGGGCCTCGCGCTCGCGCGGCACGCGCGCGAGATCGTCGGCTTCGAGCAGGTGAGCGCCGCCGTGCTCGACGCGCGGCGCAATGCGGAGCTCAACGGCTTCACGAACGCGCGCTTCGTCGAGGGCGACGTCCTGGAATCGCTCGCGCGGCTGCAGGCGGGCAGCGCGAGCCCCTTCGTCGATCCCGCGGCGGTCGAGCGCGCCGACCTCTGCATCGTCGACCCGCCGCGCGCGGGCCTGCACCCCGAGGTCCCCGCGCGCATCGCGGCCCTCGGCGCGCCGCGCATCGTCTACGTGTCGTGCAACCCGCGCTCGGGCGCGCGCGACGCGGCGCTCTTCGAGGCGCTGGGCTACTCCCTGACGCGCGTGCGGCCCATCGACCTCTTCCCGCACACGCCGCACGTCGAGAGCGTGCTCACGCTCGAACGGAGGAGCGCGTGAGCACGCGGGCGGACGACGAACGCGACCGCATTCCGGAGCCGACCGGCGCCGCGCGCCGCTCGCTCTGCCCGTCCTGCAAGCACGTGCAGAGGGTCACCTCCGCCAAGAGCTCCGTGTTCTGGCTGTGCGCGCGCTCGAAGGCGGACGCGCGCTTCCCGAAGTACCCGCCGCAGCCCGTCGTTTCCTGTTCCGGGCACGAGCGCTAACCTGCGAGGAAGCGCATGGAACCGCTTCGATCCGCACCGGGGAGCCTGCTCGCGGCCGCGCCGGACCTCCTCGATCCCAACTTCATGCACGCCGTCGTCCTCATGGTCACGCACGAGGAGCAGGGCGCCATGGGCTTGATCGTCAACCGCCCGTCGGGCGTGACGGTCGACGTGCTGCTCCCCGACCATCCGGTGCTGTCGACGCAGCGCTTCCCCGTGCACCAGGGCGGTCCCGTCGGCCGCGACACGCTGCAGTTCGTGCATCGCGTGCCGAAGAAGATCCCCGGCGGCATCGAGATCGCGGGCGGACTGTGGCTCGGCGGCGAGCTCGACGCGCTCGCGCAGTACCTCGCGAAGAAGCCGAAGGAGGCGCGCGAGCGCGTGAAGCTGCTCGTCGGTTACGCGGGCTGGGGCGAGGACCAGCTCGAGGGCGAGCTCGCCGGCGGATCGTGGCTCCCCGCCGCGCCGCGCGCGGAGTGGATCTTCGATCCGGATCCGCAGCACGTATGGCGTCACGTCGTGCGCTCGCTCGGCGACGAGGCGGAGGGGCTCGAGGATCTGCCGCCGGACGTGAGCTGGAACTAGGGGCGGCCATGCCGGACTGGCCGAAACCGATGGACGAGAGCGCGACGCGCGAGCTCGTCCGGCGCATCCAGACCGGCGAGGAAGCCGCGTGGACCGAGCTCTACCGGCTGTACAAGGACGAGCTCCTCTTCCTGACGCGCGCGCGGCTCGGTCCGAAGCTGCGTTCGGCGTTGCAGTCGGAGGACATCGTGCAGAGCGTCGCGCTCGAGGCCTTTCGCGAGCTTCAGCGCTTCGAGGTGCGCGGGCCCGGCAGCCTGCGGCGGTTCCTGCACGGCCTCGTCTTGAACAAGATCCGCGACCGCGCGGACACGTACTCGGCGGCGAAGCGCGCGGGCGCCGTCGCGCTCACGGACGCGCACGCCGAGTCGCTCGCGGCGCGCGAGGAGGCGAGCCCGTACTCGGACCCGGGGTACGAGCGGCTCGAACGCGCGCTCGCCGCGCTGCCCGACGAGATGCGCGAGGTGATCCTGCTGCGCCGCATCGAGGAGCTGTCGAGCCAGGAGGTCGCCGAGCGTCTCGGGAAGAGCGACGACGCCGTCCGCAAGCTCTACTCGCGCGCACTCGCGCGCCTCGCGCTGCTCGTGGGGGACGGGGACGGTGGCTGACTCGCGCGAGCGCATGGAGGAGCTCGTCGCGCAGTTCCTCGAACGGCGCGAGCGCGGCGAGGCGATCGACGCGGAGACGTTCCTGCGCGAGAACCTCGAGGAGTCGACGTCGCTGCGGCCCTTGCTCGCCGCGCTGCACGAGATCGAGCGTCGCTTCGACGCCGTGGCCGCCGCCGGCACGGACCGCGTCGGGCCCTACCGCATCGAAGGCGAGCTCGGGCACGGCGCGAGCGGTTCCGTGCACCTCGCGCGCGCCGCGGACGGGCGCGAGCTCGCCGTCAAGGTGCTGCGCGGCGCGAACGCGCTCAGCCCGCGGGCGCGCGAGCGCTTCGAGCGCGAGGCCGCGCGCCTGTGCGAGCTCGCCCATCCGAACGTCGCGCGCTTCGTCGATGCCGACGTGCACTGCGCCGAGCCGTGGATCGCGATGGAGCGCGTCCAGGGCCGATCGCTGGCCGCCGAGATCGCCGCGGCAAGCGCGGCGGGCGCCGCCGAGATCGCTCCCGAACGCGCGGCGCGGCTCGCGCTCGACCTCGCGCGCGGCGTCGAGGCCGTGCACGCGGCGGGG
>JACRIO010000052.1 GCA_016220035.1 Planctomycetota bacterium | reverse complement strand
GTCGCGGCCGACAAGGGCGGATTGGACGGCCTTTCCGCCGGCGAGCGCGCGTTCGCGCCGCGCGAGCTGCTCGCGAACACGCCCGGGTATTGGCGTCGCGTCGACAACGCGATCCGCGGGCACGTCGGCATGATGGGACCGCGCCCCGCGGCGGACGATCCGCGCCTCCTCGACACGCAGTCGCTCTGGGACAACACGATGGGCGAGTCGTGCGCGCTCGCGCTCGAACGCCACCCGGACGCACTCGTGCTGCACGTCAACGGCGGCTTCCACAGCGAGTACTGGGACGGCACCGCGCGCCAGCTCGCGTTGCGCAAACCCGACGCGCGCGTGAAGACCGTCGCGATCGTGACGAGCTCGAACCCGCCGTCGGAGGAGCTCGGCGGAAAACCCGTCGCCGACTACGTCGTGTTCGCGCACGAGCGCGCGCAGGACGTCGACGAGGGCACGTTCGCGGTGTTCACGGCGCGCCAGCTCGAGTACCGCCTCTCCGTGCCGCGCGGCGCACGGGGCGAGCTCCCGCTCCTGATCTGGCTCGCGGACGACGGCGAGAACGCCGAGGATGCGATGGAGCTCTGGAAGGCGCGCGTCGGCGCCGACTGCGTGATCGCGGTGATCGAGGCGCCGTACCGCGAGACGCAGGAGGACCTCGTCGAGGGCGGCCGCTGGTTCTGGCCCGATTCGTTCCGCGAGGACGTCGGCGTGTTGCGCGGCGGCGTCGCGGACGTGTACGGGTACGTGTTGCGCCACTTCCCGGTCGATCAGAAGCGCGTCGTGCTCGCGGGCGAAGGCACGGGCGCCACGGTCGCGGTCGCGAGCGTCCTCCTCACCGACGGGCTCGCCGTGAACGCGCTCGCGCTCGAGCCCAAGCGCTTCAGCGCGCTCAAGGACTTCCCGCTGCCGCTGCCCGAGCTGCGCGGCGATCTGCCCAAGGTCGCGAAGTCGCTGCGCGTGCTCGCGTCGAGCGCGGACATGGATTGGTGGAAGGGCGAGCTCGCGGAGTACACGGGCGTCGGGCTCGCGAACACACTCGAGCGGGTCGGGACCGATGCGTGGCGCGACGAGCTCGAGCGCGAGAACGCGGTGCGCGCGGCGCTCGGGCTCGTGCCGCGCGTCGTGAAGAATGATGCGCCCAAGCGGTTCCTTGTCGTCGGCGAGAGCCTGCGTGCGCGGAGCTGGGGCAGGATGCTCGCGCAGGACTACCTCGCGAAGGGCGAGCTTGTGGCGCTGTGGGGCGTGGTCTGGGACCTTCCGCCCGGGGAATCGATCGTGGACGGCGCCGAGCGGCTCACACCGCCTGTCGATGCTGGTGCGTTCTCGAACGGCGCCCCGCTCCCGCGCGCGCCGGGTCCGTTCGGCGGCACGACGGTGATCGTGCTCCCCGACGAACTCCCGCAAGCGGAGCGCGACGCGTGGACCGAGCTGCAGAAGAACGACCCGCTCAACAAGACGAGTCGCTTCCATCGTCTCGTGCTCGCGACGCAATCGGGCGAGCGCGCGCTGCCCGTCGTGCTCGACGAGCTCCTCGCGAAGAACCGCAAGAACGTGTTGGTCGTTCCGGCGACGTGGTGCGCCGACGGCGACGTGCTGCGCGCGTTGAAGAGGCTCGCGAAGCCGTTCGAGAACAAGCTGACGATCCACTGGCGCCCCGGCCTCGGCGGGATGCGCGCGGCGAGCCCGCACTGAGCGCGGCTCGATGCGCGAAGTGCTCCACTTGACGGCCGCCGACGCGCGCCGCGTGCCGTGGAAGAACGGCCGCGGCGTGACGGAGGAGCTCGCGCTCGCGCCGGAAGGCGCTGCGTTCGAGCGCGGCGACTTCGACTGGCGCGTCTCGAAGGCCGCGGTCGATGCGGACGGCGCCTTCTCGTCCTTCCCCGGCTTCGAGCGGATCCTGCTCGTCACGGGCGGCGCGGGGCTCGCGCTCGATCACGGCGCCGACGCGCAGCGCGCGCGCCTGCGTCCGCTCGAGCCGCACCGCTTCTCCGGCGACTGGGTCACGCACGCGGCGCTCGTTCGCGGCCCAGTGAGCGATTTCAACGTCGTCTTCCGCCGCGAACTCGTCGAAGCGAGCGTCGAGGTGCTCCGCCTCGGCCGTCGGCGCGCGCTCGCGACGGCCGACGCGCACGACGTGTTCGCGCACGTGCTCGCGGGCGCGTGCCGCGCGCGCGTGACCGGCGAGGAGGAGGCCTTCGAGCTCGCGAGCGGCGACAGCCTCTGGATCCGCGAGGCGCGCGCGCACGACGAGCTCGAATTCGCGGGCAGCGCGTCCGACTGCGTCGTGTTGCTCGTTCGACTGAGCCCCGCGGGTGCGTGACGTCTTCGCGTCCTCGCTGCGGGTGCAAGGCGTGATCGAAGCGCTCCTCAGGTCGGGGTCACCTGCTCTGGCGGCCGAGTTGCTCGGGCGGGTCGCGCTTCGGCTCCCTGCCCCTCGCCCACCCGTCCCGTCGCTCGGACTGGATCACCTGAGCATCCATCGCGCGGCTCGGCGGTTAGAGTGAACCCGTTCGTTTTCGGCTTCCGTCCGCTCCGCAAGCTCCGAGGTCCCCCATGCGGCTCCACCGTTCCTCCCTCGCGTTCGGTCTCGTCCTCCTTCCGCTGATCACCGGCGCGGCGCTCGCGCCGCAGTCGACCGATGCGGAGAAGATCGTCGCGCTCGGCAAGCAGGAGAGCCGCGTGATGGAGCACCTCGACCACCTCGCCAACCGCATCGGGCCGCGGCTCACGGGCTCCGGCGGGCTCGCGAACGCGTGCGATTGGGCGCGCGCGGAGTTCGAGAAGCTCGGACTCGCGAACGCGCGGCTCGAGCAATGGGGCGAGGTCCCCGTGGGTTTCGATCGCGGCCCCGCGACGGGGCGCATGCTCGCGCCGACGGAGAAGGAGCTGCACTTCGCGACGAACGCGTGGACGGCGGGCACGAAGGGCCTCGTCACGGGCCACGTCGTGCTCGCGCCCACGAACGAACAGGAGCTCGAGCTCGTGCGCTCGAAGCTGAAGGGCGCGTGGGTGCTCGCTCCGTCTGCCGCGGCACCCGAGCGGCGCGCGCCGGCGAACCCGAGCCCGCCGGCGACGCCGCCGGTCGTAGCGGGCGCTCCGCGCGCGGCGGCGCCCGGCGCGACGAGCGGTGCGACGCCGACGAGCGGTGAAACGGGCGGCGCGCGCGGCGGCGACCCCGCGAGCGCATCGGATCCCGCGCGCGGCGAGGCGTGCGCGACGCGCGGCGGCGACCGCGGCGCGCAACGCCCCAACCGCGACGGAAGCGCCGAGCGCGCGTTCCGCGAGAAGCTCGACAAGGCCTACGACGAGGCCGGCATCGCGGGCGTCATCCGCTCCGGACGCGGCGAGCTATTGCTCACGAGCGGAAGTTCGAAGGTCGACTTCGACAAGCTCCCCACGCGCCCGTCGATCACGCTGCTCGCGGCCGAGCACGCGGACATTGCGGCGAGGGTGAAGGCCGGCGAGAGCGTCACGCTCGCCTTCGACATCCGCAACTGGTTCGTGAAGGGTCCGATCACCTTGAACAACGTGATCGCGGAGCTCCCCGGCACGGAAAAGCCCGACGAGATCGTGGTCGTCGGCGGCCACATCGACTCCTGGGACGGCGCGACCGGCGCCACGGACAACGGCACCGGCTGCGCGACGACGATCGAGGCCGCGCGCCTGCTCGTGAAGGCCGGCGTGAAGCCCAGGCGCACGATCCGTTTCATGCTGTGGAGCGGCGAGGAGCAGGGCCTGCTCGGCTCGGCCGCGTACGTGAAGGCGCACAAGGACGAGATGGCGAAGATCTCGGCCGTGCTCGTGCACGACGGCGGGACGAACTACTGCGCGGGCATCACCGCGACGCCGCCGATGGTGAAGCCGCTCGAGTCCGTCTTCGCGCCGGTCGCGAACCTCGACCCCGAGATGCCGTTCAAGGTGCGCGAGGTGAAGGGGCTCTCCGGCGGCGGCAGCGACCACTCGTCGTTCCTCGCGGCCGGCGTGCCGGGCTTCTTCTGGAGCCAGCGCGGACGCGCGAACTACAACCACACGCACCACACGCAGTTCGACACGTACGATCAGGCGATCCCCGAGTACCAGGTGAACTCCTCGATCGTGATCGCGGTCGGCGCGCTCGGCATCGCGAACCTGCCGGAGCTGTTGTCGCGCGAGAACCTGCGCGCGCCGGGCGGCGGCGGTTTCGGCGGACGACGTCTCGGCGTGCAACTCGCGGACGACATGTCGATCGAAGAAGTCGTCGAGGACGGGCTCGCCGCCAAGATCGGCCTCCTGGTCGGCGACAAGATCGTGAAGATCGGCGACGCGCCCGTCCTGGACACGGACGAGATGCGCGCCGCGCTGCGCGGAGGCCCCGCGAAGACGAAGATCGTCGTGCTGCGCAAGGCGAAGGAGCTGGAGTTCGCGATCGAGTTCCCCGCCGACGCGGGCGGCGGTCCCGGCGCGACACTCGCGCGGCGCCTGGGCGTGCGCTTCGGCGACGGCCTCGTGATCGACGTGGTGACGCCGGGCAGCGCGGGCGATCAGGCGGGCCTCGTCGCGGGCGACGTGCTCGCGAAGATCGCGGACGCCGCGGTCGCGAGTCCGCAAGACGCCGCCGCAGCCCTCGAGGGCGCGAGCGGGAGCGCGAAGCTGACGGTGCTGCGCGACGGCAAGGAAGTGATCGTCACGCTGCCGCTTCCGTGATCACGACCCCGGCGAGGGTCCGGGCCCGAGCCACCTTCCTGCGCCCTCCTCCCGGCAGCCCGACAGCGCAAGTCCCTTTTCTCACGGGACTTCCTTTGGCTAACGTTCAGAACGTTCGATAACCTAACGTCATGGACGTTAGCCAGGTCAACGACCATCTCCTCCACGGTCGACTCGACGCGCGGGGGCTCTTTCCACACCTCGAAGCGCTCGAGCACTCGCCGTTCGTCTTCCGAGTCGACTTCGGCCTCTCGACGCTGCCCGAGGAGAGCGGCGTGTTGCTCGTGCGCGGCCCGCGGCAGTACGGCAAGAGCACGTGGCTCGAAGGCCAGCTCCAGACCACGGCGCGAGCGTTCGGTCCCGGCTCGGCCTTCTATCTGAACGGCGATGAGCTCGGCGACGTGCAGGAGCTCACCGAAGCGATCCGTCGACTCATCGCGCTCCACCGCGACGACGCACGCGTCCGCCGGTTGTTCCTCGACGAGGTGACGGCGGTCGAGGGTTGGGAGCGCGCGCTCAAGCTGCTCATCGACCGCGGCGAGTTGAAAGACGTGCTGGTCGTGACAACCGGTTCGCGCGCAACCGATCTGCGCCGCGGCGTGGAGCGCTTGCCTGGACGCAAGGGTCGCATGCGGCGCACGGCCTTCCTCTTCACGCCCATCCCGTTCGCTGAGTTCAAGCGCGTCTGCGGCGCCGTGCTCGGCGAGAACGCGCTCGTCGCGTACCTCCTCTCCGGCGGCTGCCCGCTCGCCGCCGCCGAGATCGCCGCGCACGGCCGCCTGCCCGAGTTCGTGATCGAAATGGTCCGCGACTGGATGCTCGGCGAGTGCGCCGCGAGCGGCCGCGACCGCGCGAGCCTGATCGGCGTGTGGGACGTCGTCTTGCGGCGCGGCGGCACGCCGATCGGTCAGGCCGCGGTCGCGCGTGAGAGCGGGCTCGCCAACAACACCGTGGCGTCGGGCTACCTGCAGATGCTCGCGGACTTGATGACGCTAGGCACCGCGCACGCGTGGGACGCCGATCGCAAACTCTCCGTGCGACGGAAGCCGGCGAAGTTCCCACCGATCAATCTGCTTGCGGCGATCACGTTCGATCGAGCGCGTCTCCGCACCGTCGACGACTTCAAGGCCCTCGCGCCGGAAGTGCAGGGACGCTGGTACGAGTGGCTCGTTGCGCAGGAAATCGCGCGGCGCGCCGCGCTGCGTGGAGACGAGTCGCCGGAGACGCTGCACTACTGGGAAGGCGGGGATCACGAGCTCGACTACGTCGTGCGTCCCGACCTCCTGATCGAGGTGAAGCGCGGCGGCACGAGTGCGCTCGAGTTCGGTTGGTTCGCGCGCACGTTCCCGCGCGCGAAACTCCGCGTCGTCGGCCGCGATCGATTCACGGCGGAGCGCATCACGGGCATGACGCTCGAGGATCTGCTGCTCGATCCGGAGTGGTAATCCGCCGCCTCACTTCAACTTCGCGTACATCTTCGCGAGCCCGAGCAGCATGCGCATCGAGCCCATCGCCGAGTTCGGGCCGTCGCGTTGCTTCGTCTCCATCAGGAAGCCGTGCGGGCGCTTGTAGGTTTCGAGCGAGCTGCGCAGCACCGCCGTGTACATCGCGCGCACTTCGTCGGTGCGCAGGTAGCCCGGCTCGTAGACGGCGGAGAGTCCGTGCAGGAGGTTCTGCGGTGCGCCGGGGAAGTCGCCGACTTTGAGCGCGAAGGTCGCCTGCGAGTCGAAGTCGATCACGGTCAGGTCCTCCCACGCGCCGCTGCCGCCCTGCTCGCCCTTGAAGTGGCCGCGCACCGCGGGCCACGTCGCGGCGCGGATCGCGTCCTTTTCCTCGGGCGCGAGCTCGGCGACGTCCATCAGGAGCACCCAACAACGCACTTGGTCCGCCGCGCACGTGCCGCCGAGGCGCACCGAGTCGGTCCACAGGGGACGGAAGTGCCTCCATCCGCCGAGCGCGAGCTCGCGGAACACCTTCTCTTGCGGCGCCGCGCGCCACGACGTCGCGGCGCGCGCGCCGTAGTGGCCGTACTCGTCGTCGAAGGCCGGGTCGATCTGCTGCCACGTGCCCGACCACGCGTGCGAGTACTCGAAGGTCCACAGTGCCTCGCGCGACGCCGATTCGAAGCGCGCGTCGCCCGCAAGCTTCGACAAGCGCGCGAGCTGCGCGAGCACGTCGAGCCGCCGCAAGCGCCCCACGTTCGAGTTCACGCGGCCGTCGGAGGGGAAGTAGCTCGCCGCGACGTTGCCGTCGGGCAGGAGGCCCTTAGCGAGCACCGTCTCGCCCAGCTTCACGGCCGCTGCCTTGCACCTCGCCCGCCACGCGTCGGGGCCGCGCTCGGCGACGTCGATCAGGAAGCCGAGCGTGAGCCCGATCTCGAGCGGAACGTCGTCGCGCGGCACGTCCGTCTCGCAGTCCCAAGCGCGCGGCAGGCCGGTGACCGGATGCAGACCGTCCTCGAGCAGGCTCGCGAGGAACCGATCGAGCCCCGCGCGCCACTCGGCCGACTCGCCGCCCTCGAGCGCCATCCGCAGGAGATCGAAGAACGCGAAGAACGACACCGCGCGCGCGGTCGTGATGCGCTCGCCCGTCACCGCGTCGAAGTAGTGGCACATCCAGCCCGTCTTCTTCGGGCCCACGTCGTCGATGCCGCGCGTGAGGCACTCGTGGATGACCCAGTCGAGCACGCCCTTCAGCTCGGCCTTCAGTTCGGCCTCGGTCGGACACGGGAGTTCCGCGCTCGCGGTGAGCGCGCGCCAGTGCGCGAGGCCGTTGGTGTTCGCGGCCTCGAAACGCACGACGAAGCGCGGCATGGGTTCGCGGCCGAGTTTCGCGGCGAGCGCATCGCCGGTGATCGCGAACGCGCGCCATGCAGGCGCGTCGTCGAGTTCGAACCGTGCTTCGCCGCGTGCTCCGTCGGGTGCTACGTCGCGCACGACTACGACACCGCTGCCGAGCACCTCGCCCGCGATGCGCAAGGAGCGCGCGAACGGCGCGTAGGCAGGCACGGGCTGCTCCAGGAACTCGCCGCCGCGCGTGCGTGCCGCGTGAAGCCGCGCGCCCGAGTCGTTTGCGTCTCTGGGGCGGAGTTCGTCGTCGAGCGCCACGACCTGCTCCATCCCGAGCGACGAGCGCCACCATGGGATGCGGCGCACGCCCTCGCGGTCGATCGCGGCCGCGTTGTCCTCGGCGAAGGCGCCATTGTCGAGGAACTCGACGCGCAGACGCCCGTTCTGCGGCGTCGCGCGCGCGACGGCGGGGTTCGAGGACGAGCTGGGCGCGACCGCGGCCTGCGTCCCGCACGCACAAGCGCTCGTCGCGAGACACGCGAGGAGCAGGAGCCCGCTCCGCGCGATCGAACTCGCGCGCGCGCGCATCCGTCCCTCCCGCGCTCCGTGCGACATCACGGCCATCCTATCGACCGCTCCCGGTGCGCGCGTCGAGGTCGTGCCCGGAAGTCCGCGCTCGTCGCAACCCGCGATCGCGTTCGGAGTCGCGCGCTGGCGCACCGATTCCCGCGCCGGGCCCCTACCGCTCGCGCCCCGGCGCGGGATAGAACGGCGCGCGCCATGAAGACCTACCGCGTCGTCGAGCTCCTCGGAGACGGCATCAGCAGTGAACTCTCGAAGAGCGTCCACACCGTCGCCGCCGCGCTGCCGTGCCGGCTCGACCTCTCGGCGATCGACCTCTCCGAGCCCAACCGCGCGAGGCGCGGGAGCGCACTCTACGACGAAGCGGTCACCGCGATGAAGGCGGCGCGCGTCGCGCTCAAGTACCCGACCGCGACGGTCGCGGAGAGCCCCAATCAGGTGCTGCGCGAGCGCTGCGACTTCGCCGTGATCCACCGGCCCGTGTGCACGATCCCGGGCATCCCGACCAACTTCACGAAGCACCTCGACCTCGACATCGTGCGCATCGCGACCGGCGGAACGTACGACGACCCCGGCCGGCGCGTCGGCCCCGACGCCGCGGTCAGCGTGCGCGTCATCGAGCGCCACCCGTCGCTGCACGCGGCGCGCTATGCGTTCGAACTCGCGCGCAAGCGCAAGAGCACGCTCGTCTCGGCGAGCAAGTACACGATCCAGCGCGCGACGGACGGCTTGTTCGAGGAGTCCGTCGACGAGGTCGCGCGCAACTTCCCCGACGTTCCGCGGCGGAAGGAGCTCTTCGACGCGCTCCTCTGCAACATCATCATGCAGCCCGAGCGCTACTCGGTGATCGTGACGCCCAACGAGTACGGCGACTTCCTCTCCGACATGGCGTGCGGCCTCATCGGTTCGCTGGGACTCGGCGACAGCACGTCGCTCGCCTTCGACGACTCCGGAGCGGTCACCGTCGCGATGTTCGATCCCGCGGGCGGCACCGCGCCCGACATCGCGGGCAAGGACGTGTGCAATCCGACGGCGGCGCTGTTGGCACTCGCGAACCTCCTGCGCCACGTCGGCGAGGACGCGGCGAGCCGCGCGCTGCGCGACACGATCTGGAGCGAGATCGGCGCGAAACGCGGCACGCGCGACGTCGGCGGCACGAGCACGACGAGCGGCTTCGCGCGCGCGGTCGCGCAGGTGCTCGCGACGCGATTCGGCGGCTGACGATCGACCGGAGCGGGGCCTCGACCCGCGCGAACGCTGGGACGGAAATCCCTTCCGGTTGGGCCGCCGTGCGCGCACACACGACGCTCTCGGCGGTCCGGTCCGGGACGCGCGGCGCCCGTGCATCAAGGGGAGCACGGCGCCTCGACGATAGAGCCGATCCCCCATGACCGTCCCCCAGCCCGACGCGAACGCTCCGCGCCTGCTCGTCTCCAACCCCGATCCGGGGAACGCGCTGCGCATGTACGAGGCGCTCTGCGCGCTCGGCTTCCAGGCGTCGGTCGTCAGCAGCAGCGAAGCCGCGGCGACGGTGCGGAACGAGTCGAGTTCGCTGGTCGTCACGGACACCGCGGCGTTCCTGCGGAGCTTGTGCGAGCGCCTGGGCGCCGCGCGCGCCGCCGCGAACGACGCGAGCGGCGACGACGACGAGGCCGCGTTCCTCGAGCGCGCCGCGCGCATCCTCGCCGTCGCGCAGCCCCCGAACGACCACGTGGCGATCCTCGTGGTGCACATGGAGCTCCCCGCGTCGAGCCCGGCCGATGCCGAGGCGCTCGAGGCGGAGATCGCGCGCCGACTGCGCGCCTGCGTGCGCGACCGCGACGCGATCGGACGCTCGTTCCTGGGC
>JACRIO010000051.1 GCA_016220035.1 Planctomycetota bacterium | reverse complement strand
GGGGGGGGGGGGGGGGGCACGGCGGGGGTAATTGCCAGATGGGCGAGAGAGGCGTTTTGGGGAGCAACTCGCCACTTGAGGGGGCTTCGCATCCGTGATGCCGGTCGATCTGGGGCCGGAGGACCGGCCGACGATCGACCGGAATTCTGTTCGAAGAGTGGGAGCCGAGGCAGGTGAGGAGGTTCGGCGAGATGGAGCCCGTGTAGGGACTCGCGCCAGAGATCGACGGGAAGGGGGCCGGTCGGGGGTTCTTCCGGCTCCGTCGGAGAGGCGCTTCGGCGAGGGATGGAAGCCTCTCCTGGTTTGCCCTCCGCCCCCATCTCGCCGCACCTCCCCACCTGCCTCGGCTCCCACTCTTCGAACAGAATTCCGGGCAGGCTCGGGCCGGTCCTCCGGCCCGAGCCTGCCCGGACTCAGGGATGCGGAGCACCCTCATGTGGCGAGTTGCTCCCCAAAACGCCTCTCTCGCCCATCTGGCAATGGCTCCCGCCGACGCCGCCCCCGCCGTCGTCGACATCCCATCGAGCCCACTCCCCCTCCAAGCCGATCCTCACTCCAAACACTCGCTACCGTAGATGGGAAGTTGCTTTCGCTTCCCGCGTCCCTCGCGGCCCACGACGCGAGCCACTCACGCCCGACCGCCCCGCCCGCCCCCGCCATGCAACGCTCCCCCCTGCTCCTCGTCCTCGTCCTGCTCGTGATCGGCGCGCTCCTGTTCGGCGTGTTCCAACTCCTGGGCGATCCGACCTCCCCAACCGGTCCAGGCCCCAACCCGCACCCGACCCCGCACGCCGGCGCGAACCCGAACACCCCCACGACCGCGCTCGAGCAAGACCCCACCGTCCGCAACGCCGGCTCCACCAGCGAGCACACGAACGCGGCCAAGACCCAGCGCTGGAACAACGGCCTCGAAGGGCGCGTCGTCGACGGCCAAGGCGCGCCGGTCGCAGGCGCGCGCGTGCACCTCGCGGAGTTCGTCGCGAACGCGCTGACACCGCGCGACCCGCGCACCGCGGACATCCCCGACGAGCACACGCAAACCAGCGCCGACGGCCGCTTCGCGTTCGCGAGCCTCGAGCCGCGCGAGCACTACCTGCTCGTGATCACCCACCCCGAGCACGCGCGCTTCGAACGCGCGACATCGCCGATCCCATCCGAAGGCGTCGTCACGGAGCCCCCGATCGTGCTCGTCGACGGCGCGACGCTCGCCGGCACGATCCGCGACGAGAAGGGCGCCCCCGTCGTCGGCGCGCGCGTGATGCTCGACCCCAAGCCCTACGCCTCGCCCACGGAAGAACTCCCCGACCGCCAGGAGTCCCAATCGAACCCAGACGGCGAGTACCACTTCGTCCACGTGCCGCCGGGCACGCGCGCTCTGCTCGTGCACGCGCAAGGCTTCGGCATCGCGAGCGTGCCGGGCCTCGTGTTCGAGGCGGACACGCAGAAGACGCAGGACGTCGTGCTTCGGCGCGCGCAGGCGATCGCGGGCCGTGCGGTCGGCCCCGACGGCCAAGGCATCGCGGACGTGCGCGTGCTCGCCGTCGGACTCAACAGCGCGCACCAGAGCGGACAGATCGAGACGCGCACGAACGAGAAGGGCGAGTTCCTGCTCGGGGAGCTGCTCCCCGGGAAATACAACGTGCTCGCGAAGGCGAAGGGCTGGCGCTTCCTCGGCGCGCAGACGGTCGAAGCGAACACGATGAACGTCGTGCTCCGCGCCGAGCGCGAGGCCCAAGTCTGCGGCACGGTCGTCGACGCCGAGACGAGCGCGCCGATCCACGACTTCCACGCGCGCCTGCGCTCGGCCACGGCCGACGATCAGGCGACCATGCCGCTCCCGGAAACGCTCGTCACGATCTCGCAGGCCGAGCACGGCGAGTTCTGCATCCCCGGTGTGCAAGCAGCGCTCGACGGCGGCTACGTCGTGGAGATCCTCGCGCCCGACTACGCCCCGAGCCTCTCGAAGTACTTCACGGTGAAGCAGGGCCAAGCGCTCACCGGCATCGAGATCCGCATGGGCCACGGCGGGAGCATCACGGGCCGCATTCTGGACGCCTCCGGCAAGCCGATCGCGAACGCCTTCGTCGAAACGCGCGACAACGCATGGGCCCCAGGCGCGGTCGTCCTCGGCCTCGACGCGTCGACATCGACGACGCGCTCGGGCACGCACACCGATGCCCAAGGCGCGTTCTCGCTGAAGAACCTCGCCCCCGAGCTCTACCAGGTCACCGTCGCCGCCCCGGGCCACTGCGCCTTCGAGCGCCGCGACGTGCGCGTCGCCCTCGGCGAAACCAACGACCTCGGCGACCTGCGCCTCGCGCACGGCGGCGCGGTGCGCGGAAGAATCCTGGAGGGCGAGAGCAAGCCCGTCGCGAACGCCGAAGTCGAACTGGTCGACGAGACGGGAGCCCACCCGCGCACCTACCGCACCCAGTCCATTGCCGACGGCACCTACACGTTCGCCAACATCACGCCCGGCACCTACCGCCTGACCGTGACCGACTCGAACCGCGCGTCCAACCCGCTCGCCCCATCCGCGCTCCAACACTCCGCCCAACGCGAAGTCACGCTCGCAAACGACGACGACCTGCGCGACTACGACCTGACCCTCTCGAAGTAGCCCGTTGCCCCCCACCCGGGCTTTGCCTCCCCCAGCAGAGCTCCGCGGCAGCGCAGGGCGCCGGTTGAGCCGCCCGCGGCGCGCGCAGCGCGCTCGCGGACGGCGACCCGGCGTACTGCGCTGACGCGGAGCCAGTGATGCGGAGCACACTCGTGTGGCGGCATGCTCTCCTCCGCCGCCCTCGGCTGTTCACCCGCCTTCCGGCCCCGCCCCGGAATCGACCAAGACCCGCGGTCGTCGCTCCCGCAACAAACCGCCTTCTTGCCCACGCCGCCCGCGCGTTCCACACTCCGCCCGTGACCACGGCTCCGCAACGAGCGAGCGACGACATCGACCCGGCCGCGCGCTGGCGCGCGTACCTCGCCACCGAGCTCGACTGTCCCGTCACCGTCGTCTACACCCGCGCGCGCAAAACGCCGATTCGCGTGCGGACGCAGCGCACGGGACCGCGCGGATCACGCATCAGCGGACTCGAGGTCCGCATGCACGCGATGTTCGACGCCGCGCCGCCGGAGATCCACAAGGCGGTCGCGAGCTGGATCCGCTCTGGGCATCGTGCTCCGCGCGCGTGTCGGCTGCTCGACGATTGGATCCAGGCTTCGCTGGCGAAGCTCCCGCCGCCGCGCGAGCGCAAGGAGCACGCGCACGCGAGCGGGCACCATCGTGATCTCGCGACGATGCTCGCCGACGTGCTCGCGACGGACTTCGCGCGCGATGCACAGCTCCACGCGCGTCCGCCGCGCATCACGTGGGGAAGGCGCGCACCGTCGCGCTCGCGCGGCGGGCTGCGTCTCGGCAGCTACGACGCCGACCTGCACCGCGTGCGCATCCACCCCGTGCTCGACCAGCCCGCGGTGCCCGACTGGTTCGTGCGCTACGTCGTCTTCCACGAGGTGCTGCACGCGCTCCATCCGCCCGTGAAGGGCGCGGACGGCTCTTGGATCCACCACGGGCGCGAGTTCCGCGCGCGCGAGAAGCGCTACGCCGATTACCGCCGCGTGCTGGCATGGGAGAAGCAGCATCTGCGCGCGCTCGTCCGCTCCGCGCGGCGCGGCGAGCCGATTCCGATCGCGACCGAGGCGTTCGCATTCACGCAGCCGGTCGCGGCGCGCGCAAGCGTTCCGGCGGTGGAGCGCGAGCAGGAAGGCCTCCTCCCCCGCGCCGTGCGGCTCCTGCAGCAGCTCCTGTTCGACTGATCAGCGCTTCGCGTAGCGCTCGCCGTCGCTCGCGATGCCCGCGCCGGTGAGGCACGTGCCGAGCACGTTCGCGCCGAGACCTTCGAGCAGGTTGTACGTCTGCTCGACGAGGTGCCGCGGCGTCGCGTTGAGCCGCACGACGAGCAAGACGCCGTCCGCCTGCGCGCCGAGGAGCGATGCGTCGCTGATCGTAAGCGCCTCGGGCGTGTCGATCAGGATGTACGTGTAGCGCTGCTTGAACTGCGCGATGATCGTCCGCATGCGCTCCGACCCGAGCAGCTCGGAGGGATTTTGCGGGAGCTCGCCCGCGCCGAGCAGCCACACGTTGTTCGCCGACGTCTGCCGGATGGCGCGGTCGATCGGACACGCGCCGCGCACGAGCTCCGTCAACCCCTGACGCCGCGGGAGCCCGAGGTAGCCCTCGAGCGACGGCCGGTGCAGGTCCGCGTCGACGAGCAGGACGCGCGTGCCCGGCACCTCGGTGAGCGCGAGCGCCAAGTTGATCGCCGCGACGCTCTTGCCCTCGCCGGCGACGGCGCTCGTGAGCACGAGCGTGCGCGGCGCGCCGTCGGGGTTGAGCGCCTGCACCGAGTTGCGCAGCGATCGGAATTGCTCCGCGATCGGGCCGCGCGGCGCATGAACGAGCGCGATCTCCTCGCGCGTGATCGGCGTCTTCTTCGCCTCCTCGGGATCGGCCGGTTCGAGGGGTCCTGAGAGGAGGGAGGAGGTGCGGAACAATGCCATGGTCGGTGCCTCGGGAAGGACCCGAGATCATGTCATCGGCACGCACGCGAAGCGACCGAAGGGGTTTCCGTCGAGCAGGTGCGGGTCCCCGTGGGATCCACGCCGACGGCGCCCGGCACGCGATCGCTCGGGTCCCACGTGCGCACCTGACAGTCGGGTCCATCCCGCTATCCTCCGATCACGGTGCCTCCGAAACCCGTCATCGACGACCCGCTCCTGGCCGAAATGGTCCGGCGCCTGACGGTCGCCTTCGCGCCCGAGCGCATCTACTTGTTCGGTTCTCGAGCTCGCGGCGATGCGGACGCGGACAGCGACTACGACTTGATGGTCGTGGTGCCAGAGCGGACGACCCCGATGCACGCGCTCGCTCAGCGCGCGCATGCGCTGATGTGGGACCTCGGCACGGCGGTCGACATCCTCGTCTGGAGCCGCGACGAGTTCGATCGCCGCAAGCACCTCCAAGCGTCCCTGCCCGCGCTCGTGCTCGAGGAGGGACGGCTACTGAATGCCGCCTGATCCCGAGCGCGTCGCGGAGACACGTGCCTGGATCGAGAAGGCGGCCCGCCTGCCCGCCGAAGTCAACCGCTGAACTCGCACGAAGGTCGTCGAGCGGGTTCCACCGAACCGAGGGACGCGATGAGCTGCGCCTCACTCTCCGACGCCGAGGAGTCGCCGGCTCGATGCATACTGGACTCCCCGCTCGTGCACGGCGGCGGCAGCCCGCGCACTCAGCGCAGGTCCGCGGGCGCTTCGGGAAACAGCGCGTCGAGGTCGACGGGGTCCGGCACGTTCGGCGCGGGCCAGGCGTCCGCGGCGAGGCGTGAGCGCAGCGCGGCCGAGACGGGTTGTGCGGCGGCGCGCACGGCTTGAACGAGCGCGCGCTCGCCGTCTTCGTCGCGGCGCGCGCGCGCGGAGGCGACGGCCCAGTCGAGGCCGTGGAGCGCCGTGGAGAGCGTTTGCACGTCGCGGAGCGCGTCGAGGAGCGTCGCGCGCGCTTCCGCGACGCCGTTCGCGGCGAGCTCACCGAGCGCGAGCGCGTGCACGAGCTCGTTCGGCGCGCTGCGCGCGAGCACGGCGGCGCGCTCTTCCGCGCTCGCGAGGCCGAGCGCGGCGGCGAGCTCGTCCCGAGCGGCGTACTGCGCGCTCCCGAGCACCGCGCGCACGCGCTCGACGCCGAGGCGGCGCGCACAGCGGCGCAGGAGCTCGCACGCGGCGAGGCGCTCCGCGTCGTCCGCAGCGGTGAGCCGCGCGACGACGTGCCGCGCCGCGGCGGCGGCGGGGCGCGTGGACACGAGCTCCCACTCGCACGCCGCGCGCGCGAGCTCGGGGGGCCAATCCCTCGGAAGCCGCGCGGGATCGTCCCATTCGGCCGCCGGCTCCGCGCGCGCCGCGGCGAGCACGGCGACGAGCCCGCGCACGCGCCCGGAGCGGCTCGCCCACTCGAAGAGCGGCTCGGGACGCGCGAGTTCGACTCCGCCCTTCGCAGCGCCCGTAGCGCGTGCGCGCAAAGCCTGGAAGACGAGCGCGGACCGTCCCGAGGCGCTCCACGCCGCCGTGCGGCGGTCGAGCTCGGCGCCGTCGTCGATCCCGAGCCCTTCGAGCACGACGAGGCGCGCCCAGTTCGCGAGCTCCGCGCCCGGCGCGTCGTCGAGCACGAGCCACGCGCGCGCGTCCGCTCCGGAGTCGTCGCGCGGCCCCGCGAGCGCGAGCGCGCGAGAGAGGCCCGACGCACGCTCGCGGCGCAGCTCGGGCTCGCGATCGGCTCCGGGGTCCGCGAACCAGTTCGCGATCCAGTCGCGTTCCGCGCGCGTGCGCCAGCACGGAGCGAGCGCGCCGCGGTTCGCGGCCGCGATCAGGCCGTCGAGCCAAACGAACTCGCGCCCCGCCGCACCGCGCGACGCGAGCCAACGCTCCTCCATCCAGAGCACCGCGTCGGGCCAACCGCACGCACCGAGCGCGCGCGCGGCCTCGCGGCGCAGCGGCGCCATCGCGTCGCTCGCGGCGAGGAGGCACCAGCTCGCGACGAGCTCCATGCCGCTGCGCTCGTCCTCGTCGGCGCCGCGGAGCACGACGCAGCGCGCCGCGCGCCCGTCGAACTCGTCCGCGAAGCCGAAACCCGCGATCGAGAGCCCGTGCGCGCGCGCGAGCTGCCCCAGCACGCCGTCGAAGCCCGCGGTGAGCACGCGCTCGCGCGCTTCGCTCGCGGCGGCGCGCGCGACGCCCGGCGCCACGACGCAGTTCGGCATGCCGCGCGCGCCGCGCACGAGCACGGCCGCGGCGAGGCCCGCCCGGCCCGAGCGCAGGCGCGCGTCGAGTTGGACGAGCTCGCTCCCCTTGCCGATGAGCGCGCCCACGACGACGCCGCGCCCGTCTATCGGCC
>JACRIO010000055.1 GCA_016220035.1 Planctomycetota bacterium | reverse complement strand
GGCGTCGTGCGCGTCGTCGCCGGCCTTGTCGAGCTCGAGCTTCGGATAGGTGCGCGCGAGTTCGAGCAGCGGCGCGGGCGTCCGCGCGAACTGCTCGCGCGCGCGGTCGAGCCGCAGGAGCGCTTCCTCCTCGTGGTCCTCCAGAACCTGCGTGCGCGCGAGCGCGAGCTCGACGTCGAGGTTCGCGCCGCGCGCGGCGAGCGCTTCGAACTTCGCGCGTGACTGGGAACGCCGCCACGCCTCCGGCAGGTAGGGCGCATCGTTCTGCGTCCGCGCGAAGAGCGCCGCGAGCCCGACGCGGTCGGGCGCCGCCGTGGTCGCGCGCCGGAGGAACTCGAGGCCCGCGATCGGCCGTTGGTCGCCGGCGAGGAGCACGCCGAGGAGCGCCAGCTCGTCGGGTGCTTCACGCGGAAGCCGTTCCTCGAAGCTCGCGCACTGCGCACCTGGTGCGCCCGTTCCTCGTCCGAGACGTGAACGCTCAGGCGACAGCCCCGCGCCGTCGACCGGCGCGAGGACGAGCGGCTTGCCGCCGCTCACGCCCGCCCCATCGGGGACGAGGACGCGCAGCGCAAAGCTCGAATACGCGTCCGCCTTGCACAGGACGAGCACACGGTTGCGGCCCGCGCGCAGCTCGAAGGGTGCCAGCACGACGGGCGCCGTCTCGCGCGCGACTGCATCGACGGTCACGGGCGCTCCACCGTCGATCGAGTAGCTCCACGTCGGGTCGCCGACGCTCGCGCGCCACGAACGGTCGCGCGCGAGCAGGAACGGCAGGCTGCGCAGCGCGTACGACCCGTGCAGGTCGAATTCGATCGCCGCCGCTCCGCCGTGCTCCGCGTCGAATTCGAAGGCGAGCACGCACCAGCCCTCGACGGGCTCCATCCACTCCGCCGGCGCGATCTCCGTGCGCAGCGGCTCGCGCTTCCCGATCGACCAGCGCACGCGCTCGCCGCGCAGGCCTGCGTGCTCGCGCTCGAAGCCCGGATCCGCGGAGAGCGCCGCGAGCGACACGGGAGCACCCGTCTCCGGGCCGGCGAGCGGCGCCAGGATGCGAAAGCTCGCGAGGTACTCGGGGAACGCGTCGTGCTCGCGCGACCGCCGCAGGGCGTCCGTGTCCATGCGCGCGAGACGCTCCTCCGTGGTGAGACGCGCGAGGAACGAGCGCGCGTGCGCGTCGAGGGTGGAGACCAGCGCGAGGCGCTCGAGCACCTCCGGCCAACGCGCGGGGTCGGCGAGCTCGTCGCCGCGGCGCGCGAGGAGTTGCAGCGCCGCCTCGTCGACGGGGCTCGGGGGCCCTTTCTGGGCGAGGAGGAGCTCGACGACGCGGTCGACCCAGCCGTCGACGTCGCCGCTCGCGAGGAACGGCGAATCGACCAGCTCGCGCACGAGCTCCGAACGATCGGCTTGCGCGGGAAGGACGAGCGCGGGAAGGACGAGCGCGGGAAGGACGAGCGCGGACGCATGGGCGCGCGGCGCGGGAAGCGCCGCTGGCAGGGCGACGAGGAACGCGAGGAAGAGGTTGGAACTGCGCATGGGTGCTCCTCAGCGTCCGCCCGTCGGCGTGGTTTCGATGCGCAGCGTGCGCTGCTCCGCCAGTTCGATCGCGCGCAGCGCGTCCTGGAAACGCGCGTAGTCCTTCACCGCGATGCGCCGCTGTTCGAGCTCGAAGCGGCGGTGCACCTCGATCGCGCCGTCCACGAGGCGCAGCTCCTGGCGGTAGCGCACGATCCCCGGCACCTCGATTTCCGCCGGCGCCGGGAGCTCGGGAGCCTGCGCGCCGTCGGGCAGGCGGTACACGATCGTCGTGTCGTGCCCGAACGGACGGTCGAGCACGATCTCGCGCTCGCGCGCGTCGCGCGGCTCGACAGCGAGGCCCGAGAGGCCGAGCCCGTCGAACGCGAGGCGCAACGTCGCGCCGTGCTCGTTCGCGGTCCAGAGCTTCTTCGCGTGGAAGCGCGCTTCGAGCTCCGCCGGCGTGCCGAGGTCCTCCATCGTGCTCGCCCGCACCTCGCGCACGTCGAGCTGCCCGAAGTGCTGGCGCAGGTCGCGCTCGAGCCGTTTCTGGATGTCGCCCTTCTCGCCGCCGTACTCCGTGCGCAGTTGGACGCCGAACGCGCCGTTCGAAGCGTCGACGACGCGCACGTCGGCGTCGCCCTGCGCGTCGAGCTGGACCTCGTAGCGCCGCTGGAACCGGTTCTCGGCGGGCGGCACGTACGCGATGTCGTGCAAGCTGCCCGCGCCCTGGTCGACGTGGAGCACGCGCGCACCCTGGTCGTCCACGCGCAGGTACTCGATCGGGTTCAGGTCCGCGGTGCAGTCGAGGTACATCCCCGGACGCTCCGCGGTCGCCGGCGCGAACGCGATGCAGTGGTTGAAGTGCTCGACGAGCGCTGCGGCGAGCGGCTCGTCGGGCTGGCGGTAGCGCGCCCGGATGAGCACGGGGTGCGCGTGCACGCCGATCTCCGCGAGCAGCGTCGACAGCAGGATCGACTTGTCCTTGCAGTCGCCGAAACGCCGCTCGAAGATCGTCGGCGCGCTGTAGGGCTCGTAGCCGTGCGTGCCGAAGCTCCACGCGTTGTAGCGGATCTCCTGGCCGACGAAGCGCACGAGCGCCTGCACCTTGTCGTGCTCGGTCGCGAGGCCCTGCGTGAGCTCCGCCACCTTCTCCTTCATCGCGGGCGTGATCTCGAACTCCTTCTCGATGAAGCTCCACCACCACGCCGCGAACGCCTCCCAGCTATCGAACGTCGTCGCGTCGACGATCGGCGCGAACTCCGTCTTGTCGGGCATCGCGCTCTCGGGCTTCGGCCGCGCGAGTCCGCGCGCGACCCAGCGGCGCACGCGCTGGCCTTGATCGTTCTTCGTGTCGGTCTTCTCCAGTGCGCCTCCGTTGCGCTCGGCGAAGTGGAGCTCGAAGCCTTCCTCGGTGACGAAGGCGAGCTCCGAACGCAGCGTCGGCGCGAGCGCGTCGGGGCGGTCGGGGTAGAAGTCGTGCCGCAGGCCGAAGTAGTTGCCGAACACGCTCGGCACGGCGTCCTCGGTGCGGTACTCGACGTCGAGCGCGTCGCCGACGCGCAACGGCGGCAGCTCGTACACGCGCACGGAGCCGTTCGAGGCGCCCTGATCGCCGCCGCGCGGCGCGGGCACGGGATCGATCGTGCCGTCCGCGTGGAACACGCGCAGGTTGCGCACGACGAGCGAACCGCCGTCGGGGTAGAAGAGCCCGTACACCGAGAGCTGCTTCGCGCCGCCCTCGTTCTGCACGCGCCAAAGCAGGTGCTCGTACCGCGACGACGTGCCGTCGCGGTAGACGTGATAGGCGTCGGTGCGGTCGAGCAGCACGAGCGGTTCGTCGGGATCGGGCTTCGGCGCCGCGGCGAGCACGGCGCGCGCGTCCCACAGGAACGGCGTCTCGAAGCGCGCGCCGTCGGAGCGGGCGAGGAACTCGCGCTGGCGGCGCAGCGTGTCCTGGTTCGGGTCGACCTTCAGGCTCTCCGCGATCAGCGCGTCGCCCGCGTCGGCCCGGCCCGCGCGCTGCTCGAGCTTCGCGAACGCGAGCAGCGTGTCCGTGTCCTCCGGCGCGAAGGCGCGTGCACGCTCGAGGAACCCCCGCGCCGCGTCGAGCGCTCCGAGGTGTTCGAGGCGCCATGCCGCGTCGCGCGCGAGCTCGACCTTGAACGGTGCCGCCGCAACCACGAGCTCGGCGTCGCGCGCGAGCCCGGCGGCGTCGCCGTCGTCCACGCGGAGCGCGAACAGCTCGTCGGTGACCTCGCCCGCCTGCCGGTCGAGCTCGAAGCCGCGCACGAGCAGCGCTCGCCCCTCCTGCTTCGCGCCGTGAAGGAGCCGTTGCTGCGCGCGCTCCGCGATGCCCGCGCGCGTCCAGGCGTGCTCGGGCGCCGCGCGCAGCCGCTCTTCGAGCAGGCCCGCTTCCCCCGGCCGCTCGAGCTCGTGCAGGACCCGCGCGCGCAGGAGGAGCACGTCGGGATCCTCGGGCGCGAGCGCGAACGCCTCCGCGCTCCAGCGGTCCGCGCGCGACACGGTCGGGTTGAGGTCGAGCGCGAAGCCCGCGAGGTCGACGCGCGCGGCGACGTGGCCGCGGTCGAGCTCGACGACGCGCTTCAGCGGCGCGATCCACGGGTTGACCTCCATTTCCTCCCTGCTCGTCTCCGCGTCCGGCGCGTTCGCGCGCGCGGCGAGGTAGAGCGTGTCCGCGTCGTTCGGCGCGAGCGCCAAGGCGCCCTCGGCCGCCTTGCGCGCGGTCTTCGCGGTGCGGTCCTCCGGATGCACGAGCAGGTGGTGGAGCACGAGCTCGCGCGCCGCCTCTGCGTCCGTCTTCGCCCGCGCCTCGAGCAACTCGCGCGCCTCGGGGACCGCCTTCGCCGCGGCCTTCACCGCGGCGGGCGGCGCGTCGGCGGCGCGCGCGGAGTCCGCGGCGAGCGCGAGCGGCTTCCCGTCGAGCGTCGTGAAGCGCGCGGCGAAGACCCAGTCCTCCTGCTCTTCGATGCAGCTCTTCACGAGCAGGCGATTCCAACCCGGCGCGAGCGCCACGACGACGCGGTCCTGGTCGAAGGTCATCGGCCGGACGACTTTGCGCGCGAGCACTTCGCGGCCGTTCAAGAAGACCTTCACGGGACCGCGGCTCGCGACGCGCAGCACGCACTCCTCGCCCGCCTCGCTCTTCACCGCCGTCGCGAGGTACGCGAAGCCCTGCTGCGCGGGCCGCAAGAGCGCGCCGAGGTCGATCACGCCGCGCGGATGATCCGGAACGGGGTTCACCCGCCATGCTACGGCGCGCGCCTTCCCGGTGTAGGTCGCGTCGAAGTCGAGCTCGTCCTCGGGCTTCTCCTTCTTCCCCCAGCCTTTGCCGCGTTCGTTGTCGAACGGGCCGATGCAGCGCCAGTCCGTGACGTGTCCGAGCGCCTGCGTGATCGCGCGCGCCTCGTCGAGGCGGCCGAGGTGCTGCAGGCACTCCGCGCGCAGCGTCTGGAGCAGGGCTTCGAGCTCGGGGACGGCACCCGACGCCTCGGCGAGCACGGACTTCGTCCAGCGCTCGGTCTCGCTCCACCGTTCTCTCGCGCGCGCCAGCTCGCGCCACTCCCACGCCGCGACGACGAGGTCCGCGCGCGTCGCGTCGTCGAGCACGCCGCCCGAGTGCGCCGCGCGCAACCGCCCGGCGAGCTCGCGCGCGACGAGGAGCCGCGCTTCGCTCGCGCGCCCGCGGCTCGCGAGCGCGAACGCACGCAGTGCGAGGGCCTCCGCGGGCTCCGCGGGCACGAGCTCGGGCACGGAGGGCGGCGCGAGGGCGAGATCCGCCGCGAGCGCGCGGGAGCTCTCGCTCGAACCGCCGGTCGACCCGCAGGAAGAGGAGAAGGAGTACGCCGCGACGAGCGCGACGAGGAGCAGGGCGAAACGTCTCACGCGGAGCCTTCCCAAGGGACACGCGGGCCCCGGAGGGCCGGCAGGAGGAGCGATCGGAAGCGCGCGTGGCGTGCGCGACGCCCCGCGCCTCCGTCTTCGGGGCGGAGAGCGTAGTGCGGAGGGCCCGCGCGCGCCAAGGACCGGTTCGATTCGAACGGCGAGGCCGTCCGCGTCAGCGCTTGCGTTTCCAGACCACGCCGCTCGGCGTGTCCTCGAGCACGATGCCCTGCGCGAGCAACGCGTCGCGGATCCTGTCCGACTCCTTGAAGTCCTTGCGCTTGCGCGCGTCCTGCCGCGCCGCGATCTCCTGCTCGATGTCGGCGGGGAGGAGCTCCTCCTCCACTTGGATGCAGCCGAGCACGTCGTTCGCCTTCCTCAGGAATTGGAACGCCGCCGCCGCGGCGGACGCGCCGAGGCGCTTCTCGAGCGCCAACCCGCGCAGCTCGTTCAGCGCGGCGAGCGCCTTCGGCACGTTCAGCTCCTCGTGCATGCCGTTCTCGAACTTCGCCTTGCAGCGCGCGACGTCGTCGAGGCCGTCGTCGGAGGAAGCACTCGCGTCGACGCCGGTCTGCATGCGCCGCAGACGCGCCGCGAGGTCGTCGAGGTTCGCGAGCGCAGCCGCGGACTCCTTCAGGATGTCCCAGGTGAAGTTGAGCGGAGTCCGGTAGTGCCCGCGGATCAGGCAGTAGCGCAGTTGGCGCGGCGCGAAGCCCTTCGCCTCGATGTCGTCGATCGAGTAGCAGTTGCCGAGGCGCTTCGACATCTTGCCGCCGTCGACCTGGAGGAACTTCGTGTGCATCCAGTAGCGCGCGAACGGCTTCCCCGTGAAGGCCTCCGTCTGCGCGATCTCGCACTCGTGGTGCGGGAAGAGGTTGTCCTCGCCGCCCGTGTGGATGTCGAGCTGGTCGCCGAGGTGTTTGCGCGACATCGCGGAGCACTCGATGTGCCAGCCCGGGAAGCCGTCGGGCCCGTAGCGGCTCTTCCACTTCATCAGGTGCTTCGGGTCGCTCTTCCACAGCGCGAAGTCAGCCGGGTTCTTCTTCTCCTCGCGCACGGCGATGCGCGCGCCGGCGTCGAGCTCCTCCACCCGGTTGCCCGAGAGCTTGCCGTACGCGGGGAACCGCTCGACCTCGAAGTAGACGTCCCCGCCGACCTGGTACGCGAAGCCCTTCGCGACGAGGCCCTCGATCATCTCCAGCATCTCGGTCACGTGCTCCGACGCCTTCGGGTACACGAACGCGGGCTTGCAGCCGAGCTTCTTCAGGTCGGCGAAGAAGAGCTCCGTCCACCCGCGGCTGATCTCCCACGGGTCGCGCTGCTCCTTGCGCGCCTGCGCCTCGATCTTGTCCTCGCCCGCGTCCGCGTCGTCGACGAGGTGGCCGACGTCGGTGATGTTCATCACCTGCTTCACGTCGTACCCGGCGTACTCGAGCCAGCGCCGCAGCGTGTCCGCGAACAGGTAGGCGCGCATGTTCCCGATGTGCGCGCGCCCGTAGACCGTCGGTCCGCAGTTGTACATGCGGACCTTCCTCGGCTCGAGCGTCGTGAACGGTTCCAGCGTGCGGGTGAGCGAGTTGTAGACGGTGAAGGCCACGTCGGAGCTCCGGGAGTGCGTCCTTCCGCGCGCGCCCTGGTGCGCCGCGTGGATCGCGCTAACCTCGGAAGCGTAGCGAACGCGCCCGCGCAACTCATCCGCCCCGAGGAGGTTCCCATGCTCCGTCTCCGCTCCGAGGTCCTCGTCGTGCTCGCATGCGCGGGATGGTCCGCCGCGGCCATGATCCCCCCCGGGCCGCAGGGCGGCCGCGCGCTCCCGCGGGCCGAGCCGCCCGCCGATCTCGACGCCGCGGAGCTCTACCCACCCAAGCGCAACGCGTCGCTGCTCACCTTCTTCTCCATCGAGGGCAAGCTCGACCCCGAGCCGATGCGCAAAGCGCTGGCGGAGCT
This sequence comes from Planctomycetota bacterium, assembly GCA_016220035.1. Lineage (GTDB taxonomy): Bacteria > Planctomycetota > UBA1135 > UBA1135 > JADJNY01. The sequence goes on along the minus strand of JACRIO010000055.1, from coordinate 6,606 downwards.
CGGCACGAAGGACGTCGACGCGCGCATCGTCTACGGACCCGAGAGCACCGGCGCGCGGCCCGGGCGCTTCTTCCTCGCCGTCGAGGCGCCCGCGAGCGTCAAGTCGAAGGAGCTCGTCGCCGCGCTGAAGAAGGGCGCGTCCGTCGTCGAGCAGGAGGCGACGACGTGCTTCAAGGGCCCCGTGCGCGACCTGCCCGACGCGGGACCCGGTCGCATGGCCGGGTTCTCACCGCGCGATTGGGTGCTGGGCGTCTCGAACGACCTGCGCTGGGCCGACACGTCGGCCGGCTGGTACGAGTTCTTCTCCACGCCGGGCAAGCTCGACGCCGCGACGATCGCGGACCGCTTCGCGAAGCTCTTCGGGCCGTTCGGCTTGAGCTCGGTCGGAACCCTCGTGCGCGAGGGCTTCACGTGGAAGCTCGCGCCGCCGTGCGACGTTGCCGCGGCGAAGAAAGCGGAGAAGGCGATCGCGAAGCTCGCGGGCGTGAAGCTCGCGCGCCTCGACGCCGCGGCGGGCACGCTCACCGTGCAGTTCGAGCTCGACGGGCTCGTGGTCAGCGGCCCACCCGTGCCCGACGCGCTGCTCGCGCTGGCCGCGGGCCGCGCGGCGCCGGAGCCGGGGGCGGAGAAGAAGGCCGCGACGCGCACGCCGCGCGTGCGCTTCGACGTGAACCCGATCCTCGACCTGCTCGAGAAGGAGAAGCTCGCGCTCGCGCCCGTGGAGGCCGTGCCCGCCGCGGGCGGCGATGCGGAACCGCCGGCGAAGGGTGGTTGACGCGGGAGCGCGGGGATAGCGCGGTTCAAAGCGTGGAGAGCCGTGACGGGGCAGGGGGGCGCTCCCGCCCGCGGCGACCCGCTCCGGCGCGGACCTCGGCGCCCTCGGCGGGTGGACTTGCGCCCGTTCGACGTGGGCCGTCCGCACCGAGTCCATGCCCCTGTGGGCAGCACCCGCACGGCGAAGCCCGGAATCCACCCGGGAGCGATTGTTTCCGCTACGATTCGAGTCGGGCTGAGCACCTCGATTTCGACCCACACACGCTCCGCCCGCCATCCATTCAGGCATCCACCTCAGGAGTCATCATGTTCGTTGAATTCAGGCAGGGCGTGATCGTCGCGGCCCTCGCGGCGTTCCTCTCCCCGGCCTTCGCCCAGCAGGGCACGAAGGTCGACGTCGACACCCAGCTTCCGAAGGAAGTCCTCCACGCGCAGATGCGCGACATCGTGACGCAGATCGACGCGCTCAAGGGCCAGCCCGGGACCGCTCAGCAGGTGCAAGATCTGCGCACGTGGCTCGAGCGCATCAGCGAGTCGCTCGGCGGCGACCTGCCGGTCGGCGTGCACAGCGGTCCGCAGGCCGCGGCGCAGGCAGGCGGAGCGCAGTTCCTCTCCGCGCCGTCGTGTGGCGCGACGCTGACGACCACCAACTTCGCCGGAGTCGGCGGACCGATCTCGCCGCCCACGACGCCGCCGCCCTTCACGGGGACGACGTTCACCTGCGCGGTCTCGGGTGTCGGCACGTACCTGTGGGACGTCAACCTGACGACGTTCATCTCGCACACCTTCTGCTCCGACCTCGACATCACGCTGCTGTCCCCGGCGGGGACGACGGTCACGATCTCGACGGACAACGCGGGTGCGAACGACAACTGCTTCAACGGCACGGTGTGGGATGACAACGTCAACATCCCCTGTGTCGACTTCGTTTACACGAACAACGTCGTCGCGGCGTCGCTCTCGCCTGAAGGTCGGCTCTCCGCCTTCCGCGGCGAGGATCCGAACGGCACCTGGACGATCCGCTGCTTCGACGATCTAGGCGCCGACGTGGGCACGATGAACAGCTGGTCGCTCGACATCACCACCGCGTCGGCCCCGGTCGAGACCACGAACTCCTTCACGCAGTCGCCGGGAACCGCCATCCCGACGACGGCGCCGCCCATCATCCTCACCGATACGATCGCGGTCAGCGGAATCGGAACCTATCTCACGAAGGCGACCGTCGCGATCACGGTCCCACACACGAACCCGACCGACCTCGACATCACGTTGACTTCGCCCGCGGGCACGGTGGTGACGCTCACCACCGACAACGGCGGCGCGAGCGACAACGTGTTCAACGGCACGCTCTTCGATGCGGACGCCGCGACGCCCGTGACGGACGTCGTCTACGCGAACAACGTGAACGTGGTCACCGCCTCGATGGAAGGGTCCTTCGACAACTTCCTCGGCCAGGATCCGAACGGCAACTGGACGCTGACGGTCAGCGACGACCTGAACCTGAACGGCGGGACGTTCGCGAGCTGGACGCTCAACCTGACGACGGACAGCGCGGCTCCCGCTACCGCGGGTCCGACGAACTTCGCCGGGACCACGGGCCCCATCGCGGACAACCCGGGCACGCTCCCGGCGACGCCCGTCCCGACCGTCTACACCGTGCTCGTCTCGGGCGTGGGCGCGTCGTTGTGGGACGTCGACCTCTTGACGACGATCGTCCACACGAGCTCGGCCGACATCGACATGACGTTGACCTCGCCGGCGGGCACGGTCGTCACGATCACGACGGACAACGGCGGGACGTTCGACAACTGCTTCAACGGCACGGCCTGGGACGACAACGTCAACGTGGTGTGCACGGACGTCGTCTACGCGAACAACGTGACGCAGGCGTCGCTGTCGCCCGAGGGTCGTCTCGACGCCTTCCGCGGCGAGGATCCGAACGGCACGTGGACACTGACGATCGTGGACGATGCGCTCGCCGACAACGGCACGCTCGGCGCGTGGGCGCTCGACGTGTCCACGTTGGCCTCCGCGCCGGCCGAAGTCTCGACGACCTTCTCGGCGCTGCCCGCCATCGTGATCCCCGCGACGGCGCCGCCGATCAGCCTGCCGAGCACCATCGCGGTGGCCGGACTCGACACCAACACGACCGAGGTCGAGGTCTACCTCGAGATCACGCATACGTTCTCGAGCGACTTGGACATCACCCTCACCTCTCCGGCCGGCACGGTGGTCGTGCTCACGACCGACAATGGCGCCGGCAACGACAACAACTACAACGGCACGCTGTTCGACGCCGACGCGCCTGCGACGGTGACCGACATCGTCTACGCCAACAACGTCGCAGTGCCGCTCGTGTCGCCGGAGGGCTCGTTCGGCAACTTCAAGGGCCAGGACCCGAACGGAAACTGGACCCTGACCGTGAACGACGACGCCAACATTGACGGCGGGATCTTCGCGCGCTGGGACCTCACGGTCCGCACGTGCAGCCCGGCCCCGTTCAACGCATTCTGCTTCGGCGACAACCTCGACCCGCTGGTCACGAACACGTGCCCGTGCGGCAACTTCGGCGCGGCCGGCCGCGGCTGCGCGAGCTCGTTCAACGCGAACGGCGCGCGCATGTCGGCGACCGGTGTCGTGGCCACCGACACGGTGACCTTGAACGTCGACGGCGTGAACGCGTCGGGCAACTGCATCTTCATGCGCGGCGACGCGAACAACGGCGTCGGCACCGTGTTCGGCGACGGTGTGCGCTGCGTCGACGGCGTCCTGCGCCGCCGCACGAAGCCCATCTATGCCGCCAACGTGTCGAGCTTCCCCTCGCCGACGGACACGGTCACCCTGTCCAACGGTTGGGGCGTCGGCAACGACACGCCGCCGGGCTCGGGCATCACGGCCTACTACATGGCCTACTACCGCATCGCGGCCGCCGCGTTCTGCCCGCCGGAGACCTTCAACGGCACGAACGGGTTCGTGATCCTCTGGTGATGCGTGACGGCGCGCGGCGCTCCACCGAGCGCCGCGCGAGCCGATGAAAGCCGGGGCCGGCCTCGCGAGGGGCCGGCCCTGGTCGTTTTCGTTGCGGCACGCGCGGCAAGCGCGATCGCGGCGCCCCACCGCGCCGAGTACACTCCCCGCTTCGGCATGTCGGCCCGCGCTCTCACGCCCCGTTTCCGGCTCGGCCGCGAGCTCGGCTCCGGTACGACGGGGCGGGTAGTGCACGGCGTGCTCACCGCGGGCTTCGGACCCTATCCCGCCGGCTTCGAGGTCGCCGTGAAGTACCTCCACGCGCGGCTCGAGCACGATCCAGAGGCGCTCGCGAGCTTCGAGAACGAGGCGCAGGCCGGCGCCTCCGCGCTGCATCCGGCGCTCGTGCACGTCCTCGGGACGGGACGCGACGAGCGTGGGCGCTTCCTCGTCCTACCCTTCGTCCCCGGCCGCTCGCTGCGGGAGGTGACGGCGGAGTCCGGCCCGCTCCCCGAGCCGCTCGTGCGCAACGTCGCGCAGCAGGTGTTCGGTGGACTCGCGGCGCTCCACGCCGCGGGGTGGATGCACGGCGACGTGAAGCCCGAGAACATCCGCCTCGACGCGGAGGGCAACGCGGTGCTCCTCGACCTCGGTTTCGCGCGCGCGGCTCACTCCCTCGCGCGCGTGGAAGCCGCCGGTCCCGAGACCGAGGGGCCCGCCCCCGACCCGCGCCGCGTCGCGCCGCGTGCGGGCAGCCTCCCCTACCTCGCGCCGGAACAGGCGCAGGGCGAGTCGGGCTCGCCCGCGAGCGACGTCTTCGCGCTCGGCGTGGTGCTCTACGAGCTCGCGACGGGAGTCCACCTCTTCGCCACGCAGTCGCTCGGCCCCGACGAGCGCGCGCTCGCGCGCCGGCCGCACCGGCTCTTCGAGGGCGGGAGCCCGAGCGGCTCGAGCGGCGCCGTCGCGCGCGCCGCCCTCGAGAAACCCGACGCGGACCGCCTGCTCGCGGCGATCGCGACCGCTCGCTACAAGCCGCCGTCGCGGATCGATCCGCAGATCGCGCCGTTCCTCGACCGGCTGCTCCAGGAGCTCCTCCAGCGCGACGCCGCACGCCGACCAGACGCGGCCGAAGTGGAGCGGCGCTTCTCGGAACAGGAGAGCGGCGAGTGGTGGCGCTCCGTGATCGAGTTCGAGGCGAGCGCGCGCCGCGGCGGTTCCGGCGAACCCGACGCGCAGCACCTCATGCCCCTCGTGGGACGCGAGCGGGAGTTCGGCGAGCTGCTCGTGCACTACGAGCGCGCGATGGGCCGCGTCGACGGTGAGCGCGCGGGCCGCGTCGTATGGCTCGCCGGTCCGAGCGGCGCCGGCAAGTCGCGCCTCGTCAGCGAGCTCGCGTCGCGGGTGCGCGCGTCTCCCGAGCCGCCGCTCTACCTCTACGGACGCTGCCGCGACCACGACGCGGAGCGCCCGTGCCATCCGGTGCTGCGCATGCTCGAGCGCTGGCTGCGGCTGCCGCCCGGCGTCGCGGCGCGGGCGCGGGAGCGCGAACTGCTCGAGAAGCTCGTCCCGCCGCGCGTCGCGGGTGCCTTGATCGCCGCGCTCGACCCGGCGGACGAGGAACAACCCGCCATGCCCGTCGCGGACGCGCTCGCCGCGTGGATCGCGACGCTCGGGAAGTCGACGCCGCTGCTCCTCCACCTCGACGACGTAGCGCTGGCGGGCGAGGGCACGCTCTCCGTGCTGACGCAGCTCGCGGAGCGTCTCGCGGGTGCGCGCATCCTGCTCGTGCTCGGCGAGCGGGACTCGAACGAGCCCAGTCCGGAGCCGGGACTCGCGCATCTGCGCGAACGCCTCGCCGCGGCGCGGCTTTCCGCTACGGTCGAGCTCCCGCCACTCGACGAAGAGGCGGTGCTCGAGCTCGTGCGCGTGCTCTTCCACCACGGCGTTCCGCGGTTGCGCCTCGCGAGCGTCCTGTGGCAGCGCAGCCGCGGGAACCCCGGCCTGATCGGCGAGATCGTGCGCGGACTCATCGCGCGCGGCGAGGCGGTGCCGCACGTCGAGGGCGGCGGTCTCGCGCTCCAGGTCCAGCCGGACGAGCTCCCGCTTCCCGGTTCGCTGCGCCGCGCGATCGGCGAGTCGTTCAGGCGCCTGCCCGCGTCCGATCGCGAGTGGTTGCGGCGGCTCGCCGTCGTCGGCGGGCGCATCGAGACGGAATTCCTGCTCGCCGCGTTCCCCGAGACGCGCAAGAGCGAGATCGACGGCATGCTCACGCGCTTCGCGCGTTCGGGTTGGCTCGTGCCGACCGGCGCGCGCTGGCGCTTCGCGCGGCCGGCGCTGCGCGAGGCCGTCTATCGGAGCCTGCCCAAGGAGCGCCGCCTGGCGCTGCACGCGCGCGCGGCGAAGGCGCTCGAGGCGCCGCACGGAGCAGTCCCCGCCCTCGACGACGCGTACCAGATCGCGTTCCACCTGCGCTCCGCGGAGCAGCACGCGGCCCTGCTCGAGCTCCTGCCCGACTTGCTCGCGCGCGTGAAGAAGAGCGGGCAGACGCAGCGCATCCACGCGCTCGCGACCTGGGGCATCGCGGCGATCGCTGAGCTCCCGCGCAGCGACGCGCTCGATCGCCGGCGCATCGCGTTCCTCGAGCACGCCGTCGACGCCGCGGACCGCCTCGGGTTCCGCCAGGGCCAACGCGAGCTGCTCGACCGCCTCGCCGACCTCGAGTTCGATCCCGCCCTCGACCCGGAGTCCGTGTGCCGCGTGTACCTGCTGCACGGCCGCTCCGCCGAGAGCACGGGGCAGTACGGGCTCGCGCGCGGCCTCCTGCGCAATGCCGTCGAGATGTTCGAGCGCGCGGGCCGCGACATG
>JACRIO010000011.1 GCA_016220035.1 Planctomycetota bacterium | reverse complement strand
CGACGGTGCCGATCGGGCGCGCGCGCTCGCGACGGCGACCCTAGTGTCCCGTCCCTCAAGTATCTTGGACGAGGCGCCGTGGTGGGTCGAGGCTGGCAAGGCGCGCTGACGACGCGTATTCGCTGCAATACTCGGAGGAGGCGCAACGCCGCCAGCGTCGATCCAGCGCGGCGGATCGTTCAAGATACTTGTGGGACGGGACACTAGCTACTACCGCGACGATCCCGCGGCTCCAGGCGGCGGCGTGTTCCTCACGCTCGACTCCGGCGTCGGCGCCTTCGCGGAGGTCGACTACGAGTTCGCGCGCACGCGCGTGAACGACGCGTTCGTCGTCGAGGTCCGCGCTCCAGCGCGCTGACGCGTCAACGCGGCGGACGGATGCGCGCGAGGACGAATTCGGTCACGTCGGCCACGACGCGCCCGTCGCGATGGCGGATGCGCTTCCACACGCTGCAATGGCCGCGCGCGGCGCGCACGGTCTCGCACTCGTCGCGCACGCGGTCGGCGGCGCGCTGCAGGAGCTGGATCCCGGCCGCGGAGCGCGGATCGATGTCCTCGTCGCGCAGCTTCTTCGCCTCCGGCGTCGCGTCGACCAACGACGCGTATTGAACGAGGGCCGGGTTCGAGACCCGTGCCGGATCGTCGAGACCGCAGATGCCGTCCGCCTTCTGCGCGATCCAATCCGCCCCGGCCTCGCCCACGAGCGCAGGCCCGGCGGCGCAACCGCCGGAAGGTGCGAACGCGCCGAAGGCCGCGACCGCGGCGAGGGCTCCGAACACGATCCAACGGCGCGCGACACGCATGGCTCACACCTCCGCTGCATCCAAAGCCGCACGCGGGCGCGGCTGGATCCCCCACCGTGCGGAGCACGAGGCCTGAGAAAGGAGCAGGGCCCTACGCCGCTGCGCGCACGCTCCGTCAGATCGACATCCAGCCGAGCACCACGAGGACGGGAATGAGGACGGCGATCAGGGCCTCGCCCGCGATGAACCCCGACGCGACGGGGATCGAGTACTTCTGCGCGCTCGTCGCGTCCGACTTGCGCCAGATCCAATCGAGGCACGCGCCGAGGAACATCGTCGCGACAGCACTCGCCGGAACGAGCATGCCGATGCCGACCCCGGTCGGCGACGGCACGAAGTTGCGCAGCTCCTTCTTCTGCTCGACCACGGTGAGCACGATGCCGAGCGCCGCGCCGATGGCGAGCCCCCAGAGGGCGCTCGGGTGGATGCTCGAGAAGCCCTGCGAGAGGATCTTCGCGAACCCGACCCAGCGCACCGAGATCGGACTCGAGAGCTTGCCCTCGCCGACCCCGTACGTGTCGCGCAGGAGCGGGTAGGCGAACGCGAGTGCCAAGCAGCCCACCGGCACGGCGAAGAGCTGCATCCACGTCAGCATGCGCGGGGTCGAGCCGATGACGTGGCCGGTCTTGTAGTCCTGCATCAGGCCCTCGGACTCCGCCGCGACGGAGCCCGTGATGCCGCTCGAGACGACGGTCGCGCGCATGTCGCCGGGCGAGATCGCGCCGAACATGGCCTGCATGACGTTGGTCATCGTCGAGATCGGCCCCCAGTTCGTCTCGCCGAGCACGCGCATCGCGACGAGCATCAGCGGGATCGAGAGCACGATCGCGAGCAGCGACTGCCACACCGGCGTTCCGAGGATCGAGTACTGGATCGCGACGAGCGCCGCCGCGGACACGAGACTGCCCGTGATCACCCACCGCAGCGGGAAGTCGCCGGTCTGCACCGAGGCGCCCGCGAGGCTCCGGAAGGTCGCCACGAGCGTCTTCCACTTGAGCGCGAGGGCCGTGAGCCCGCCCGCCACGAGGAGGCCGGTCGCGGGCCACATCACCCAGAGGAGCACGTCGACCTTCTTCGAGCCCTCCGCGATGACGCCGGTGTCGGCGAGCAGCACGGGCGCCACGATCCACGACAGCACGAGCCCGAACAGCATGCTGGCGCAGATCCGCAGGCCGATGATCATCCCCGAGCCGATGTTCAGCAGCGACAGCGAGAACCCGACCCCCGTGACGCCCGAAAAGCGGTTGAAGGTGACGTGGAAGAGCTCGTCGACCCATGCGCGGGTCGTCGCCCACATCACCGCCGCCGAGGCGGCGAGCGCGCCGAGCATCGAGTAGGCGGAGAGCTTCGCCTGGCCGCCCTTCGAGTCGAGGAGCACGAGCGTCTCCGCCGCGGCGAGGCCGTCGGGGAACGCGAGCTTCTCGTCCTCGATGAAGTGCTTGCGCAGCGGCACGGCGAGGAACACGCCGAGGATCCCCGCGGTCGAGAACCACAGGAAGGTCTGCCACGTCGTGAGGTGCACTTGGAAGCCGGTCGACTTGTCCGCGGCGAGCATGTCGAACGCCGCGAGCAGCCAGCACAGGAACGCGATCTGGCCCGCGGCCGTGCCCGCGGTCTGGACGATGTTGTTCTCCCAGCGGTTGTAGCTGCGGCTGAAGAGCCCGAGCGCCAGGAAGCCGAAGAACGCCGACACCACGGAGATGTTGGGACCGAACCCGAGCTTGAGCACGACGTAGGGATACGACGCGCCGATCACGGCGGCGACGAGCAGGGCCGCGATCACGGAGCGCGGAGTGAGCTCGCGAACATGCGCCGGCTTGACGGAGGGCTCGATCGTCGGGGGGGCGTTCTCCATGATGGGCGCAGAGCGTAGCGGGCGCTCCGCGCGGCGGCACCCCTCGATTCCGGTGCGGGCGCCGAGCGGGGCGCCGCCTGTTAGGATCCGCCGCGTGGAGCGTTGGCGCTTGATCACGACGTGGGGCGCGGAGCCCTCGTTCAACATGGGGCTCGACGAGGCCCTGCTCGAGTCGGACGCGTGCCCGCCGACCCTGCGCTTCTACACGTGGAAGCCCGACACGCTCTCGCTCGGCTACTTCCAGAAGTTCGCGGACGTCCCCGGCGCGGAGAAGGCCGGCGCGATCGTGCGGCGCATCACGGGCGGCGGAGCGATCCACCACGTGAAGGAGCTCACGTTCTCGATCGCGGCGCCGCTCGACCACCCGCTCTACCGTGGACCCGTCGGCGAATCCTACGCGCGCATCCACGGCGCCCTGGTGAAGGCGCTCGCGGACGCGGGCGTCGAGGGGTCCCTGCGCGGCGGGAGCCCGCTCGCGTCCGACCGCGCCGGGACCGGCATGTGCTTCCACCACTCGACCGCGCTCGACGTCGCGTGGGGTGGGAAGAAGGGCATCGGCTCCGCGCAGCGGCGCAAGAAGGGGCGCGTACTCCACCACGGCTCGATCAAGCTCGGCACGTCGCCGCTCGAGGGCGACATCGCGACGCTCGATCCGAAGCTCGGCGTCGTCGAGCTCGCGGGCCTCGTGCGCGCCGTGTTCGAGCGCGAATTCGAGCTCGCGTTCGAGGCGTCCGTGCCCGACGCCGACGAGCGCCTCGACGCGCGGCGCCTCGGGACGCGCTACCTCGACCCCGAGTTCGTGCGCGGGCGATGAACGGCGCCGCGTGCATCGGGCTCGCCGTGGTCGCGCTCGTCGCGAGCGCGTGCTCGCGCGCGCCGGAGCGTCCCAACGTCCTCCTGATCACGATCGACACCCTGCGCGCGGACCGACTCTCCGCCGCGACGGGCTCGCCGCGCGTCACGACGCCGCGGCTCGACGCGCTCGCGAAGGAAGGCGTCCTCGGCACGCACGTCTCGACGCCGCGTGCGAAGACGACGCCCGCGCTCGCGAGCCTGATGACCGGCCTCGAGCCGCACGCTCACGGGCTGCGCGACCTCCTGCAGCCGCTCGCGCTCGAGCACGCGACGCTCGCCGAACGCCTGCGCGACGCGGGCTTCGACACGGGCGCGATCGTCGCGAACTACGTGCTCCAGGCGCGCTTCAGCGGGCTCGAGCGCGGCTTCGAGCAGTGGACCGAGGACCTGCCCGACGCGCAGCGCGTCCCGCCCGACGACGTCCCCGAACGGCGCGCGACGT
>JACRIO010000049.1 GCA_016220035.1 Planctomycetota bacterium | reverse complement strand
TCGTGCTCGTGACCGGACCGACGGGCTCGGGCAAGACGACCACGCTCTACGCAGCGCTCTCGGAGCTGAACCGGCCCGACGTGAAGATCATCACGGCCGAGGACCCGGTCGAGTACCACATCCGCGGCATCAACCAGGTGCAGGTGAACGCGAAGATCGGCCTCACCTTCGCGCGCATCCTGAAGGCGATGCTGCGCTGCGCGCCCAACGTGATCCTCGTGGGCGAGATCCGCGACCTCGAGACGGCGGAGATCGCGATCCAGGCGGCGCTCACAGGGCACCTCGTGTTCTCGACGCTGCACACGAACGACGCGACGAGCGCGCTCACGCGCCTCACCGACATCGGCGTGAAACCGTTCCTCGTGTCCGCGTCCGTGCAGGCGGTGATCGCGCAGCGCCTCGTGCGGCGCCTGTGCAAGGAATGCCGCCAGGAGTACGTCCCCGCCGCCGGCGAGATCGCCGCGTTGCGCATCGACCCGGCGCTCGCGGCCGGGCGCAAGTTCGCGAAGCCGCGGGGTTGTCGCGCGTGCGAGGGGACCGGCTACCGCGGCCGCATCGCGCTGTTCGAACTGCTCGAGATGGACGCGCGCGTCCGCGAGCAGTGCTTCGAGGGCGCGAGCCTCGACGCGATCCGCACGACCGCGGAGTCGGGCGGGACGCTGCGCTCGCTCCTCACGGACGGCGCGCGCAAGGTGCTGAGCGGCGAGACGAGCACGGCCGAGATCCTGCGCGTGACGCGCCTCGCCGCGGAGGTGACGTTGTGAAGCCGATCGGACGGAATCACGGAGGTACGACGTGACGCGCGTGCGCGAACTCATGGACCAGGTCGTGAAGCGCGGCGCCTCCGACCTCCACCTGAACCCCGGTCGCCCGCCCGTGGCGCGCGTCCACGGCGAGCTGGTGGCCCTCGCGCCGGACGTGCTCGACGACGCAGCGAGCGAGGCCTTGTGTCGCGAGCTCTGCAACGCCCACCAGTGGGAGGAGGTGCAGAAGGTCGGCACGACCGACTTCGGCATCGCGCACCACGACGGGAACCGCTTCCGCGTCTCCGTCCTGCGGCAGCGCGGGCGCGTCTCGGGCGTCCTGCGCCTGATCCCGTCGCGCCTGTTGACGTTCGAGGAGATCGGCTTGCCCGACTCGATCAAGCCGCTCCTCAAGAAGCCGCGCGGACTGATCCTCGTCACGGGTCCGACGGGCTCGGGCAAGACGACGACGCTCGCGACGATGATCGACTGGATCAACCGGACCGAGGACGCTCACATCGTCACGATCGAGGACCCGATCGAGTACTACCACGGCCACCAGAAGGGGCTCGTGACGCAGCGCGAGGTCGGCGTCGACGTCCCGAGCTTCACCGAGGCGATGCGCCGCGTGCTGCGCCAGGACCCGGACGTGATCTTGCTCGGCGAAATGCGCGACCTCGACACGATCTCGTCGGCGATCACGGCCGCGGAGACGGGCCACCTCGTGTTCGGCACCCTGCACACGACCGGCGCGGCGCGCACGGTGAACCGCATCATCGACGCCTTCCCGGCCAATCAGCAGGAGCAGATCCGCGCGCAGCTCTCGGTCGCGCTGCTCGCGGTGGTCTCCCAGGTCCTGCTCCCCCGCGCGGACAAGAAGGGCCGGATCGCCGCGTTCGAGGTCATGTTGATGACCCCCGCGATCGGCAACCTGATCCGCAAGAACGAGACGAACAAGATCGCGTCAACGATCCAGACGTCGCGCAAGCTGGGCATGATCACGCTCGACGACTACCTGCTCGACCTCGCGAAGAAGGGGTTGATCACGCGCGAGGTGGCGATCGAGTCCGCGCAGGACGACAAGGACCTGGAGACGCGGTTGTGAGCGCCCCGACGCCCGCCTCGAACGCTCCGGGGTCCGCGAACGCGGCCGCGGCGGCGCCGTCGTCGGGGCGGCGCATGCTCGGCCAGATCCTCAAGGCGCGCGGCGTCGTGCGCGAAGGGCAGATCCAGGAGGCGCTCGCGGTGCAGCGCCGTCACGGCGGCCTGATCGGGCAGTGCCTCGTCGAGCTCAAGCACTGCACGAAGGACGACGTCGCGCGCGCCCTCGCGGAGCAGGCGGGCCTCGAAGCGGTCGACCTCGCGAAGGCGAAACCCGAGAAGGCGGCGCTCGCGCTCGTCGACGCGACGACGGCGCATACCTACGGCGTGCTCCCGCTGCGCGTCGAAGGCAAGACGCTCGTCGTCGCGATCGCGGACGCGCTGAACACCGCGGTGCTCGAGGACCTGCGCTTCACGACCGGCACGGACGTGCGCGCCGTGCTCGCCGACGGCGAGGCGCTCAAGGCGCTCGTGCTCCAGCACTACGGCGCGGAGCAGTCGCTCGCGGACGCGATCGCGGAGGCCGCGCGCGCGGTCGGCGGCGCGGACCTCCAGCAGGCGGCCGCGAGCACGCCCGTCGTGCGGCTCCTGAACTCGATCCTGCACCGCGCGATCAAGGACCGCGCGAGCGACGTGCACTTCGAGGTCTTCGAGGACGAGTTCCGCATCCGCTACCGCGTCGACGGCGCGCTCTACGAGATCGAGGCGCCGCCCGCGCACCTCGCGCTCCCGCTCGTCGCGCGCATCAAGGTGATGAGCGACCTCGACATCACCGAGACGCGCCTTCCGCAGGACGGGCGCATCGAGCTCTCGATCGACGGCAAGCCGGTCGACCTGCGCGTCGCGACGCTGCCCGGCGTCGCGGGCGAGGGTTGCGTCATGCGCGTGCTCGACCGCAGCGCGGTGAGCCTCGATCTCGAGGCGCTCGGCCTCGGTCGCGAGGACAAGGAACGCCTCGTCGCGCTCACGCGTCTCCCGCACGGCATCGTGCTCGTCACCGGGCCGACGGGCTCGGGAAAGACGACGACGCTCTACGCGATGCTCTCCGAGGCGAACCAGCCCGAGGTGAAGATCATCACGACCGAGGACCCGGTCGAGTACGACATCCAGGGCATCGTGCAGGTGCCGATCAACGAGGACATCGGCGTCACCTACGCCCGCGTGCTGCGCACCGTGCTGCGCCAGGACCCCGACAAGATCCTCGTGGGCGAGATCCGCGACCAGGAGACGGCGTCCGTCGCCGTCGAGGCGAGCCTGACGGGCCACACCGTGTTCTCGACGCTGCACACGAACGACGCGCCGAGCACGGTGACGCGCCTGATCGACATGGGCATCGAGCCGTTCATGATCACCGCGACGCTCGAAGCCATCGTCGCGCAACGGCTCGTGCGCACCGTGTGCTTGGACTGCAAGGCGAGCTACGAACCGCCGGAGGAGGTGCTGCTCGAACTCGGCGCGGACGCCGAGCGCGTGCGCGGCGCGCGCTTCCACTACGGCAAGGGTTGCGAGCGCTGCTACCACACCGGTTACAAGGGCCGCACCGGCGTGTTCGAGATCCTGATGGTCGACGACGCGCTGAGCGATGCGATCCTCGCGCGCTCCTCGACCCAGGAGCTGCGCCGCATCGCGATCCAGGCCGGCATGCGCTCCCTGCGCGAGAGCGGTCTCGCGCTCGTGCTCGGCGGCCGCACCACGATCGAGGAAGTCCTGCGCGAAACCGCGGGCTGACATCCGCGTCCCGAGGTTCCCCAACCACCATGGCGAAGAAGATCCAACGCTCGAGCGGAGCGGCGCCGACCGCGCCGCCGGCGCCCCGTCCTGCAGCTACCGCGTCGTCCGGCGGTCCGCGGCGAAGCAGCGGCCGCGTCGCGCGCCAACTCGTCACGGAGTTCACGATCCAGCTCGCGACGCTCAGCGAGGCGGGCATCCCGATCGTGAAGGCGCTCACGATCCTCGAGGGCCAGACCAAGGCCGGGCCGGTCAAGCTCGTCCTGCAGGACCTGGTCGAGGACGTCTCCTCGGGGACGCCGCTCTCGGAGTCGATGGCGAAGCACCCGAAGGTGTTCGACCGCCTCTACACGAGCATGGTGCGCGCCGGCGAGGCGGGCGGCGTGCTCGACAAGGTGCTCCTGCGCCAGGCGATCTTCATGGAGCGCGCGGCCGAGATGCGCTCCAAGGTCGTGGGCGCCATGATCTACCCGTCCGTGATCGTGTTCGTCGCGATCGCGGTCGTGAGCGCGGTGGTCGTCTGGATCATCCCGAAGTTCCAGGACATCTTCCGCTCGTTCAAGATCAGCCTCCCGGGCATCACGCAGTTCCTGCTCGACGTCAGCGACTTCACGGTGCGTTACTGGTACCTCGTGTTCGGGCTTCCGGTCCTGCTCGCGCTCGCGCACTTCGCGCTCTTGGCGCGCAACCAGCCGTACCGCTACCGCGTCCACAAGTGGATGCTGAAGCTCCCCGTGTTCGGCGGTGTGCTCAACCGTTCGCTCGTCGGCGCGTTCGCGCGCACGTTCGGGACGCTGATCCAGGCCGGCGTGCCGCACCTGGACGCGCTCGCGATCGTGCGCGACGCGTCGCGCAACGAGGTCTTGATGGAGGGCGTCGAGTCGATCCGCAAGACGGTGCGCGAGGGCGAGGGCATCGCTCGGCCGATGGGGGAGACCGGGCTCTTCGACGACCTCGTCACGAACATGGTCGACGTCGGCGAGGCCACGGGCGAGCTCGACAAGATGCTGATGAAGGTGGCCGACGCCTACGAGAAGCAGGTCGAACGCCGCATCAACGCGATGTTCAAGCTGATCGAACCCGCGCTGCTCATCGTGGTCGCGGGCTTCGTGGGCTTCATCGTCGTGGCGCTCTTCCTGCCGTTGATGACCATCATGAGCTCGGTCGGAGGCCAATGAAGGACGCGCTCCGCGCTTGCGCACGGCTTCCCGCCGCGCTTCCCTGACGTCCACGGCGCTCCCGCCGAACGAACATGCAGCTCCCTCTGCGCGCCCGCATCCTGCTGTTCGTGGCTGCGATCAACGCGGCCGTTTTCGGCGTCGGTGTGTATCACCTCTCCGCGCGGGTGGGGGAGGACCGGGATCGCCTTGCCCGGGACTTCACGGAGGTCCTCCTGTACACGCTCCAGCCGATGGTCGACGAGGGCGGCAAGATCCGCGTCGCGGAGATCCTGCGCTGGCCGAACTGGCGCAATTTCGACGACGCGATCATCGTCAGCGCGAACTGGGAGGTCGCGAAGGACGGCACGCTCCGCCCGCAGGGCGCGTACCTGAACCCGATCGGACGCACGCGCCGTTCGGCGGGGCTCGACGAGCAGGAGGTCCTGCGCGCGATCGCCGAGGTGGCGCGCTCGCGCGTCTCGACGCCCGTCGCCGGGGGCATCGCGATCCCCGTGCTCGACTCCGAGGACCGTGTGTGGGGCGGCTGCTGGTTCTCGGTGTCGCGCGAGGCCGCGCGCGGCCTCCTCGTGCAGCTCCTCCCCTGGTTCCTCGTGTCGACGGCGCTCCTGACGATCGGCACCTTCGCGATGCTGCGCCGGTTCGTGCTCGACCCGGTCGAGGCGCTCGCGGACGGCGCGCGGCGCCTCGGCGCGGGCGAACTCTCCGCGCGCCTCGCGGTGCCGGCGCGCAAGGACGAGCTCGCCGAGCTCATCCGCGGCTTCAACCAGATGGCGGAGACGGTCGAAGGCTTCAACGCGCGGCTCGCGCGCGAGGTCGAGATCGCGACCGACAACGCGCGGCGCGCCGAGAACGCAGCGATGACGCAGCGCCGGCTCGCGGCGACGGGCGAGCTCGCGGCGGGCATCGCGCACGAGGTGAACAACCCCCTGGGCGGCCTGATCAACGCCGTGGAGGCGTTGGAGAAGAAAGAGCTCCCGCCGGCGAAGCGCGCGCAGTACCTCGGGCTCCTCCGCAACGGACTCGAGCGCATCCAGCGCACCGTCGGCCAAGTGCTGCGCCTCGCGCCGCGCGCGCCGCAGTCCGTCCCG
>JACRIO010000044.1 GCA_016220035.1 Planctomycetota bacterium | reverse complement strand
GTCGGCCGCATCGAACGCGAGGCGCTCGAGCCGTCGGGCGGCGCGCGCTTCCAGCCCGTCGACGAGTCGATCGAGGAAACGGCGCTCGACGTCGAGCTCGAGGCGCTCGCGACGGAAGACGCGCTCGGTTACGCCGTGAACGAGGCGCTCGAGCGCATCACGGAGGGCCGCTTCGGTCTATGCGCGGGCTGCGAACGTCCGATCGCGCGCGAACGCCTCGCGCTCCTCACCTACGCCCGCGACTGCCGCGACTGCGCGCAGGAACGGGAGGACGAGGCGGGAAGTTGAGCGACATCGGGCGGAAGGACGCTTGCGTTCAGCGCGAGGAACGCGGTGCGCCACCGATACTGCGCGAGCAGCTCCGGGCGCGGGTCACCGAGTAACGCGAGGGCGGCGTAGAGGGCCTCGATCGACGCGAGGCCTTGCTCCGGATCGGGCACGAGGTCGCTCGCGCGCGGGTACGCGGTCGCGAGCGGCGGCAGGCGGCGGCGCACGAACTCGCCGTCGATCGTGCGCAAGAGCGTCGGCACGCGGCGCCAGCAGCAGTCGACGAGCAGGAGCGGCAGGTGCGCGTCGTCCGGCGAGAGCAACTCGCCTTCGGTGTGGAGCAGGAGCCGCTGCCCGGCCGTCACGCGTCGATCGTGCGCGTACGTCGCGAAACGAATCCCGGGCATGCCCCGCAAGGGCGTGAGCGAGCACTTCTTCGCCGACTCGCGCGGGTCGCGCACGATGAGGATGTCGAGCGGAGGTCGGTGCGACTCGGTCATGGCCGCGGGCCATCGTAACTGCACAAGCACACTGGAGCGGCCGACGCCGACGATCCAGGTCGTTGCGGCTGCGAGGAAGAGACGCCCTCGCGCCGAGTGATGTCGACGAATCGGGAGCGAGGCGGCGTGCGTTGCGTGACGGTTGCTGCGCAGCTCCACCGCCGTCGGCGAGCGTGAGCAGCGTCGACGGGAACCTGGGGCGTTTTCCTCGCAGCATCGTCGACGCCCCCCCCCCCCCCATGGCGACGCTCTTCGGCGCCGCACGTGGCACTTCGAAACGCAGCGCGGCGAGGATCGCTCCTCGCCGCGCTCGTGCGTGCGTGTCGCTTCGGCTCAGTTGGCGTAGTGCGCGTACGCCTTGTTGGCTTCGGCCATCTTGTGGACCTGTTCCTTCCACTGCACCGACGCGCCGGTGCCGTTGAAGGCGTCCGTGATTTCTTCCGCGAGGCGCTTCGACATCGGCTTGCCCTTTTTCTTGCGGGCGTTGTCGACCAGCCAACGGATGGCGAGCGACTGCTGCCGGTTGCGGCGCACTTCGCGCGGCACCTGGTAGTTCGCGCCGCCGACGCGCTTGCTGCGCACCTCGACCATCGGGCGGATGTTGTCCACGGCCTTGGTGAAGATCTCCACCGGGTCCTGGACGTCGGGGAGCTTCTTGTGGGCCATGTCGAGGGCCTCGTAGAAGATCGCCTGGGCGGTGGACTTCTTCCCGCTCCACATGACCTTGTTGATGATCTTCGCGGCCAGCATCGAGCCGTACTTGGGGTCGGGCTTGATGAGCGGGGCGGTCGACTTGTAGTTGCGCGGCATCTTGCTTCGTTCCTGGTTCTAGTGCGTTCGCGCGATCACTTCTTCGGGCGCTTGGCGCCGTACTTCGAGCGGCTCACTTGGCGCGTGTCGACGCCGGTCGCGTCGAGTGTTCCGCGGACGATGTGGTAGCGCACGCCGGGGAGGTCGCGCACGCGGCCTCCGCGGACGAGCACGACGGAGTGCTCTTGGAGGTTGTGACCTTCGCCGGGGATGTAGGCCGTGATCTCCTTGCCGTTCGAGAGCCGCACGCGCGCGACCTTGCGCAGCGCCGAGTTCGGCTTCTTCGGCGTCTGGGTCTTCACGACGAGGCACACACCGCGCTTCTGCGGACACTGGTCCAGCACGGGTGACTTCGAACGGTTCTTGACCTTTTGACGGCCCTTGCGGACCAGTTGGTTGATCGTCGGCATGTGGTGTCCTGGAGCACCCGGTCCATGCGCCCCGGAAGGGGCCTGGACGGGCGAAGGGGCAAGGATTCTACGGCGGGAGGTCGAGGGGTCAAGCAGTTGGATGGACGCGACCGCTCGGGGAGGCTCCCGCCGTCGAGGGTCAGCGGAGGGGAACCACGCGCGGAACGGGTCGCCGGCTCCCTGTGGACCCGTCCGATGCGCGGTCGCGCGGAACGCGCGGGACGCAACGCTGGAGCGCCACGACCGTTCACGGAGTCCGGCTCCGATCCTCGATCGCGGCTCGCCGCGGGCCGGCGCGCTCCCGCGCGGCACCCGGTGCGGTGGACGGCGAAGCGGCCGGCCTGGGGCGAACCCAGACCGGCCGCAGAGAATGGCACGCGTCGGAGGGTCAGGTTCCGACGTCGACGTCGCCTTCCGGCTCCGCTTCGACCTCCGCGTCCTCGTCCTCGACCTGCTCGGCCGTGACGACGGAGCTGCCCGCCTTCGAGGGCGCGATGTCGAGGCCGTCCGAACCCGTCGCGGCGAGGGTGCGGCTTTCCGCGCGGCTCATCGAGAGCCCGCCGGAGAGCAGCGCCTCCATCTCCGCGTCGAGACCGCTCGGCGTGAACCCGACGTTCGTGCTGATCTCGCCGAAGTCGATGTTCTTCTTCACGCGCGTCCGGTAGTGGTCGCGGAAGCCCGTGCCCGTCGGGACCATGTGCCCGAGGATCACGTTCTCCTTGAGACCGATCAGGTAGTCGCGCCGGCCGGCGAGCGCCGCCTCGGTGAGCACCTTGGTCGTCTCCTGGAAACTCGCGGCCGAGATGAAGGACTCGGAGCTGAGCGAGGCCTTCGTGATGCCGAGCAGCAGCGTCTGGCCGTTGGCCGGCTTCTTCTTGTCCTTGCGCAGGCGGTCGTTCTCGCGACGGAAGCGGAACTTGTCGATCACGGCGCCGGGCAGGAACTCGCTGTCGCCCGGATCGGTGACCTGCACCTTGCGCATCATCTGCGCGAGGATCGTCTCGATGTGCTTGTCGTCGATCGTCACCGACTGGCTGCGGTAGACGTTCTGCACTTCGCGGAGCAGGTAGCCGAGCACTTCTTCCTCGCCGCGGATGCGGAGGATGTCGTGCGGATCGAGCGGGCCGTCGACGAGCGGTTCGCCCGCGCGCACCTCGTCGCTCTTGTGGACGCGCAGGTGCTTGCCTTGCGGCACGGCGTGCTGCTGCTCCTCGATGACCTCGCCCTTCGGACCGAGCGCGCGGACGATGATCGTGCGCTTGCCGCGCTTCTTCTCGCCGAGCTCGACCACGCCGTCGATCTCGGACATGACGGACGGGTCCTTGGGACGCCGCGCCTCGAAGAGCTCGGTGACGCGCGGCAGACCACCCGTGATGTCCTGCGTGCCGGCCGCTTCGCGCGCCGTCTTCGCCAGGAGCTCGCCGGGGCCGATCATGGCGCCTTCCTCGACCTCGATGTAGGCGCGTTCGGGGATCGGGTAGAGCGCGAGCGGCGCTCCGCTCTTGTCCTCGAGCACGATCTGCGGGTGCAGGTCGCCCTTGTGCTCGATGATCTGCTTGCGCACGGCGCCCTTGCGCGCGTCGCGCTCGGTCTTGAGCGTCTTGCCCTCGATCAGGTCCTCGTAGCGGATCTTGCCCGCGAACTCGGAGAGGATCGGCACGTTGTGCGGGTCCCACTTGCAGAGGACCTGCCCCACCGCGACCGTCGCCCCGTCCTTGACGCGCATCTCGGCGCCGAGCGGGATCGAGTAGCGGTCGATCTCGCGATCGCGCGCGTCGAACAGGCAGACCTCGCCGTTGCGGTTGAGCACGACGGTCTGGCCTTCCTTGTTCGTCACGACCTTGAGGTTCGTGAAGACGATGCGGCCCTCGCGCTTCGACTTGCGTTCCGATTCTTCGACGGAGCGCGACGCCGTGCCGCCGATGTGGAACGTGCGCATCGTGAGCTGGGTGCCCGGCTCGCCGATCGATTGCGCCGCGATGATGCCGACCGCGAGACCGCGTTCGGCGATCGAGCCGCGGGCGAGGTCCATGCCGTAGCACCGAGCGCACACGCCGAGGGAGGCCTCGCACGTGAGCGGGCTGCGCACCCGGATCTTCTCGTAACCGAGCGCCTCGATGCGCTGAGCGATGTCGTCGGTGACGACCTCGTTCTCGCTGACGAGCACTTCGTCGTTGACGATGTCGCGGATCGTGTCGCGCGCGATGCGTCCGCGCACGGCCTTCGCCAGCGTCACGGCCACGCGGTCGCCCTTGTAGACGATCGCCTTGTAGACGCCGTTGGGCGTGCCGCAGTCCTCGACCGTGATGACGACGTTCTGCGCGACGTCCGTCAGCTTGCGCGTCAGGTAGCCGGCGTCGGCGGTCTTGAGCGCGGTGTCGGCGAGACCCTTGCGCGCGCCGTGCGTCGACGAGAAGTACTCGAGCACCCGCAGGCCTTCGCGGAAGTTGGCCTTGATCGGCGTCTCGATGATCTTGCCCGACGGCTTGGCCATCAGACCGCGCATCCCGCCGAGCTGGCGCACCTGGTCGATCGAACCACGCGCGCCCGACGTGACCATGCAGTAGATCGGGTTGACGTAGCCCGTCTCTTCGCTGAAGTCGTCCTGGAGCACCTTCATCAGGTCCTCGCCGACCTTTTCGCGCGCGTGCGTCCAGAGGTCGACGATCTTGAGGTAGCGCTCGCCTTCGGTGATCACGCCCTTCTGGAAGGCCTTCTCGACCTTGTCGATCTCCTTCTGCGTGTCGGCGAGGATGCGCGGCTTCGTGTCGGGGATGCGGATGTCTTCCTTGCCGAAGGAGAGACCGGCGCGCGTCGCCGCCTTGAAGCCGAGGTCCTTGAGGTCGTCGAGCAACTTGAGCGTCGCATCACGCCCGAGCAGGCGATGGCAGTCGCTGATCAGGTCCTGGATGCTCTTCTTGTCGAGCTCGTAGTTGTAGAACGGCATCCCCGGCGGAAGGACGTCGTTGAAGAGCGCGCGCCCGACCGTCGTCGTGACGAGGCCGCGCTTGTCGCCGTCTTGGATCTTGCCGTCGTCGCCGACGGCCACCGGCTGGGCGCCGCGGGACTGCTTGATCAGGCGGCGTGCATCCATCTTCACGGCGACCGACCGGTGCGTGCGCGTGTCGGCGTGGCCGTACGCGAGGAAGAGCTCCATCAAGGACCCGTAGCGCTTCACGCTCCGGGGCTTCCCGACCGGGTTCTTCGTCAGGTAGTAGATGCCGAGCACCATGTCCTGCGACGGCGAGATGATCGGCGCGCCGTTCGCGGGCGAGAACACGTTGTTCGTCGACAGCATGAGCGTCGACGCCTCGATCTGCGCCTCGTAGCTGAGCGGCAGGTGCACGGCCATCTGGTCGCCGTCGAAGTCGGCGTTGAAGCCGCCGCAGACGAGCGGGTGCAGACGGATCGCGTTGCCCTCGATGAGCACGGGCTCGAACGCCTGGATGCCCATGCGGTGCAGCGTCGGCGCGCGGTTCAGGAGCACGGGGTGGTCGCGGATCACCTCTTCGAGGATGTCCCAGACCTCCTCGTCGCGCCGCTCGAGCATCTTCTTCGCCGACTTGATCGTGTCGGCGAGGCCGAGCTCCTTGAGGCGGCGGATGATGAACGGCTGGAACAGCTCGAGCGCAACCTTCTTGGGCAGACCGCACTGGTGCAGGCGCAGCTCGGGCCCGACGACGATCACGGAGCGCGCGGAGTAGTCGACGCGCTTGCCGAGCAGGTTCTCGCGGAACCGGCCCTGCTTGCCCTTGATCATGTCCGTCAGCGACT
>JACRIO010000043.1 GCA_016220035.1 Planctomycetota bacterium | reverse complement strand
TCTGCACCAACCCGTGCGCGCGCTTCGTGACGGGCACCGAGCGGCTCCGGTGTCCGTGCGGCGCGCGGATCCCGATCATCGCGACGGTCGCGGCGAGCACGACGAGCTTGGCGCACCAGGGGTTCATGCGGCGGAGAGCGTACAGCCGCTCGTGGGAGCGCGCCCCTCGTGGGGCTGGGTTCACGGGCCTCGCGACAGGGAGTAGAGTCGTGGAGACGCGGGTCCGTGCGCGCTTCCGATCGCGCGCGAGATCGGCGCCTCGCGGCCGCGATCGGAGCACTGCCCTCGCGGCGGAGTCCACGACGGCGATCTCCCGTGAAGCACATGCAGCGCATCCCCACTCCGGTCCTCGTCCTCGCCACCGTGAGCCTGCTCCCTGCGTTCGGGTCGGCGCAGGAGGAGTGCGCGCTCCTCCCCGGGCTCGAGCTGCGCGCGGGCGCTTCGTTCGTGGAACTCGTCGCGCTCGACATCGACCTCGACGGCGATCTCGATCTCGTCGGCGCGGAGTTCTCGCCCACGGTGCCGCGCCTCGGCGTGCTCGCGAACGCGGGCGGTCGGCGCTTTCTCGCGGCGGAGTTCGTGCCCGCTCTCGCGGGCGCGACCGATGTCGCGAGCGGAGACATGGACGGCGACGGCGCCGCCGACCTCATCGTCGCGGTGGGTTCCGGCGGCGCGAGCGGCGTCCTCGTGTGGAAGTCCTCGAGCACCGGACTGGTCCCGATGAACTCGTTCGCGATCGCGGGCAACCCGCAGGCGCTCGCGCTCGACGACCTCGATCACGACGGCGATCTCGACGTCTTCGTTGCGGACGGACAGCAGATGCTCGTGCTCGGGCTCGCGAACGACGGCCTCGGCAACCTCTCGACTACCGCATCGATCTACACGGGCGCCAGCACGGTGTTCGTCGCGTGCGGCGACCTCGACGGCGACGGGTGGAGCGACCTTTCCATCGCGCGCGGCGCGTTCCAGACCTCCGTCTACCGCTACACGAACCTCGGGAGCTGGGCCTTCGGCTTCGGATTCGACAACTTGTTAGGTGGAGGCGTCCACGGGATCGAAGTCGCGGACCTCGACGGCGACGGGAAGGCGGAGCGCGTCGTGATCCAAGGCGACTCCCAGACGCCGCGGCTGACGGTCGCATTTCGCCCGGGCCAGACGACGACGCTGCTCCCGCTCGACACCGAGCGCCTGGCGACGTCGCTGCGGCTCGCGGACGTCGACCAGGACGGCGACCTCGACCTCGTGCACACCGGCGGCTCCACGGCCACGACCGTCGGCGTCTTCACGAACCTCGGCGGACAGTTCGCGCCGGCGCCGGACATCGCGACGAGCGACTCTCCGCGCGCGGTGTGCGCCGCCGACTTCGACGGCGATGGCAAGACGGATCTCGCCGTATCGTGCTCGTCGGGCTTCGCCGCGCGGCTCACCGTGCGCTGGGGCGACGGAATGGGCGGGCTCGACGATCCGCCGCAGGTGTCGGTCTACGCAAACGCGCTGCACGTGGCCGCCGGCGACGTCGACGACGACGGGCGCGTCGACCTCGTCGCCGCGACGCCGACCGCGATCGCCTTCGCGCGCGGGCTCGGGGCCGGCGCCTTCGCGGGCACCGTGGACACGCCGTCGCCGCTCGCCGGGACGCTCGCGCTCGTCGACCTCGACGGAGATCACGACCTCGACCTCGTGCAGGGCGATCCGTACTCGTCGAACCTGCTCGTCTTCGAGTTCACGAGCGGCGCGTTCGCGGCGCCGCAGGCGTACCCGAGCCCTTCGGTGATGGAAATCCTGCGCCCCGTCGACCTCGATCTCGACGGCGACCAGGATCTGGTCGGGATCGACATCGGCACGTTCCAGGTGCTCGTGTTCCCGAACACGGCGAGCCTCGTGCTCTCCGCGCCGATCGCGCTCCCGCTGACACAACGGGTGAGCAGCGCGGACTTCGCGGACTTCGATGCCGACGGTTTGCTCGACCTCGTCGTGGGATGCCGCGGCACGAACGGAGCGACCCAGGTCCTGCGGCTTCGCAACCAAGGCGGCCTCGCGTTCGCGGCGCCGGAGGTGATCGCCACCGCGTTCCAGTTCAGCGTGGTCGCGGTCGTGGCGGGCGACTTCGACGGCGACGGCGACGCGGACGTCGTTTGGACCGAAGAGTCGGGCGGCACGGCGAGCCTGCACGTGCTCGCGAACACGGGCGCCGGCGCGTTCACGCCGGGGCAGGTCCTCACCGACGGACTGAGCGGCGGTGGACTGCGCGCGGTGCGCCTCGACGACGACGGCGCGCTCGACCTCTTCGTCCAACCCGCGACGGGCGGCCTCGCGTTGTGGACCAACGACGGCACGGGGCGCTTCGCGCTGCAGGGGCTCTACCGCGGCGGCCCCGACCTGCGCGACTTGGCGCTCGCCGATCTCGACCTGGATCGCCGCACCGACGTCGTGCTCGCGAGCGGGCGCGCCGATCGCCTCGACCTCCTGTTCGGCACGGGCGCGTGCGCGACCGGGAGCGTGTTCTGCTCGGGCGACGGCAGCGCGAGCGCGTGCCCGTGCGGCAATGCCGGCTCGAGCGGGCACGGCTGCGAGAACTCGCTCGGCAACGGCGGCGGACTCCTCGCCGCGCGCGGGCAGGCGCTCGTGAGCCACGACACGTTGACGCTCGACGCGACCAACTTGCCTGGGTCCGCGCTCCTGATTTTCTTCCAGGGCACCGCGTTCGAGAACGCGGGAGCGGGGAGCCCGCTCGGCGACGGACTCCTCTGTTCGGGCGGCACGCAGATCCGCCTCGCGTCGCGCACCGCGAGCGCCGGCGCGCGCTCGTTCGGCCACGGCGTCGGCGTCGACCTGCCGGTGTCCGTGCGCGGCCAGCTCCCGCCCGCGGGCGGAACGCGCTCGTACCAGGTCTGGTACCGCAACGCGGCCGCGTTCTGCACGAGCGCCACGTTCAACCTCACGAACGGCGTCGCGATCCCCTGGGGGTCGTGAGCGCGTCAGGTCGCGAGGATCGCGCCGACGCGGTGCACCTGACAGATCGGGAATCGGATTCCCATTCTGTCAGCACAGCCGCAAGCTACTGTTGCATCGTGGCTTGTGGCGTACAGTGGACCCACTTGCGAGGGCCGAAGGGCCTTGCATGGGCCCGCGGGGCCGCGCGACGCCACCCCCGAAGCTCCAGTGCGGCCGCGCGCTCACCCCGCGGTGTGCGTGCCCTCCTGCACGAAGCACAGCGGGTTCTTCCAGCGGTCCTGCACGTAGAACGAGCGCTCGCCCCACGGCCGCACGCGGACTTCGCCGCCGGGCTGGCCGTGCACGGTCTCGCGCGAGAGGCAACCGAGCGCCTTCGCGCGCTCGAA
The DNA here is from genome assembly GCA_016220035.1 of Planctomycetota bacterium. Taxonomy (GTDB): domain Bacteria; phylum Planctomycetota; class UBA1135; order UBA1135; genus JADJNY01. The sequence goes on along the minus strand of JACRIO010000043.1, from coordinate 5,935 downwards.
CACCGGATCGAGATCGCGCACGAGGAAGTAGAGCGACTTCGAGCTCGGGTGCGGCTTGCCGGTCGCCGAGACGTCGACGATCTGGAGCGTCACGGCACCGGCGGTGAAGTACACGCGCTCGCCGGCCTGGCGGCGGCCTTCGACGCCGAAGAGCCGCGCGTAGAAGCGCTCGGCCGCGTCGAGGTCGCCGACCTCGATGTTGATGCGGAAGAGCCGCGCGAGGTCCTTGCCGCCCTTCTTCGAGACGCCCTTGGGCGGCGAGGGGCGCGCGGAAGCGGACTTCGCGGGCGCAGCGTGTTTCCCGGCGGGCTTTTCGGCGGACTTTCCAGCGGGCTTCACGGCGGCGCCCTTCATGCCGGGAGCGGCCTTCGCCGGCGTCTTGGAGCTCGCGGTGATCTTCACCGTCGTCGTCTTCTTCGCGGTTGCCATCGATTCCTCCTTCGTCGGTGTTCGTTCGATCAGCGCGGGTCCTTCGAGAATCCCTCGAGCCACGCGCGCGCGAGCTCGAGCCGCTTCCGGTCGATGCGGTAGACGCGCTCGCGCCCGCGGCGTTCGTCGCGCAGGAGCCCCGCGTCGACGAGCACATGCAGGTGCCGCGTCGTCGTGGGCCAGGCGTGCTCGAACATCGCCGCGATCGCGCCCGCGTTCATCGCGCCGCCCTCCGAGTGGACCGTCGTCAGGATCCGCCGCCGCACGGGATGCGCGAGCGCGGCGAAGACGGCCTCGTAGGCGTCGGACTGGGTTTGGGTCTCGCGCTTCATGCGCAGGCGTCATTTAGCCATGTGGCGAAGTAAATGTCCAGGACCCAGCCAGGATAGAGCGCGAAACGGGCACCCTTGCTTCCCGAACCGGGCAGGTTTGGCTCCCGATCCCGGCCGGGCGGGTCGAAGGGCCCTCGCGCTGGCGGGTCGGCCCGTGAATCAGAGCTTGTACGCCTCCACCGTCGGCTTCACCGCGCGGGCGAAGTGCAGCGGGCGGCGCAGATGGCCGGGACGCGGGCCGAGGCGCGCGAGCTTCAGCCACTCGTGGAAGACCTGCATCGATTTGCGCGTGTCGACCTCGACGTCGCCGTACTCGTCGTCGTCGCGCGCGGGTTCGACCGTGACGCGTTGGTGCCAGCAGTGCATGCCGCTCACCGGGTCGGGTTGCACCGGGAAGGTCAGGTTCTGGTGCACGCCGCCGTCGGTCCACCACACGCGTTTCGAGTCGGGGTCGGTCGACTCGAAAGGGCCGACATCCTCGAGGCGCCGGAAGCGGAACTGGCCGGGAGCGAGCTCCTCGCGCGCGACCTTGGCGCTCGCCCACTTGTCCGTGCCGATGTCGTCGAAGAGGCGCCAGCGGCCGAGGTGGTGGCTGCACGCCACCACGCCGGGGCGCATGCCTTCCGTGACCCAGACCTTGTTCACGAAATGCCCGATGCGCGTCGACACGCGCACGAGGTCCGTCGTCTCGACGCCGAGCCGTTCCGCGTCCTCGGGATGGATCCACACCGGGTTCGCGTTCGAGAGCTCGTACAGCCACTTCGCGTTGCCCGAGCGCGTGTGGATCAACGTCGGCAGTCGGAACGTCGGCACGAGCGCGTACTCGCCCTGCTCGCGCTTCAGGTGCTTCCGGTGCACGTGGCTTTCGATGTACGCGGGGAGCGCGTACTCGGGCCAGCCCCACTCCGCCATCGTCGCGCTGTAGAGCTCGAGCCGCTTCGAAGGCGTCGCGAAGCCCGCGCGCGCGGCGCCGTCGACGACGACGCCGACTGGCTTGCCGCCCTTCGACACGGTGCGCGTCGCCTCGTCGCGCTCGACGCCTTCGAGCTCCTTCTCCGCGAGCTTCTTCTGGTGCGCCTCGTACACGTCCGTCGACACGAGGAACGCGCCGTGCCGCTGCATGTACTCGAGCGGCGTCATCCCGTGCTTCTTCGCCTCCTCGGGGAGGCCGGGCACGGTGTTCTCGAAGATCCACTGGTAGTACTCGCCGACCGTGATGCGCTCGCCCTTGCGATACGGCGACTCGTAGTACTTGCGCACGCCGAGCGATCCGTCCGGGTCGATGCGCCACGAGAGCGCGATCCAGAACTCGTCCTCTTCCCAGACCTCGCCGGGGTTCGTCTGGTGCGTCCACTCGATCTTCTCGCCGCGCCGCTCGCGCAAGACGCGCTGCACGGGCTGGCGGAAGCTGATCCACTTCGCGGCGTGCGTCTCCTGGCTCATCAGGTCGTGACGCTCGGCGCCGTGGCCCATCGGCAGCACGTAGTCGGCGTACTGCGCCGTCTCGTTCCACGTCGGCGTGAGCGCGGCGTGCAGCTCGATCTTCGTCTCGTCGCGCAGCACCTGCTCCCACACCATGCCGTCGGGGTTGGTCCACACCGGGTTGTAGACGCGCGTGAAGTACGCCGCGATCTTGCCGCGGCCGTCGAGCATCAGGTGGGGGAGGAGGTAGCTGAGCTCGTGGTGCGCGAGCGGCCACTCGGGGGGGAAGAGGAGCTCGCTCCACACGTTCTGCGGCGGCGGCTTCAGGAACGGCGGCGGGACGAACTTGTTCTGGACGTTGAGGTTGGTGCCGCCCGGCGTGCCGACGGCGCCGACGAGGACGCTCACGAACTGCAGGCAGCGCGCGACCTGCCATCCGCCGAGGTTGCCCGACGCGGCGTTGCGCCAGACGTGCGTGGCGAAGGCGCTCCCCGCGCTCCCGATCTCGCGCGCGACCGCGACGATCGTCTCCTTCGCGACGCCGCATTCCTTCTCGGCGGCCTCGGGCGTGAACGCTGAATAGTGCTGCGTGAGCTCCTCGATGAAGAGCTCCATCGTCGGCGCGCGATCGGGCCGCTTCGCGCGCAGGAAGTCGCGCCAGTTGGTCCAGTCCTCGAGGAACTTCGCGTCGTAGAGCTTCTCGGCGAGGATGACATTCGCGAACGCGAGCAGGAGGAACGCCTCCGTGCCCGGCCACGGCGCGAGCCAGTAATCCGACATCGACGCCGTGTTCGAGAGCCGCACGTCGATCGCGGCGAGCTTCGCGCCCTTCATCTTCGCGTCGATGATGCGCTGCGCGTGCGGGTTGAAGTAGTGGCCCGTCTCGAGGTGCGACGAGAGCAGCAGGATGAACTTCGCGTTCTCGTGATCCGGCGACGGACGGTCCGCGCCGCTCCACAGCGCGTAACCGAGTCGCGCTGCGGCGGAGCACACGTTCGTGTGCGAGTTGTGGCCGTCGACGCCCCAGCTCTGCAGCACGCGGTCCATGTACCCGTCGTGACCGGGACGGCCGACGTGGTACATGACCTCGGTGCGGCGATCCTCGACGAGCGCTTTGCGGATCTTCGCCGCGAACACGTCGAGCACGTCGTCCCACGTCGTGCGCTCGAACTTCCCCGAGCCGCGCGGACCGACGCGCTTCATCGGGTAGAGGATGCGCCCCGGATCCTGGATCTGATTGAGCGTCGCCGGACCCTTCGCGCAGTTGCGGCCGCGCGAGCCGGGGTGGAACGGGTTCCCCTCCAGCTTGCGGATCTCGAGCGACATCGAATCGACGTACGCGACGAGCCCGCACGCCGCCTCGCAGTTGAAGCACGTCGTCGGGACGAGCGTGTAGCGCTTCTCGACCTTCCTCGGCCACGCCTTCGCGTCCCACTCGACCCAGTCGTCCCACTTTTCGTGCGGCGGGAAGTTCTCGAGCGGCGTCACCTGCCAAGCGTCGGGTTCGTGGGAGCGGGCCATGGTTCGACTCAGGGTACGAGGCCGGGTGCGGGTGCGCCGCCCGGGAGTTCACGAGAGCGGCGGCAACTGACCCGCGCGCACGAAGCTGTGCTCGAACAGGTAGAGTCCGAAGAGCACGCACGCGCCCGCCGCGGCGAGCAGCGCGGTCGCGCCCACCGCCGGCGCCACGAAGCCCGCGGCGAGCACGAGCACGGCCGGGAGCGCGCAACCGATCACTTTCGCGGCGAAGTAGGCGCTCTTGAACGGGCCCCAGCTCACCACGGCGAGGAAGCCGGTCGCTTGGCGCTCGTTCTCGGTGCGGAAGTGCTTCCTGCGCTGCTCCGCGAGCATGACGACGAGGTGGAGCACGAGCGCCGCGCCGAGCACGCGCGAGAGCGTCTCGGGTGCGTTCGCGAACGGCAGGTAGAGCGCGGCGCCGCACACGACGGCCTGCACGCAGAGGTGCGGGAGCACGAGCTTCCCTTGCCACAGGTCGCGGCCCTCGCACTGCTGGAAGAGGAACGCGGTGTAGCCCGCGACGCCGAGTCCGATCGCGGCGTTGAGCCAGCGCAGCGCGTCCGCAGCTTCGGTCATGCCGAGGAAGCGCAGTGCGATCGCGACGGGCAGGAGCACGCCGAACGCGGACAGGATCCAACCGCCCTTGACGAGCCAACTGCGCGTGTTCGGCCGCGTGATCAGGCGGAAGAAGAGCATCGGCCGCGCGAGGTCGTGCACGAGCAGGAACGTCGTGACGAGCGTGAGGAGGAGCGCCGCGCTCTCCGGGAGCCAATCGCGCGCGAAGCCCTCGACGCCGAGGAGCCCCAGGAATGGCGCGAGCACCGCGGCGCCGGCCGCGACGCCCTTCGTCACGAGGTAGGCGGCGACGTGCCAGCCCCACTCGACGCGGTGTCCGGCGTCGAGCACGACGCGGTTGTCGGGCTCCGTCGGCACGTCGGCGGGCCACGCCTCGCGCTTGTGCGGCGGACGGTCGCTCCACAGATACGTCTCGGGCCGTTCGGCGGCGCCGGGCTTCAGCATCGACGGCTCGACGCCCTTGTAGTGGACGTTCGGGCCCGTGCCCTGCTCGGGGCGGCGCACGAGCGTCTCGTTCTCCGCGAGCATCCGCGCGATGCGCGAGTTCGGGTCGTCGAGGTCGCCCGACACGATCGCCTGCTCGGGGCAAACGATCACGCACGCGGGCTCGAGCCCCTTCTCGACGCGGTGCGCGCAGTAGTGGCACTTCTCCGCGCTTCCCGAGTCCTCGTTCAAGTAGATCGCGTCGTACGGACATCCCTGCATGCACGCGCGACAGCCGATGCACGCGTCCTTGTCGAGGTCGACGATGCCGTCCTTGCGCTTCGAGAGCGCGTTCACCGGGCAGATCGCGACGCACGGCGGCTTCGAGCAGTGGTTGCAGCGCAGCACCGCGAAGTGGCGCTTCACCGCGGGAAAGCGGCCCTTTTCCTGGTACTTCACCCACGTGCGGAAGTTCGAGACGGGCACCTCGTTCTCGGCCTTGCACGCGACGGTGCAGGCGTGGCAACCAATGCAACGGTGGTGGTCGAGGAGGAATCCGTACTGCATGCGCCGGCCCGGGGGCGCCTCATCATGCCGACGCGGGTCGACGAGGCAAGGCCGCGCTTCACGCGCTGCGCGGGCGAACGAGGAGCAGCGCCCCGGCGAGCGCGGAGACGAGCGCGATCCAGAGCCCGATCCGAAACGACGCGGGGGCGTACACGAGCTCGACGCGATGCTCGCCCTCGGGAACGGCGACGGCCGTGAACGCGCCCTCCGCGCGCAGGAGCTCGACCTCGCGCCCGTCGACGCGCGCAGTCCAGCCAGGGAACCACGCCTGCGCACAGCGCAGCCAGCCGCCGTGCGCGACGTCGACCGCGAGCTCGACGCGGCCCGGCGACTCCTCGACGACGCGCGCGCTTCCGATCGGTCCCGCGACGCTCGTCGTGTACCCCACGGGTCGCTCGAGGACGAGCTCGCGCTCGGGATCGAACTCCGGCGCGCGCGCGGCGTCGCGCGCCTCGGCTGCGGTCGCAACCGTGCGCGCCGATCCGAGCACGCGGTACCGCGCGAGGTCGCCCGTTCGACGCCACGCGCGGAGCCCCAGCGCCGCGCCCGCGGGAAACGCCGCGGGCGCGAAGGTGCGCGGCGTCGCGCGCGCGGCGATCCGCAGGTCGCCCTCGAGCGGCGCGCCGCCCGCGCGCGCGCTCCAGCCGTCGCGCCGCGGGCGCACGTCC
>JACRIO010000042.1 GCA_016220035.1 Planctomycetota bacterium | reverse complement strand
TCTCTTGGAGGCCCTGGGAGCCCTTCGACGACGTCGCGCGACGAAGTAGCGGGGAATACCGCTACTTCGCCGCGCCCGCCTTGGCCTCGGCGACGAGATCAACGATGAGCTTCTCCATCGCCTCCTCGTCGCGCACGTCGCGGGCGCGGATCACGCCCTTGTGGTCGATGAAGTAGAGCGTCGGCCAGCCGTGCACGTTCCAGGTCGTCGAGATCGGACCGCGCGTGCCCTTCGAGCCGTTCCAGAAGGAGCGCCACGTGACGCCTTCCTCCTTCATCTGTTGCACGAGCTTGTCCTTGTCGCCGTCGCTGTTGACGCCGATCAGCGCGAAGGGTTCGTTCTTCATCTTCTCCACGAGCGACCGCTCGTGCGGGATCATGGCCCGGCAAGGGCCTCACCAGAATCCCCAGCAGTCGAGCATGACCACCATGCCGCGGTAGTCGCTCAGCTTGAACGCGACGCCAGCGACGTCCTCGCCCGCGATCTCGGGCGCCTGCTTGCCGACGGCGAGGTTTTCGATCTCGAACAGGTTCGCGGCGGCGGAATCGCCGAGCGTCGACTCGTAGGGCGTGCCCGCGCGCACCTTGACCGCGCCGTATTCCTTCCGCACGCGCTCGAACAGCGCGATCGCTTGCTTCTCCGCGGTCGCGTCGTCGAGCGCCTTCAACTGCGCGAGGCGCTCCGCCCCGAGGTACTCCTCGAAGCCCTTGCGCTCCTCCTCGGGCATGTCCTTCAACATCGCGGCGTAGCGCCGGTCCTCCATCGCGCCGTCGCCGAGCTGCATGAGCGCGCGCCCACGCACGTCCTCGTGCGGGCTCTTCTCGGCGAGCTTCTCGACGAGCTGCATGCCCGCCGGCCCCGCGCCTGAGAGGTGGCGGAGCAGGTCGGCGATCGCCTTCGAACCGAGGTGGTGCTGCTCGAGCAGCGTGCAGAGCTCGGCGTTGCTCGCGGCGTCGCGCGCGTTCTCGAAGAGCCACTGGATGGCCTTCAGCGCCGTTTCGTCCTTCGCGTCCTCCGCGAGCAGCGCCTTCGCGCGCTCGACGAACGGCTTCGCGTCGGGCGCCTTCGCCGTCTTCGAGATCGCCTGCATCTCCTCCTGCGACTTCGCGTCGCGGAAGAGGTCGTAGTAGGCGTTCATCGCCTGGTCGTGCTCGGCCTCGAGCGCCTCGAAGCGCTCCGCGCGCGTGCCGACGGCGGCGGCTTTGGGTTCCTCCGCGGAGTTCGCGGTGGGGAGCGCGGGCACGGCCGGAGTCGCGCTCTCGGCCGGCTTCGCCTTCTTCGCGGGGACGATCGGCAGGGCCGCGGCGGCCTGCGCCTTGTCCTGCTTCGGCGGCACGGCCGGCACCGCGACCGCGGTCGTGCTCTTCGTGGGCGGCGGGTTCGCGACGTGCTCGTCGCTCGACCGGCAGGCCGTCGAGACGCAGAGCAGCGCGAGGAGGATCGGACGCTTCTTCACGGGAACTCCTTGGGAGGACTGCGGGAGCTCGCACGAGCTCCGCGGGGAACGCGGCGACAGTCTACGGGCTCCCCCCACCGCGTCGCACCGCCGCGCCCCGATTCCGCGCCGCCGCGCACGCCCGGCCTTGATCCGCGCCGCGCGGAGCTGCACGCTCGCGCCGTTCTCCGACGAAGGAACGCCATGGCGAAGTCCCCCACCCAGAAACCGAAGCCCGTCGAGGGGCTGCTGACCGCCGCCGAGCTCGAACGGTTCGTCCGGGCGCGCGAAATCGACACGGTCGTCGCCGCGTTCACCGATCCCCACGGGCGCCTGATGTGCAAGCGCTTCGATGCGAGCTTCTTCCTCGACGGAGTGATCACGAGCGGCTGGCACGCCTGCGACTACCTCTTCACGGTCGACATGGAGATGAACCCGGTGCCCGGGTATCGCTTCGCGAACTGGGAGCGCGGGTACGGCGACGTGCACCTCGCCTGCGACCTCGCGACGCTGCGGCGCGCGACCTGGCTCGAGAAGTCGGCGCTGGTCCTGTGCGACACGCACACGGTCGAGGAACACGCGCCGGTGAGCATCGCGCCGCGCACGATCCTCCGAGCGCAGCTGGCGCGGCTCTCCGCGACCGATCGCTCCGCCATGGCCGCGTCCGAGCTCGAGCACTACCTCTTCCGCACGAGCTACAAGGACGCCGCCGCGAGCGGTCATCGCGCGCTCCAGCCCGCGGGCTGGTACGTCGAGGACTACCACGCGTTGCAGGGCGCACGCACCGAGGATTTCCACGCGCGCGCGCGGCGGCACCTCGCCGCGTCGGGCGTGCCGGTGGAGAACTCGAAAGGCGAGCGGGGTCTCGGACAGCACGAGCTCAACGTGCGCTACGCGGAGGCGCTCGTGATGGCGGACCGCCACGTCGTCTTCAAGCAGTGCATGAAGGAGCTCGCGGATCAGCTCGGCGTGTCCGTGACGTTCATGGCGAAACCGTTCGCGGACCAGGCCGGTTCGAGCTGCCACATCCACCTCTCCTTGTGGAAGGACGGCGCGAACGCGTTCGCGGGCAAGAAGGAGCTCGGCGGCATCGCGTGCTCCGATCTCTTCCGGTGGTTCCTCGCGGGCTGGATCGAGCACACCGAAGAGCTGATGCCCTTCTATGCGCCGACGATCAACAGCTACAAGCGCTACCAATCCGCGTCGTGGGCGCCGACGCGGCTCGCGTGGAGCCGCGACAACCGCACGGCGGGATTCCGCGTCGTGGGCGAAGGCGCGAGTCTGCGCATCGAGTGCCGCATCCCGGGCGCGGACGCGAATCCATACCTCGCGTTCGCGGCGGCCATCGCGTCGGGCCTCGACGGCATCGCGAAGAAGAAGGAACCGCCGCCGCCGTTCGAGGGCGACGTGTACGCGGCGCGCGCGCTCCCGCACGTGCCGAAGACGCTGCGCGAAGCGCTCGGACACTTCGAGTCGAGCGCCTTCGCGAAACAGAGCTTCGGCGCCGACGTCGTCGAGCACTACGCCCACTTCTACCGCGCCGAATGCGACGCGTGGGACAAAGCGGTCACCGATTGGGAGCGCACGCGCTACTTCGAACGCATCTGAACATGGAACGCATCCAACTCTTCACCGACGGCGCGTGCATCGGCAACCCCGGCCCCGGCGGCTACGGCGTCGTCCTCGTCGGCGCGGACGGGCGGCGCGAGCTCTCCGGCGGTTTTCGGCGCACGACGAACAACCGCATGGAGATCTATGCGGCGATCGCGGCGCTGCGGGCGCTCGAGCGTCCGGCGACAGGCGTGCTCTACAGCGACTCGCGCTACGTCGTGGACTCCATCGCGAAGCGCTGGGCGATCGGCTGGCGCGCGAAGAACTGGATGCGCACGAAGACCGAGCGCGCGTTGAACAGCGACCTGTGGGAGCTCGTGCTCGCGCTCCTCGAGCCGCACGACGTGCGCTTCCAATGGGTGCGCGGCCACGCGGGCCACCGCGAGAACGAGCGCTGCGACGAACTCGCGACCACGGCGGCGCGCGGAAGGGAGCTCGCGATCGACGCTGAGTACGAGCGGCCGAGTGCGGCTCGCGCGAGCGGGCTGTTCGACGCCTGACGTGTCCGGCTCCGGCGGCGCGCGAAACGAAGGCGTTCGCTCAGTCGCGGCCGCCGCGGCCGTTGCTCCCATTGCCGCCGCCGTTCCCGCGCCCGTTGCCGTTGTTGCCGCCGCCGCGGCCGTTCCCGTTGTTGCCGTTATTGCCGCCGTTGCCGCCGTTGCCGCTGTTGCTGCCGCCCGCACCGGCGCCCGCTCCCCCGCTGCCCGCGCCCGTCGTGCCGATGTTCGGCGACGTGACGCGCACGACCGGCGTCGCGCCCGACGGATCGGGCGTGAACGCGCTCCCCCACGCATCCGCCGTGTAGCCCGTGCGCGTCGGCAGATAGGCCGTCGTGACGAGTCGGTCGAGGAGCGTCGTGTAGCTCGTCGACAACGGACTCGTCGCCCCGTACGCCTGGTTGTAGAGCGTGATCGCGTTGTTGATCGTGCGCAGGCGATCGAGCGTGAGCTCGCGCTTCACCGGCGTGAAGTCGACGAGGAGCGACACGTCGTCCGCGTTGCCGGTGATCCCGTCGGGGCCGCGGCTCGCCACCGTCCACGTCGTCCCCGCGGTGACCACGTACGCGCGCGACCACGCATCGACCTCGTAGCCCGCGAGGCCCGAGATCGTGTCGCGCACCGTCCCCGCGAGGTACGGTCCGGCCCAGCCCGTGACGCCGGGGTTCGCGAGCAGCGCCGCGACCGAGCCCGGGACCGCACCCGTGTCGCGGAAGTACTCGAGCGCCGCATCGCCGAGCGCCTCGACCTCCGACTTCGTCGCCTTGCGGGCCTGCGACTGGAGCATCTTCGACGCGAGCGGCACGGCCGCGCCCGCGAGCATCGCGATGATCGCGACGACGACGACGATTTCGAGCAGCGTGAATCCGGAGCGCGGTCCGTGGAGCTTCATTTCAGGTTCTCGTAGAGGTCGAACACCGGCAGCATGGCCGCGAGCAGGATGAAGCCGACCATCACGCCCGCGAACAGGATCAACATGGGCTCGAGGAGCGCGAGCATGCGCTTCACCGAGCGCGGGACGTCTTGGTCGTAGTACGCGACGAGCCGCTCCAGGCACCCGTCGAGGTCGCCGCTCTTCTCGCCGACGCTGACCATCTGGACGAGCAGCGAATCGCACGCGCGCTCCCGCTCCAGCGCGGCTGTGATCGTCAGGCCCTTGCGCACGGAATCGGACGCGCGCTCGAACGCCGCGACCATGTACGCATTCCCGCACGTCGTGCCCGCCACGCGCAGCATGGTGAACACGTCGCAGCCGGCGCTCTGCAGCGTGGCCGCGGTGCTGGCGAAGCTCGACGTCGCGATCTGGCGGAGCAAGTGCCCGAGGCGCGGAACGCGCAGCAGCATCCCGTCGATCGCGCGCCGGCCACCCGGCCTGCGCCGCGCCGACACGAACCCGCCGACGGCGAGCACGAGCACGATGCCGAGCACGATCGCGTTGCCGCGGACGAAATCCGACGCGCCCATCACGATGCGCGTCTGCCACGGCAGGTCCTGCGCGCCGCCGGGGTAGAGCGTGAGGATGCGCGGGATCAGGAACGTGAGCAGCAGGATCACGAGCCCGAACACCGCCGTGAGCAGGATCGCGGGGTAGACGAGCGCCTGGCGCGTGGTCGAACGCACGCCCTGGCTCCACTCCATGTGGTGCGCGAGCCGGAGCAGGACCTTCTCCAGCCCGCCCGACGCCTCGCCGGCGAGCACCGACGCGCGGTAGATCTCGGGGAAGCTCCTCGGTTGCGCCGCCATCGCCGAGGAGAGGCTCTCGCCCGCGCGCAATCGATCCACGAGCGCCTTCACCGCCGCGCGCGCGTCCGCGCGCTCGAACCGCTCGCCGATGCCCTCGAGACCTTCGACGATGGGCACGCCCGCGCCCGTCACGGTTGCGAGCTGCGTCGTGAGCAGCACGAGCTCGTGCTGTTTCAGCCGACCGGCGGCGAGCGCGCGCGCACCCGACACCGGCCGCGCCGTCCGCAGCGTCAGACCGCGGCCCTCGAGGATGCGATCGAGGTCGACCTCGTCCCGCGCCGTGGCGCGCGCGACGACCGCGCGACCGGTCGCGTCCATCGCGTCGTACTCAAACGTCTTCACGCTCGTCCTTGTCGATGCGGTGGCTGCGGCACACGCGTTCGACTTCGTCGCGCGTCGTGATGCCCTCGCTCACCTTGCGGCGGCCCTCGGCCATGAGGTCCTGGAAGCCCGCCTCGACCGCGAGCGCGCGCAGTCGAGCGACGTCGGCCCCGGTGCGGATGGCCTCGGCCACGCGATCGTCGGGCAGGAAGAGCTCCGCGATCGATGTGCGCCCCGAGATGCCCGTCCCGTTGCAGCGCGGACAACCCTTCCCGCGCATGAGTTTCGCCTTGTCGGCCGCCGCGCCGAGCCACTTGCGATCGGCGTCCGTCATCGGCGCCGGCTCGGCGCAGCGACGGCAGACGCGGCCGACGAGGCGCTGCGCGAGCACGCCGATGAGCGAGTCCTCCAGCAGCCACGCGTCGACGCCGATGTCGACGAGGCGCGGGATCGCGCCGATGCTCGAGTTCGTGTGCAGGGTCGAGAAGACGAGGTGGCCCGTGAGCGAGGCGCGGATCGCCATGTCGGCCGTTTCGCGGTCGCGGATCTCGCCGACGAGGATCACGTCGGGGTCCTGGCGCAGGAGCGCGCGCAATCCCTGCTCGAAGCCGAACCCGACGGCGGAATCGATCTGCGTCTGGCGCAGGAGCGGCATGCGGTACTCGACCGGGTCCTCGACCGTCGCGACGTTGCGGCGCATCGCGTCGACGGTGCCGAGCACGGCGTAGAGCGTGGTCGTCTTGCCCGAGCCCGTCGGCCCGGTGACGAGGAACAGGCCGTGCGGTCGCTGGCCGATGCTCGTCAGGAGCCGCTGGTGGTCGGGGTGCATGCCGAGGCTCCCGATCTGCACGAGCCCCGCGCTCTTGTCGAGGATGCGGATGACCACGTTCTCGCCGTCGGTGCACGGCATGATCGAGACGCGCATGTCGACGTCGCGTCCCTCGATGTGATGGCGGATGCGTCCGTCCTGCGGGCGGCGGCGCTCCGAGATGTCCATGCCCGCGAGGATCTTGATGCGCGACACGACGGCGGCCGTCGCGGAGCTCGGCAGGCTCTCGCCGGGCACGAGCACGCCGTCGATGCGGTAGCGCACGCGCGCGACGCGTTCGTCGGGCTCGACGTGGATGTCGGTCGCGCCGCGGAAGATCGCGTCGCGCAGGAGCGCGTCGACGAGCCGCTCGACGGGGATCTCGCCGTCCTGCTCGGCCGCCTGCTCGCGGAACACCTGCGCGACGTGCTCGCTCTCGCGTTCGAGGTGCGAGCGCACGAACTCGTGCAGGTCGTCCTCGGTCGTGACCGCGAGCTCGATCGGATACGGGAAGCGCGCGCGCACCGCGGCGACGCGCGCCGGGTCCGCGGGGTCGACCATCGCCACGCGCAGCGTGCCCGCCTCGATCGCGAGCGGGACGGCCTGGTTCTCGAGCACGAAGGCCGAGTCGAGCGTCGACAGCAAGAGCGGATCGGGCTCCTTCTCCGCCGCGCGCACGAACTGGAGGCCGAGGTCCTCCGCGACGAACCGCGCGATGGTCTCGCCCGACACGAAGCCGAGCAACGTCAGGATCCGGCCGAGCGGTCGGTGCGCGCGCTTCTGTTCGCGCAGCGCGACCTCGAGCTGCGCCTGCGTGACGAGCCCGCGTTCGAGAAGGCGGTCGCCGAGACGCATCTTCGGCGCGGAGGCCGAGGGGGCCGCGGGCACCGCTCCCGGACTCGGCGAGCTCGCGCTCACGGGCGGGAGCCTCCGCCGTCGCGTTCGTCGAGGCCCATCTCGCGCCGGCGCTGGAGCAGCACTTCGCGGAACTCGGAGGTCAGCTCGGCGGCCGAATCGAGGCGCACGACGCGCGGCGTGATGAAGACGACGAGCTCGCGCTTGTCGATCTGGTCGTCGTCGTTGCGGAAGAGGCGGCCGAGGAACGGGATGTCCATGAGCACCGGCACGCCGGTGTCCGCGCGGCTCTTGCGGTCCTGCATCAGTCCGCCGATCGCGAGCGTGCACCCGTCGCGCACCTCGAGGCGCGTCGTGATCACGCGTCGGTCCACGGCGGGCACTCCGGCGAGGATGTCGCCGACTTCCGACAGCTCCTGATCGACGTCGAGCTCGATGACGCCGCCCGAGCGGATGGCGGGCGTGACCTTGAGCTTCAGACCGACCTCCTTGAACTGCACTTCCTGCGTCGTGCTCGTGCCGACTCCGCCGGTCGTGCCGCTCGTGGTCGCGGTCGTGGTCTTGATGTACGGGACCTCGCGCACGATGTCGATGCGCGCCGGCGAGTTGTTGACCGCGACGACGCGCGGCGCGGAGAGGAGCTCCACGCCCGCGAGGCGTTCGATCGCGTTCAGGACGCCGCCGACGTCGCCGTCGTCGGACGAGAGCGACACCTGGAAGCGATCGTCGCCCGTGGCGAGGCTCTGGATGAGGTCGAGCGTCCCGCCCCCGATGTCGAGGTTGTCGTAGTGGTGATCGATCCCGAGCTCGAAGTGGCGGCCGAGCGTGACCTCGATGAGGCGCATCTCGATCAGCACCTGCGGCTTCAGGTGGTCGGCGCGCTGCAGGAACTCGCGCGCGCGCCGCACGTCCGCGCGCGAGCCGCGCACGTGGAGGAAGTTCTGGTCGGCGTCGATCACCACGACCGCCGAGGAGTCGAGCAGCGCGGTGATGCGCTTCTCCACGTCGGCCGCGCGCGCGGAACGGAGCTCGAAGCGCGCCTCGTCCGGCGCGGAGTCGCCGCGGTCGACGTGGAAGATGCCCGGCGGATCCTCGACCAGCAGGAGATCGTGGCGCGCGAGCAACGTCGCGAGCGCGTCGTCGAGCGTGACGCTCGGGAAACTCGCGTCGACCTGCGCGTCGAGCCCCGCGTCGAGCACGATGTTCACGCCCGCCGTGTCGGCGATGTAGCGCACCGCCTGCGCGAGCGTCGTGCCGCGCAGTTCGAGCTTCACGCGATCCGGTCCGCCGACATGCGGCCGCGGCGGAGCCGGCTCGACCGGCGCGGCCTGCTCTTCGGGCGTCGGCGGCGGGATGCGGGGTTCTTCCGCGACGCGGTCGGTCGCGGGAACCGTCGCGCGCTGGCTCAGCGTGGGTTCGACGAGCCGGCAGGCGGCGCACGTCAGGAGGGCGGCGGCGGAGACGTGGAGGAAGGAGTGGGCGTTCGTTCGCATGCTCAAGCTCCCTTCGGAGTCGTCGAAGCGCTCGCGGCGTCGTTGGTGGCCGGCGCCGGCGGGATCGGAGGCGCCGCGGGCGGAGCGACGCGCACTTCGGGCGCCGGATTCGGGCTCCCCGCCCCCGACGCTTCCGGTCCGCCCGTCGAGCCCGCGCGCTCCGTTCGCGGCGGCATCGAGCGGAACGGTTCGAGGGTGATGCGCGTCTCGACCGCTCCGCGCACGACGACGACCGACTGCGCGTCGATCGTGAGCACGAGGAGCGCGCCGCCGGCGAGCGCGTCGTTCTCGCGCACGACCAAGTCGCCGAGGAGCGCCGTGCGCGTCGAGCTCGAAACGAGGCAGCCGTGCAGCGGATGCGCGCGAAGGAACACGTCGGCGGGATCTTCGCGCTCCTGCTCTTCCTTCTTGGACGTCGCGACCTGAGGCGCGACCTCGAGCACCGTGGGCGCCGCGGGCTGCGTCGGCGCCGCTTCCTTCGCCGGCTCCTTCTCGTCGGACCAGGCGCGCGCGAGGCGCTCGAGCAACGCTTCCTGGCGCGCGTCCTTCCCGCCGTCGACCGTGGACTGGAGCTGAGCGAGGCCGCCCGCGAGTTCGCCCGCGGGCGCGGCTTCCTTCGCGGACGCGGAGACGGGAGCACTGGAAGGCGCCGCGTGCTCCGACGCGGCCGACTCGGGCTCGAGCTCTGCGCTCGCGGGAGCGATCGGCGCCTCCGCGCCTGCGCTCGGCATCGGCGCGAGCCCTTCCGCGGGGAGATCCGCGTTGGCGCGCGGCGCAGCTTCGCCGCCGGAGAGGAGGACCGGGACCCAGGTCGCCGCGGCCGCGACGCCGCAGCCGATCGCGAGGAGCTTCTTCGTCGTCGTGTTCATCGGGGAGGTGCTTCGGGATTCGGGGCGGCGATCTGCACGGGAGCCTTCCGAGCGCGCTGAAAGAGGCCGAGCTCGATGCGGAGGTGGAAACGTTTCTCGCCGCGGGCGGAGCGGCCGAGCTCCACGGAGTTCACCGAGAGCGGGTGCCCGAGCTGCCGCAGCGCGTCGACGAACTCCGGCAGCCGTTCGGGGAGCCCCTGCGCGCGCACGACGAGCGGCCGTTCGGAGACGCCGCCGGCGACAAGCGGCATCGCGGGCTCGCGCTCCTCGGCGAGGTCGACGCTCTCGAGCTCGAACCCGAGTGTTCGCGCGAGGAGCCGAGCGTGCGCTTGGACCTCGAAGGGCGCGATGCTCTCGGGCAAGCTCGCGGCGGCGGCGCGTTCGAGGGCGCGCACGTGCTCCAGGCCGCCCGCACGTTGGAAGTCGGCGAGCGTGGCGCGCTTCGTCTCGCAATCCTCGGCGCGCTTGCGAACGTCGAGCAGCTCGGCATCGTTGCTCTCGCCGCGCGTTCCGGGCGCCACGACCGCGGAGAGCGAGAACAGGGCCAGCGCCGCGGGCGCGATCCACAGGAGCGCGTGCTCGCCGGGCGACGTCCGGATGTTGTCGCTGCGCGTCTTCATCGCGGCGGCTCCGTTCGTGCGGAGAGCAGGAAGTGCACGGGCATCGAGCTCGAGATGGGCAGCGGCGCGGAGTGCACTTCGACGCCCTCGAAGAGCGGCGACGCCTCCAGCGCGCGCGCCGCGCGTGCGATGCTCGCGGCGGCGACGATCGGCTGCGGGCTCGCCTCGCCCTCGATCTCGACCTTCGTCGCGCCGTCGCTCGGCACGAGGCGCAAGCCGAGCAAGGCCGTGTCCGCGCCGAGGCCCGCGCGCACCTGCTCGAGGAGCCCGGCGAGCTCCACGCCGGCGTGCGCCACCTCTTGACCGCGCGCGATCGTGTGCTGCAACTGCTCCATCGCGGCGCGCGCCTCGGTCTCGCGCTGCTGGAGCTCCTCCAGGTCCGCGCCGCGCTTCGTGAACTCGGTCAACATGCGCTCGTCGTCCATCCGGGACTCGCGTTGGACGTCCCAACCGAGCCACGCGAACGTGCCCGTCACGAGCAGCGCGATGCCGGCGACCGCGAACCTGCGGGCGCGGTGCGCGCGCGCGCGGCGTCAAGTCGAGCTGCATTCCGGACGTCGAGCGGCACAGACGCAGGAGCTCCGTGCGCGTCGCGACGTCCCGCTCCAACTCCACGCGCTCGTCGCGGAGGAGGTTCACGGTCACTTCCTTGTGCGCGTTCTTCAGCGCGCCGACGAACAGCTCTCCGCGATCCTGCGGGAACCCGAGCAGGACGATTTCGCTCACGCTTTCGCCGCGCGACTGCTTGCGCCAGTGGATGTCGAGGCCCTTGATCTCCTGCAGCAGCGTCATCGCGAGCGCCGGCTCGTCCGCGAAGCTGCCGCGCAACGCCCCGACGTTCACGGCGAGCCCCTCGTGCACCAGCGTGAGCGTCACGCAGGCGGGCTCGACGACGACGACGATGCACGCGCCTTTCTCGGTCGCGCGCCGTGCGGCGGCGCCGCTCGCCGCGGAGAGCCGGAGCGACGCGACGCGATGCACCGTGAGGCCGCGGCGGCCGAGCGCCGGGTGGAGGCGCGGGACCACGGACTTCCGGAAGGCCGTGACGATCCAGCTCGTCGGCCGCGCGTCGTCGCGGTCCTCGCTGCCGGCGTCCACGAGCGCCGCGGCGTAGAGCGCCTCGCGCGGCTCGCACCCGAGGAGCGCGGCGGCCTTGCGGTGCAGCGCGCGATCGAGCTCGCCCCCGCCCGCGCGTACGAGCGCGACCGGCAACTCGACGAGACGGTGCTGGACGAGCCCCTCGCCGAGCGCGAGCACGATGCGGCGTTTCGAACCACCCGCCTGCTCGTACGCGCGCCCCGCGGCGGCGGCGAGCGCCGTGACGTCCGCGGCGTCTCCATCGAGCTGCACGCTCGCGTGACGCTCTCCATCGGAACGGGAGCTCAACCACTCGACGCCTCGTTCGTGGACGAACAAGACGGACTGGCGGCGTTCGGAACCTCGACTCTGGGTGGACATGCGCGGGGTCGGGCGCGAGGGCCCGATGGGGTGCGCGGCTCGTGGGGAACGAGTTCGCTCGCGTGGAGTTCGGGTGCGGAGACGCGTGTACTTGAGGCGGTCGCCGATCCCGACTTCGCGCGGCGAAAGGCGCCCGAAACGAGAGTTCGGGCTCCGGTGTCGCAGGTGTCGAACTCGTCACCGAGGACGCAACCTGGATCTCAAGATCGGCCGCATGCGGGGACGAAGCTCCTGTGCCCCACTCCTTCATCCCATCGACAGAAGAGGCACACGATGCTCCACCGTTCTGGCCACTCCCTCACGCGCCGCGCGCGCTCAGCTGGTTTCTCCCTCCTCGAAATCGTCATCGCCGTCGCGGTCATCGCGATGATCGCGGGCGTCGTCGTGATGCGTTCGCGCAGCGTGCTCGACAAGGGCCGCTCGACGAAGGTCATCGAGCTCGTGAACACCCTCAAGAAGGCGTGCATCACCTACCACTCCGACACGGGCCAGCTTCCCTGGGAGTACTCCGGCTACGACGCGGCGAACCGCAAGTTGTCGGGCACGCAGACGGTTGCCGGGTGGCAGGGCCCCTACCTCGAATCGCCCCTCGCCTCGACGCAGAACCCCTACGGCGGTTCGCTCCACATGTACGCGACACCCGCGGTCAACGGGAACACCGGCTTCGACACGGACGGCGACGGAACGAACGACGTCACGGCGAGCGCGTGCACGCTCTGGATGAGCGGGATCACGCAGGCGAACGCGCAAGCCCTCGACGCCGCGATCGACGGCAGCCTCGCCGGCACGTGGTCGAGCGCGGGCAAGGTGAAGTGGGACTCGACCAACAGCTACCTCTTCATCCTCCTCTACTGGTGATCCCGCGCACTTCGGTCGCTGGTTGCGCGAAGCCGCGCCGTCTCCGGACGCGCGGCTTCTCGCTGTTGGAGGTGGTCATCGCGGTCCTCGTGCTCGCGATGATCGCGGGCGTCGCGACGCCGCGCATCCAAAATCGCCTCGCCGTCGCGCGCGACACGCGCCGGCTCGCGGACATCGTGCGCGTGCGTGAGGCGATCGAGCTGTTCCACGAGGACAACGGTCGCTGGCCCGCCGCGGACACGAACGCGTCCTACGGCGGCTGGGACGTCTCTCACGACGGCGGCTTCATCGGCGAGCTCGTCCGCGCGGGCTACCTCGAAGGTCCCGCGCGCGATCCGAGGAACGACGCGACGTACCACTACCGCTACTACGTCTACCCCGTGGGTTCGTACGGCTGCGCGAGCGAGGATCCGTTCTACGTGCTCGGCGTGCGCGCGTTCGAGACGGCGGACTTCGCGACGCGCAACCACGGCGTCGTGCAGTGCTCGGGCCGCGACTGGTCGAGCGAGTTCGCGTTCGTCGTCGGCGGCGGGGCGATCTTGAACTGAGCAGTCGCGGACGGCGCGGAGTAGCATCCGCGGGTGTGAAGCTCCCCGCGTGCGCGCTCGTGCCGTTCCTCGTCGCCGTCGCGCGCGCGGGCGACGTCGCGGCCGACCCGTCGAACCACCGCGCGCGCCTCGCGACGCTCCGCGCGGGCGACACCCTGCTCCTCGCGCCCGGGGCGTATGTGCGGCTCCCGATCACGAGGCTCGCGGGGCGCGCCGGCGCGTGGATCACGATCCGGGGGCCCGAGGAGGGCGCGCCCGCGGTGATCGAGTCCGAGCCGGGGCACAATACGATCGAACTCGTCGACGCGTGCTTCGTGGCGCTCGAACACCTCGTCGTCGACGGAGCGAAGGCCTCGGACGCGTTCGGCGTGAGCGCGAAGGGCGGCGGATCGAACCGCGTGCACGACGTCCACATCGAAGGCTGCACGTTCCGCAACTTCTCGGCCGCGCAGCAACAGGTGGCGATCTCGACCAAGACGCCGACGTGGAATTGGACGATCCGCGGGAACCGCATTCTCGACGCGGGCACGGGCGTGTACCTCGGCAACTCCGACGGTACCGACCCGTTCGTCGCGGGCGTGATCGAGGGCAACCTCGTACAGAACACGCTCGGCTACGCGATGCAGATCAAGTGGCAGCGCGCGCGGCCGGAGATCGAGGGGCTCCCGACGGGGGCGAGCGTCACCGTGATCCGCGACAACGTGTTCGCGAAGGATGGCCGCGCGAGCCCCGACGGCGATCGCCCCAGCGTCCTCGTGGGCGGCCTCCCCGAGCGCGGCGCCGGCGCGGAGGACCGCTACGAGATCGCGCGCAACCTGCTCCTAGGCAACCCGCGCGAGGCGCTCTTGCAGGCCTCGGGCCGCGTGAGCGTGCACGACAACGTGTTCGTCGGCGACGGACCGGTCGCCATCCACCTCGGCGACCACGATCGCCCGCTCCTCCGCGCGGACGTCGGCTTCAACACGGTGTACGGCCCGCGATCGGGGATCCGTTTCGAACATCGCCCGCGCGAGACCTCCGTCGTGACGGGCAACCTCGTGTTCGCGGCGACTCCGATCACCGGCGCGGAGGGCTTCGAGCTCGCAAACGTGGTCGCGAGCCTCGCGGACGCGACGCAGTACGTCGTGCGACCGTCGCTCGTCCCCGGCGCGATGGACTTCCACCCACTCGCGGGCCGTTGCGTCGGGAAGGAACTCGACCCCGCTCCGTTCGGGCACGGCGCCCCGCTCCCCGACTTCGACGGCCGCGCTCGCGCGGACCACCGGTGGCGCGGCGCCTATGCGGGACCGGCGAGCGCGAATGCGTTCCAACTCGACCTGCGGCTGAAGCCGCTCGGTCCCGCGTCGCGCTGAGGTGCGCGAGCGTGCGGGAGATCGAACGGCGGGTTCGCGATCCGCACCTCCGCGGGCACTACGCCTCCCACGAATCTCATCAGCACGATCTCCTTGCCGGAGCCTCGACGCTCCATGCTGGTTCGAGCGGCGCGCGCGAGTTGATCGCGTTCTCGAGCCGCATGCCAGCGATAGTGGTGCTGTGTCCGAGCACCTCACGGCGCGATCGTCGCTACGCGAGCTCCCGCGCATGCGCCGCACGGCCGGGTTCGCACACGCCATCAGGCAGCTCTCCACGATGCGCGCCCTATCGAGATCGGGAATTCGCGAACGGCGAACCCGATCCTGGACACGGCGCCGTGCGCGGGCCGTTCTTTCGTCCGCGCGTCCGTTTCGCGGCCTCCGCGCGCATCGACGCGCGCGGGCCGCCACCCAGCGTCGTTGGCCCGTGGAGGATGTCCGCGGAATCGAGATGAGGAGGCGCGACGCGCTCCGAGCAAGAGCCCCGGGTCACGACGTCGTCGGTCCCGTCACGCACGTCTCTGGGCCGCGCAACCCGATTCCTGCACGCCACGCTCGGGTCGAGCGTGATGTGCGCCCTATCGAGGCGGGGAACCCGCGCTCCGCGGCGCCCGCACCTAGGCCCGGCGCCGGGCGCGGGTCCTCGGAGCCTCCGTGCCATCGTTGCTCTCGGCGGTCGCGCATCAATGCGGGCGCAAACGGTCCGTCGCTCGACGCCGCCAACCCGCCGAGGATGTCCGCCGAATCAAGTTGATCCTCCGCCACCACGGTCCACGTCGCATGAAGCCGACCCGTCGGCGAAGGTCCTCCGTCGACTCGTCCCGCGGCTCGCCGACGTCGGCTGAAGAGTGGAGCTGCAGGCCATCGTCGCATGAAGCTCCTTGTAGCGCGGTGAGTGCCTCGCGCGGGCGAGCCCGAGCCACTGCGCTGCGTGAAGCCGACGACCCCGAGGCGCGCGAAGCGAATGCGCGGGGCGGCGTGCGCGCGGGAACCCCACGACGCGCGGGCCACTTCGCTCCCGCGATCGCTCGATTGCCCCGCGCGTCGCGCGTCGCTAGCTTCCGCGCGCATGTCCGCCCCGCGCATCGGCATCACGACCTACGGCCGCAAGGGGCCCGGCAACCTCGAGGGGCGTTACAACGTCCCAGCGAAGTACGTCGACGCCGTGCGGCGCGCGGGCGGGCTCCCGCTCCTGCTCCCGCCGGGCGAGCCGCGCGCGGAGGAAGTGTTCGCGCTCCTCGACGGATTGATCCTCACCGGCGGGCCCGACGTCGAGCCCGCGCGTTACGGCGGCAAGGCGCACAAGCAGGTCTACGGCGTCGACCCCGAACGCGATACGACCGAGATCGAGCTCGTCCAGTCCGCCGTGCGCGCCGCGCTGCCCACGCTCGGCATCTGCCGCGGCTGCCAGGTGATCAACGTGGCGCTCGGCGGCACGTTGATCGAGCACCTGCCCGACGTCGTCGGCGAGGACGTGCTCCACCGCGGACCGGAGCGCGAGTACGTCCCCCACCTCGTCCACGTCGATCCGCGCTCGCGCCTCGCGCGCATCCTCGGCACGCACGACCCGAGCCCCGCGTCGTCGCACCATCAGTCGATCCGCAAGCCCGCCGAGGGCCTCGCGATCGTCGCGCGCGCGCCCGACGGCACGTTCGAGGGCGTCGAGCTGCGCGGTCATCCGTGGCTCGTCGCGGTGCAGTGGCACCCCGAGCACACCGCCGCCGAGGACGCGCCGCAGCAGCGGCTGTTCGACCAGCTCGTCGCGGCCGCGATCGAGCTCCGCAAGGCTTGACGCGTGCTTGACACGCGCTCCGCAATTGCCGACACCACGCGCGGAGGTCGAATGATGCGTTTGAACGGCAAGGTGGCGTTGATCACGGGCGCGGGCGGCGGCATCGGCGGCGAGAGCGCGCTCTTGTTCGCCGCGGAGGGTGCCAATGTCGTCGTGAGCGACGTGAACGAGGCCGCGGGGCGCGAGGTGGTCGAGCGCATCACGAAAGCGGGCGGGAAGGCCGTCTTCGTGCGTTCGGACGTGTCCAAGGACGCCGACTGCGCCGCGATGGTGCGCCTCGCGGAGACGAGCTTCGGCAAGCTCGACGTCCTGATGAACAACGCGGGCATCATGGACTCGAGCGACGACGACGCGGTGCGGACGCCCGAGGACGTGTGGGAGCGCACGCTGGCGATCAACCTCAAGGGCGTGTTCCTCGGCTGCAAGCACGGCATCCCGGCGCTCCTGCGCGCGGGCGGCGGCTCGGTGATCAACGTCGCGAGCTTCGTCGCGAGCCTCGGCGCCGCGACGCCGCAGCTCGCGTACACGGCGAGCAAGGGCGGCGTGCTGTCGATGACGCGCGAGCTCGCGGTGATCCACGCGCGGCAGTCGATCCGCGTGAACGCGCTCTCCCCCGGCCCGCTGCGGACGGAGCTCTTGATGAAGTTCCTCAACACCGATGCGAAGAAGCAGCGCCGCCTCGTGCACATCCCGATGGGCCGCTTCGGCGAGGCGCGGGAGATGGCGAAGGCCGCGCTGTTCCTGGCGAGCGACGATTCGAGCTACATGACGGGCTCCAACCTGCTCGTCGACGGCGGGATCACGGCGGCGTATGTGACGCCGGAGTAGCTCCATGGAGGAATGGATCACCCGATCGCCCGGCGTGCTCGGCGGAAAGCCATGCATCCGCGGCACTCGGATCAGCGTCGAGTTCCTGCTCGAGCTCCTGGCGGATGGAGCCTCCAAGGAGCAGGTCCTCGCGGCGTACCCGCAGCTTCTGGCCGAGCACATCGAAGCCGCCCTCCGCTTCGAGTGCGTCCATGACGACGATCCCAGCTGACGCACGCAGCTGGCGTTCGACTCACTCCGAGCGCCGCCTACTCTGCTCCACGACGAGCTGCGCGATCTGGTTCACGTTGTAGCCGCCGGGAGCGCGCACCAGCGGCTT
>JACRIO010000050.1 GCA_016220035.1 Planctomycetota bacterium | reverse complement strand
GAGGAAGAGCGGGTTCCAGCTCTCGCGGTTGAGGGCGTCGACGCCCGCGAAGAGCGGCTCGGGCGTGAGCCCCTCGTGGAGCGGCCAGCCGAAGTTCATCGCAGGCGCATCGCCGACGTCGAGGTCCTCGCGCAGGGTCCAGCCGACGTCGGTGACGTAGAGCGTGCCCGGATCGCCGACGGTCGGATCCGCGCTGCCCGTGCCCGGGCGGAGCACCATGCGGAACGGATTGCGGAAGCCGAGCGCCCACACCCGCGAACGCGGGGAGCGCGGCGCCGCCGTGTCGAAGAACGGGTTCGACCCGACACCGTCGCCCGTCGCGGGGTCGATGCGCAGGACCTTGCCGTCGAGGCTGCCGAGGAACTGCGCGCGGTACGAGCCGACGTCCTGCGCGAGGTCGATGATGCCCTCGGCGCGGCCCGTGTTGCTGCTCCCGAGCACCGGACCGCCGTGATCGGACTCGTCGTAGCTCGCGTTGTCGCCCGCGGAGACGAACAGCGTCCCGTCCGCGCCGAACACGAGCGCGCCGAGCCCGTGCGACTGGTTGAGCACCGGGATCCCGGTCGAGATCGACTCGCCGACCAGCACCATGCGCGACGCGGGATCGACCGAGCGGAACCCCGTGCTCGCGTCGCACGTGTAGCGCGTCACGCGCCCGATCGTGTCGAGGAAGTACTCGTCGCTGTTCGGGTCGTACGCCGGCGTGCCGAAGTGCGCGAGGTGGTGGTGATCCACGACGTAGAGGAGGTAGATGCGCCCGTTCGCGAGGAAGGCCGGGTCGAGCGCGAAGCCGAGCAGACCGTGGGCGCCAGTCGCCCACTTCCGCCGCGAGGTCGATCAGGAGCGACTTCTGTCCGTTCTCGACGAACCAGACGCGCCCCGCCTTCTCCCCGACGAACACGCGCCCGTTGGCCGCGCACGTCACGCCGACCGCCTGGTTCCAAGCGCCGGCCACGCGCGTGTTCGCGAGGTTCGCGGGCCACGGCGCCTGCGGCGCGGCGAACGGAGCGAGGAGCGCGAACGCGGCGGCCGAGCGAGGGAACGAAGGGCAATGCACGGTGTGAGCGCGCGTGGACCGGCTGGATCGCGCGCTCCACGGGCGGCCCAGCGTAGCCCGAGTCCGCGGAGCCCGCGACCCAGTCGTGGGGCGTACGGACGCGCGCGAAGGCACTCCGCGGCGGATCAGAAGCGGAACGTGCAGCCGAACTTGAAGGCCGCTTCCTGGAAGCTCGACACGAGTGCGTCGCCCTCGCGCTCGACCGTCTGGTTCCAGACGACGAAGAGCTCCTGACCGGGCACGGGGATCCAGCGCAGGCGGCTGTTCCATCCGAGCGAGTCGCTCTCGTTGTCGAACTGCACGAAGTTGAACCAGTCGAGGTCGGGGCTGAACGACACATCCGCTCGCACGCGGCCGATCTCGGTCGCGAACGCGCCCTGCCGGAGGTCGACGTGGTTCTGCTCGTAACCCACCGAGCCGTGGAACCAGCGGCTCGGGCGCCAGCTCACCTCGCATTCGAGGTCCTCGCGCGTTCCGTCGTAGAACTCGCCGCCCTCGAGGCGCAGCGTCGCGGAGACCGGCCGCTTGAGCGCGCTCTCGACCTCGACGCGCGCGCGGAGCCAGTCGTAGGTCCCCGCGGGGATCGTGACCCCGTCGTGGATGTCGAAGGGCGCGGCGAGGTCCTCGTGCTCCTGGACGAGTTGCAGGTTGAGCTCGTCACCGCTCTCGAGTTCGAACCCGAACGGTTGGAGCTCGATCGAAGCCGTCTCGACGTCGCCGTCCATGTCCGTGACGAGCACGCTCTCGAGGCCGAAGCGCCACTGGCGCACGCTCGCCTGGCTCGGCGCGGCGCTCGCGGCCGGGACGACTGCGCGCGGCCGGTACTGCACGTCGCCCGAGAACGAACGGATGCCCCGGCGCGGCACGAAGCCGAGCAGCGCGTCGAAGTCCGACTGCACTTCGCGCGCCTTCACCCCCCACCGCCACAGGTCGGAGCGCACCGCGAGCGACGCGCCGAACGCGTCGTCGTCCCCGGAGATGCCCGCGGTCGCGGAGTGCAGCGCCCAGACGCTCGACGTCAGCGTGCCGTCGCCGAACGGGTTCTCCGCGCGGTAGTTCCAATCGACTCCGAACACCGCGTTGTCGCGCGTACCCGACGGATTCCCGCTCGTGACGATTCCCCCGAGCGTCGACTGCTCGCCGATGTTGCGCGAGAGGCGCGTGACGAAGAGATCCTTCTCGGGTACGCCGTCCTGCTGCTCGGTGTGCACGTCGAGCGCGCCGACGTTCCACCCCGCGTGGCGGCCGGTGAGCTTCCCGCCGTAGAGGATCGGAACCTCCTCGCCGTTCGCGTCGAGACCGATGCGGCGGCTGAAGAACGGGAGGAGCGCGTCGCCGCGTCCGAGGTCCCCGAACCCGAAGATGCCGGCGTCCTGCAGGAAGAAGTCGCGCTTCTCGGGGAAGAAGAGCGGAAAGCGCGTGAGGTTGAGCCGGCGCGCGTCGACCTCCGTCTCGGCGAAGTCCGTGTTCACCGTGAGGATCGCCTGGAGGCTCGGCGTCAGCCGGTAGAACGCGTCGAAGCCGGGCTTTCCCGCGAGGTCCGCGTCGCCGGGGTTCACGTTCGTCCAGTCGGCGTGGAAGAACGGGACGAGATCGAGCCCCAGGCCCTGCCGCATCCCGGACAACCCCGTGAGGTCGCCGGCTTCGGCGATCTGGAACACGAAGTAGTCGCGGCTTCCGTTGTTCCAGCGGTCCACTTCGTTCTTCCGCTTCACGTGGCGGTTCACGTTGAGCCCCCACGCGCTCGCGCCGGGCGCGAACGCGAGCGTCTGGAACGGGAGCGCCATCTCGAACGACCACCCCAAAGCGTCGATCGCGCTCTTCCCTTCCCAGATCCCGTCCCACGGCTTGTTGAAGTCCTGGCCGTTGTTCGCGATCAGCGCGTCGCCCTTCGAGCCGACGGGGCTCATCTGGAAGAAGTAGGCGTTGCGGCGGTCGAGGAACGTGTCGATCACGATTTCGACGCGGTCGTCGGGGTCGAGGTCCGCGTCGCGCGCCATCTGCGTGCCCACGATGCGCACGGGATCGGAGTCGAAGCACCGCACCCCCAGGTAGAGGTGCTCCGCGTCGAAGAGCACGCGCACTTCGGTGCGCTCGGTCGGCGCTCCCTCGATCGGCTCGACCTGATGGAGCTCGCCGATCGGCTCCGCGAGCGCCCACACGGCGTCGTCGAGCACGCCGTCGATCACGGGCGCCGTCTCCGTGCGCACTGCGCGCGCGACGCGGCGTTCGCGAACGGGGTCCTGCGGGGGCGCCGCGCGCGCGCCGACCGCGATGGAACCCGGCCCGAGGGCGAGCACGCAGGCGAGGATCACGCTTCGAGCTCCACCCACACCGGTGCGTGGTCCGAAAGCCCGGCCTTCTTCTCGATCCAAGCACGCTTCACGCGCGACGCGAGCTCCGGCGAGCACAGCACGTGATCGAGCCGCCAGCCGACGTCCTTCTCGCGCGCGCGACCGCGGTTCGACCACCACGAGTAGAGCCCGGCGACGCCGGGGTTGCGCGCGCGCACGACGTCGACCCAGCCCATGCGCTCCATCGCCGTGAACCAGGCACGCTCCTCGGGCAGGAAGCCCGAGTTCTTCTCGTTCTGCTTGGGCCGCGCGAGGTCGAGCGCGGTCGGCGCGACGTTCATGTCCCCGCACAGCGCGATCGGCCGCTTCTCGGCGAGCAGCACGCGCGCGTGTCCGAGGAAGCGTTCCATGTACTCGAGCTTGATCGCGAGTCGTTCGGGGCTCGACGAACCGGAGGGCACGTAGAGGCTGACGACGCTGAGCTCGTCGAGGTCCGCGCGAAGGACGCGGCCTTCGTCGGCGCAGTGCGCGAAGCTCGTCCCCTCCGCATAGCGATCGGGTGCCGAGCGCGAATAGAGCGCGACGCCCGAGTAGCCCTTCTTCGCGGCGGACAACCAGCGCGCGTTGTAGCCCGCGGGCGCGTAGAGCTCGTCCTCGACGTCGCCGCGCTGCGCGCGCAGCTCCTGCACGCAGAGCACGTCGGGCTTCGATCGCCGCAGCCAGCGGCTGAACCCGCGTCGTTCGGCGGAGCGGATGCCGTTCAGGTTGAGCGTGCAAATCGTCCGCGGCATGGGGCGCGGATTGTCCGGACGGCGAGCGCCGCGGCAAGCCCCCCGCGCCCGGATCCCGCGCGCTCACGCCTTCCTTGCCGGTCGCCGCGGGCGCGACCGGTCCTCGCTCGAGCTCACCAGTCGAGCACGGTGCCGTTCGTCACGTTGAACGTTTCCGGCGGGCAAAAGGCCGCGCTCGCGTTGCGATAGTAGGTCTGGTACCAGCGGCGCGCACCGGAGCCGGGGACCACGCCGCCGCGGGCGGAGAGCGTGATCGTGTCGGTGGAGTCGGGGAACGCGGAGAGGCCCGCGGCGTTCACTTTCGTGCGCAGGCGCAACAACGCGCCGCCCGTGCAGCGCACGCCGTCGCCGAACACGACGTCGGCGAGCGCGTCACCCTGCAAGTAGATGCACGCCGCCGTCGCGGGCATGCCCGAGCCGCGCAGCACGACGTCGTCCGTCGCGGTGGCGCCCGTGGTCCCGAGGAAGCCGCCCGCGGTGTTCACGGAGTTCGCGCAGCCGTGCCCGAAGGCACCGAAGTTCGCGCAGGGGCAGAGCGTGGTCTCCGCGGGCTCGGAGCCGTCGCCGAAGCAGAACCCGATCGTCGCCGGGAGCGCACCGCGGTCGCGCAGGAACACGTCCCAGTAGTTGTTGTTGTCACCGGTGACCAAGGTCGAGGACGAGCTCGCCATCGCCACGAACCGGCCGTTCGCGGAGATCGACGGGGCGCTAGCGCCCGCGCTCACCTGCGCTCCGGCCGTCGTCACGTCGACGCGTTCGTTGTTCCTGGTCCACAGGTCGTGCACGAAGCAGTCGGTCGCGTTGTTCGTGTCGCCCGCGACCAGGTTCGAGGCCCAACTGTCGAAGCTGATCCACCGGCCGTCCGCGGACACCTGGCAGCTGCTGCTCGTCGTGCTCGCGCCCGTCGCCTGCGCGCCGCCCACGCCCACGCTCACGCGCTCCGTCCGCTGCGCGAGGAGGTCGCGCGCGAAGACGTCCGTGACGCCGTTCGTGTCGCCGACGACGAGGTTCGTCGCGTCGCTCCAGAAGGCGACGATGCGCCCGTCGGCGGAGATCGACGCACCCCCACTGGCTCCGTCGCCCTGCGCGCTCGCGACGCCCACGGCGACGCGCGTCGTCGTCCCCGTCGCGCGTTCGTAGACGAAGACATCGGGTGCGGCATTCGTGTCGACCGCGACGAGGTTCGTCGCGAGGCTCTCGAACGCGACGCGGAGTCCGTTCGAGGAGACCGAAGCCCACGTGCTCGCGCCGTTGCCTTCGACGCCGCTCGAGTCGACGCTGGCGCGCAGCGTGATGCCCGTGGCGAGTTCGTGCAGGAACACGTCGCGCGCGCCGTTCGTGTCGCCGGCGACGAGCTCCGATGCATCGCTCTCGAACGCAACCCAGGTCCCGTCGGGCGCGATCGCCGCGAGGTAGGACGGGCCCGAGCCCTGGACGCCCGCGCTGTCGACGCTGGCGCGCACCGTGACGCCGGTCGCGAGGTCCTTGACGAACACGTCGCGCACGCCGTTCGTGTCGCCGAGGACGAGGTTCGACGCGTCACTCTCGAACGCTACGAAGCGCGCGTCCGCGGACATCGACGGCGCGATGCTGCCGCCGTTGGCCTGCGCGCCGGCGGAGTCCGTGCTCGCCATCGTCACGCCAAAGGTCTGCCGATCCTTCACGAAGACGTCGGGGAGGTGGCCGTTCAGGTCGGAGAGCACGAGGTTCGAGGCGAAGCTGTGGAACGCGACGTATCGGCCGTCCGCCGAAGGCACGCCCCAGAGGCTGTTGAAGTTCCCTTGGAAGTTCGTCGGCCCCGTGCTGACGCGCACGGTGAGCTGCGCCGGCGACGGCGCGACGACGAAGGCCGCGGCGCACGCGACGAAGAGCACGGTCGAGATCGGCTTGTTCACGTTCGATTCCTCCATCCAGGATGGGCATGCACCCGAGAAGCGCTGCACGACGCGCCGGGTCGGCGCGTCGAACGGAGCGGGCACGCCCGCACTGCCCGAACAGCGCGCCGACTCGCGATGCACCAAGCCAACCACGGGGTCGCGTGCGAGCGGCATGAAGTTGCGCTCATTCCGTGCGTAGCCTCCGACGGCGGATGCGTCCGTCTGCGCACGGGCGATGCGCGCTCCATGCGCACCTCGACGTGGGCGCATGAGCTCGGCGGCCCCCTACCCCGGCGGTCGTGGTTTCGCCCGCCCGCCGCGCGCGAGTTCGCCTCGACTCCCCCGGCGCGCGACCATTCCGTCATGAAGCACCGCCGTCGCCTCCTGTTCGAGCGCAAGCACGAGCCGCTCCCACCCAAGCCCGAGTTCCGTGAACGCATGCTCTCCGCGATCGCCGCGTGCGGCGCCGCGATGCTGGCGGCGCTCGCGCTCGGGACGGTCGGCCACCGCGCGACCGAAGGGTTCGCGTGGATCGACGCCGCGCTCAATGCCGCGATGACCCTCACGGGCATGGGTCCGGTGGACGAGCTCCACACGCAGGCCGGCAAGACGGTCGCGATCGTCTACGCGCTCTTCAGCGGCGTCGTCTTCCTCACGGTCGCGGCGCTCTTCCTCGCGCCCATCGCGCACCGCTTGCTGCACGTGTTCCACCTCGACGTCGAGGATTGAGCGCGCGCCGCTATCCTCTGCGCACCATGGCGCGCCTCTTCCTGCTCGACGGCACTGCTCTCGCGTATCGCGCGCACTTCGCGCTCCAGCGTTCCGGCCTCTCGACCCCGGACGGCAAGCCGTCGGGCGCGACGTACGGCTTCACGATGACGCTGCGGAAGATCCTCGAGACCGAGAAGCCCGAAGCGATCGCCGTCGCGTTCGACCCGCCGGGCGACACGTTCCGCCACCGGCGCTACGCCGAGTACAAGGCGACGCGCGAGAAGATGGGCGACGAGCTCGTCGTGCAACTCGAGTGGCTGCGCGAGGTCGTGCGCGCGCACGGCATCCCCATCTTCGAGGTGCGGGGCTTCGAGGCCGACGACGTCATCGGCACGCTCTCGACGCAGGCGGCCGCGCGCGGCGACGACGTGCTCATCGTCAGCGGCGACAAGGACATGATGCAGCTCGTCGGTCCGCGCGTGAAGCTCTACAACGTCTTCAAACCCGGCGTCGACCTCGTCATCGAGGCCGAGGAGGCCGTGAAAGAGAAGTTCGGCACGACGCCCGACCACGTGATCGACGTGCTCGCGATCATGGGCGACGCCTCGGACAACGTGCCCGGCGTCGGGGGCATCGGCGAGAAGGGCGCCATGAAACTGATCCAGGAGTTCGGCTCCGTCGCGCAGCTGATCGAACGCATCGAGGAGGTCAAGGGCAAGGCGAAGGAGCACTTGAAGCGCGATCTCGACCACCTCCGGCTCTCGTTGGAGCTCGTCACGATCCACCGCGACGTGCCGCTCGATCCCGGGCTCGACGCGATCGGACCCGCGAAGCCGGATTCCAAGGCGCTCGCCCACCTGTTCGGCAAGCTGGGGTTCCAGAGCCTCCTGAAGAAGGTCGCGGAGGGCACGCGGCAGTCCGAAACGCGCGACTACCACGTCGTGCGCGACGAGGCGGAACTCGACCGCCTGCTCGCGGAACTCTTCGCCGCCGGCGAGTTCGCCGTGGACACGGAGACGACGAGCTTGTTCCCGCTGCAGTCGGAGCTCGTCGGCGTGTCGTTCAGCGCGAAGGCGCTGCGCGCGCACTACGTTCCGTTCAACGCGGAACCGCCGGTCGTCGCGGGCGGTCGCGCGGCGCTGCTCGCGCGGCTCGCGCCCGTGCTCACGGATCCGAAGCTGCGTCGCACGGGTCAGAACACGAAGTACGACTGGCTCGTCTTCTCGGCCGCCGGGCTCGAGCTCCCCCCGCCCGATTTCGACACGATGGTCGCGAGCTACTGCATCGCGGGTAGCACGCGCCGGCACGGGCTCGACGATCTCGCGCTCACCTACTTCGACCTGAAGAAGATCCCGACGAGCGCCTTGATCGGCACCGGGAAGAACCAGATCACGATGGACCGTGTGCCGATCGACACGGTCGGCGAGTACGCGTGCGAGGACGCCGACGTCACGTGGCGCTTGAAGCTCGCGTTCGAGAAGGAGCTCGACGCGAGCGGCACGCGGGCCCTGTTCGAGGGCCTCGAGATGCCGCTCGTGCCCGTCCTCACGGCGATGGAGCGGCGCGGCATCCGGCTCGACGTCGCCGTGCTCGCGACCATCCGCGCGGAGCTCGCGCAGGACGTGGAGCGGCTCGTGAAGGAACTCCACGCGCTCGCGGGCAGCGAATTCAACGTGAACAGCCCGAAGGCGATCGGCGAGCTCTTCTTCGAGCGCCTGAAGATCCACGAGCACGCCGGCGTGAAGCGGGTGAAGAAGACGCAGACCGGTTACGCGACGGACGCGGAGACGCTCGAGGAGCACTACGGCGAGGTCGAGATCGTGAAGCGCCTGCTCGAGTACCGCGAGGTGCAGAAGCTGCTCTCGACCTACGTCGACTCGCTCCCGGAATACGTGAACCCGCGCACGGGCCGCGTGCACTGCTCCTTCAGCCAAGTCGTCGCCGCGACGGGTCGGCTCGCGTCGAGCGATCCGAACCTTCAGAACATCCCGATCCGCACCGCGCGCGGCCGCGAGCTGCGCAAGGCCTTCGTCCCGCGCCTCCGCGACGCGCACGGGACGTGGGTGCTGCTCTCCGCCGACTACAGCCAGGTCGAGCTGCGCGTCATGGCGCACTTCGCCGGCGACGAGTCTATGAAGCGCGCGTTCGCCGCCGGCAAGGACATCCACGCCGAGACGGCGTCGAGGGTCTTCGACGTCATGCCGGAGCTCGTCACGCGCGAGATGCGCACGCGCGCGAAGGCGATCAACTTCGGCCTGCTCTACGGCATGGGTCCGGGGCGGCTCGCGCGCGAGACGGGTCTCACCGTGCCCAAGGCGCGCCAGTTCATCGAGCGCTACTTCCGCTCGTTCCCGAAGGTGCGCGGCT
The DNA here is from genome assembly GCA_016220035.1 of Planctomycetota bacterium. Taxonomy (GTDB): domain Bacteria; phylum Planctomycetota; class UBA1135; order UBA1135; genus JADJNY01. The sequence continues at coordinate 170 of JACRIO010000050.1, read as the reverse complement.
GGATCGACGCGACGCTCGAACGCGCGCGAAAGGACGGCTACGTCGAAACACTGCTGGGCCGCAGACGCCGCTTCCCCGACATCCATTCGGAGGACAGCCGCATCCGCAGCTTCGCCGAGAACGCCGCGGTGAACACGCCGATCCAGGGCTCCGCCGCGCACGGAGAGCGT
>JACRIO010000041.1 GCA_016220035.1 Planctomycetota bacterium | reverse complement strand
TCCCCGATGTTCACCCCTCCGGATCTTGCTTGGGCTTGTGCTTGTCCGTCGCCTTCTTGAACAGCTCGTCGAAGCGGTCCTTCTTGCCGCGCTCGTGCTCCAACGCGCGATCCAGCTTGTCGAGGCCGCCCTTCGAGCGCTCTTCGACCTTGCTCTGCGCCGCGGACCACTTGTCGCGAGGCGGGGCCGATCCCTCCGCCTCCTCCTTCTTGATGGTCTTCATCACCTGGGACGTGCGGACGTCGACCACGAGGCGAGCGGAACAGCACGGGCAGGTCACTTCGATCTCACGAGAACTCACGTTTTCTTCTCCACGCGGCGCCGCGAACGACACTTGCTTCCAGGCAGGGTGCGCACGGCATTCTACGGTCCGCCGCGACCGCTCCGACTCGCATCCCTTCCCCGTGACCGGGCCTCGCGCCGGCGCTATGGAGCCTCGATCCCATGTGGAAAGCCCGCGACTACGAACGACCGGAACGCGTCCTCGGCCTCGTGCTGTGGCTCGGCCTGTTCTTCGTGCTCTACGCCTTCGGTCGCCACGCATGAGCGGCCGGCGCGAGCAGCAGATCGGCGAAGCGCTCGGCACGCTCCCAGGGTGAAGCGCCGCACCTGGGCCTCGCCTCGCGCCGCGCGGGTTCGATCGCGTAGAGTCCGGGCATGGTCCACGCGCTCCCCACGTCGTCGCACTCGGCGCCTCTCGGCCCGGCCGTCGCGCTCTTGTTCCTCGCCGCCTGCTCGAACTCCGATGCTCCGCAGCGCATCACGCCGAACGCGGCCGGCAAGGACTCGACCGCCCAGCTCGAACCGCAGAAACCACGGCCGCGCCCGGCCGACCTGAGCTTCACGACGCCCGCCGGTTGGCAGGTCGAGCCGCCGAGCAACGCCACGAAGCGCCTCCAGTTCCGCCTCCCCCGGGCCGAGGGCGACCCCGAGGACGCCGAGCTCTGGACCACCGGTCCGATCGGCGGTACGCGCGAGGCCAACATCGATCGTTGGGCCGGCGAATTCGAGCAGCCCGACGGACGCGACTCGAAGGCAGCCGCGGCGATCTCCACGCGCAAGTTGGGCGATCTCGAGGTGCTCGAGTTCGACGTCACGGGCACCTATGTCGCCAAGCCGCCCCCCATGTCCGGCGCGGCGAGCCCTCCGACGCGCAAGGAGAAGTGGCGCCAGATCGCGGTCAGCATCGAGCGCGGAGGAGACAACCACGGCTTCATCCGCGTGCGCGGACCGGCCGCGACGGTGACCAAGTGGGAAGCGAGCTTCCGCGCGTTCGTCGACTCGGCGGTGGTGGCGAAATGAGCGGCCGCCTCCTCCTCCCCGGTGCCGTCCTGCTCGTCGCCGCACTCGCGGGCTGTCGCGCATCGAGCGACTCTGCGGCGGCGGCCGCGCTCCCCGCGAATAAGAGCGACGCCGCTCCCGCCGAGCGCGGACTCGTCCTCCACGCAGAGCCCGGATGGCAGGTCGAGACGCCGTCGAGCTCCATGCGCAGGGCCCAGTACCTGCTCCCACGCGCCGAGGGCGATGCGCAGGATGCCGCGCTCGTCGTCTACCACTTCGGCACGAGCGGCGGGTCGAAGGAGGCCAACATCGAGCGCTGGAAGAGCCAGTTCGAGGGCGCCGGCGGAAGCGTGGAGCTCACGCAGTCCAACCGGCGCAACGCGAACGGCCTCGACGTGCTGGACGTTGCGGCCTCCGGCACCTACGTCGCGGAGACCGCTCCCGGCTCTGGCGTGCGCGTGAACGAGCCGGGCTGGCGCATGCTCGCTTCGATCGTCGACACGCCGGAAGGGCCCTACTACGTGAAGCTCGTCGGTCCTGGCCGCACCGTCGAGAAGTGGTCGGCCAGCTACCGCGCGTTCGTTTCGAAGCTCGCCTTCGTCGAATGAGCGCGCATCAGCGCTTCGCTTCGCGCCGCAGGCGCTCGAGCCGCTCCTTGTACTTCGCGTAGAGCTGGGTCTGGCGGTTCGTGAGCGGCACCGGCCGGCCCTCGATGTAGAGTTGCTCCACGCGCGTTCGGATTTCGAGCAGATCTCCATCGGTCACGACGAGGTCCGCGAGCTTGCCCGGCGCGAGGCTGCCGAGCTCGCGTTCGATCCCGAGGATGCGCGCCGGGTAGTACGTGATCGCGCGCACCGCCTCTTCGTGCGGCAGACCGAAGGCACAGGCCATCGCCGCGTGGAACGGCAAGTTGCGCTCGTTCTCGTTGTCGGTGCTCATGATCGCGAAGCTCGCGCCCGCGCGCGCGAGCAGCGCCGCGTTGGCGAACGGCGCGTCGTACGGGTCGAAACGCGTGCCCGGCAGATCGAGGACCGGCCCGACGACGACCGGGACCTTCTCGCGCGCGATCGCATCGGCCACCTTCCATCCCTCGCGCGCGCCGTAGAGCACCGCGTCGAGCTTCTGCTCCCGCGCGAAGCGCAGCGCGAACAGGATCGTCTGAGCGTTGTCGGCATAGAGCGCGACCCTCTTCGCGCCGCGCACGTAGGGCGCGAGCGCCTCGCGTCGCGGATCGTAGTCCGGCCTCGGTCCGCCCTTCGCCGCCTCGTCGAGGAGGCGGGCGTACTCGCGCGCACCGTCGAAGGTCTTCTCGAGTTGTTTCAGCTCCTCGCTCTTCTCCTTCTTCTTCGCGTCGTTGGACGTCGCGGGGAAGCGCACGTGGAGCATGTCGCGATCCACCGTGAGCATCTCCTCCCAAGTGTCGCCCGACAGGCGCACGACGGCCGACTGTCCGCGGATCGGGCCGCCGTTCTGCGGCGCGGTCTGCGTGCGCGTGATCCCGCTGACGCGCGTGACGCCGATGTGCGCGGATTCGGCGTTGATCGACGCCGTCGTGCGCACGTCGGGTTGGTTTCCGCCGCCCTCGCCCTGGTCGTCCGTCGCGGGGACGGAGCCGATCTCGTACAGGCCGACGTTCGATCCGAGCGCGATCATGCCCGGCCAGACGTGCTTCCCCGCGGCGTCGACGACGCGCGCGTCGGCGGGAATCGCGACCTCGGCGCTCGCGCCGAGCGCCGCGATGCGCCCGCCGCGGATGAGGAGGGTCCCGCGCTCGATGTCGGGCCCAGTGACGGGGTGCAGCGTCGCACCGACGAGCGCGACGAGCTCGCCCTGGGTCTCGACGGCGGCCGCGGGAGCGGGCTCCACGAGCGCGGCCACCTGCGGAGGTCGAGCCTCCAGTCCAAACGTGTCGCGGCGCTCGAACTCGACCTCGCCGTCGACCATCGTCCACAAGACGCGCGAGAGCGAGCTCAGCGGGTCTCCCGACAGGAGCACGAGGTCCGCGTCCTTGCCCACCTCGATCGATCCGATGTGTTCCGCGATCCCGAGCTGCCGCGCCGGATTCAGCGTCACGAGCGCGAGCGCGCGCACGGGATCCATCGCCGCGTAGCGCACCGACTTCGCCGCTTCGCCATACAGGCGCCGCATCATCTCGGCCGAGTCGGAGTTGAGCGAGCTCGACACGCCCGCGGCGTCCATCAGCGCAGCGTTTTGCGGCACCGCGTCGTACGCCTCGATCTTGTACGCCCACCAGTCGCCGAACGTGGAGCCTCCGACCTTCGCCTCGGCCATCTCGTGCGCGACCTTGTAGCCCTCCAGGACGTGTTGCAACGTCGCGATCTGGAAGCCGAACCGCTGCGACGCGCGGATCAGCATCAGGATCTCGTCGGCGCGGTAGCAGTGCGAGTGCACGAGCACGTCGTGGCGCAGGATCCCCGCGAGCACGTCGAGGCGCACGTCCTTGCGCGGCGGTTCAGGGTGCTCCCCGCGCTGTTTCGCCGCCGCGAACTCGTCCCATGCGCGCATGTACTCGCGCGCGCGCTCGAACGCCCGGACGAACACGGCCTCGACGCCCATGCGCGAGCCGGGGAAGCGCTCGCCGCGCGAACCGCCGTTCGAGCGCTTGGGATTCTCGCCGAGAGCGAACTTGATGCCCTGCGGACCACCCTGGAAGCGCAGCTCGTCCGCCTTGCGCCCCCACTTCATCTTCAAGACCTCGTCGCGGCCGCCGATAGCGTTCGCGCACCCGTGCAGGATGCGCGCGGTCGTGACTCCGCCCGCGAGCGCGCGGTAGATCGACACGTCGTCCGCGTCGATCACGTCGGCGGTGCTCACCTCCGCGCTGATCGACACCGTCCCCTCGTTCACGTCGCCGTCGACCGCGATGTGCGAATGGCAGTCGACGACGCCGGGGGCCAGGTGCCGGCCCGTTCCATCGATCACGAGCGCGCCCTCAGGCGATTCGACCTTGCCGACGGCCGCGATCTTGCCGTCCTTCACGAGCACGTCGCCGACGAAGGCCGGCTGGAGCGCCGTGTGGATCGTCACGTTGCGCACGACGCAACTGCCGTGCGTGATCAACACGGGCTTGCGGTCGGCGTCGAGCTCGCTCTCGTGATCGCCCGCGAGCGAAGCGAAACCGGCCGCGACCGAAGCCG
>JACRIO010000048.1 GCA_016220035.1 Planctomycetota bacterium | reverse complement strand
TGCCACTCGAGCTCGAAGGGATGGCCCACGCGCAGCACGGCGAGCGTCGCGTAGACGGCGAGCGCGAGGAGCGCGAGCGCGCCGAGCGCCCATCGAAGCGTGCGGGCCATGCGCGGCGAACTCTAGGCGCGGCTGCGCGCGCTGTCACGCTCGGTGACCGTCCGCGCGCGACGGGGTAGAGTCACGCGCAACCATGCGAACCCGTGAGCGAAGCGAACGATGGACCCGCGCGTCCCGAGCGCGCGGGTCGGGCCTCGACGCGCGCCTTTTCGCGGGCGCCGGCCTGCTCGCGGTCCTCGTCTCGATCGCATGTTCACGCGAGGACGCCGACCGGCCGCAATCAGCGAAGGAGCGCCCGCTCAACGTGCTGCTCGTCGTGCTCGACACGCTGCGCGCGGATCGACTCGGCGCGTACGGGAACGCGCGTCCGACCTCGCCGGGGCTCGACGCGCTCGCGCGCGAGGCCTGCGTGTTCGAGAACGCGCAGACCGCCGCGCCGCTCACGGTCGCGTCGCTGCTCTCGCTCATGACGTCGCTCTACCCCGAGGTGCACGGCGTCCAGGGCAGCTTCAACCCGGGGAAGATGAGCGCGAAGGTCACGACGCTCGCCGAGGTGCTCTCCGCGCGCGGCTACTCGACCGCGGCGTTCACGGAGGGCGGCTACGCGCGCCCCGACTTCGGTCTCGGGCAGGGCTTCCAGACCTATCCGCGTCCGCCGAGCGACGACGATCCCAACGTGACGAACCTCCTGCGCGACAGCCGCCTCGCCGCGAACCTCGCGCGGACGACGGAGTGGCTGCGCGCGAACCACGAGCGTCCGTTCTTCCTTTTCTTCCACACCTACGAGATCCACGCGCCGTACTGGACGCGCGAGGAGAACGTGCGGCGCATGCGGCCGAGCTTCGACGAAGCCGCCGACCACGCGCGCGCCGCCGCGGCGATCGAGCGCTGGAACCGCGAGCACGCGACGACGCGCGCGGACTGCCTGACGCTGCTCCAGCACCTCTATCAATGCCCGCTCACGGGGCTGCCCGCGCTCGCGGACCCCGACGGCTTCGAGCGCGCCGCGCGCGGGTTCGAGCTCGCACCGGACGACGCCGTGCGTCGAGACGAGGTGCTCGAGCTCGTGCGGGACCTCTACGACGCGAGCATCCGCACGACGGACGACGCGCTCGAGCAACTCTGGAGCGTCCTGCGCGAGCTGCGCCTCGACGAGAACACGATCGTCGTCGTGACGAGCGATCACGGCGAGGGTCTCGGACAGCACGGCGAGATGGAGCACTCGAACGTGCTCCACGAGGAAGCGCTGCGCGTCCCGCTGTGGATCCGTGTGCCGCGTCCCGGCTACGCGGCGCGGCGCGTGCGGGAGCTCGCGCGCACCGTCGACGTCGTGCCGACGCTGCTCGACGTCCTCGACGTCGATGCCCGCAAGCTGCCGCTCCAGGGGCGGAGCCTCGGGCCGCTCCTCCGCGGGGAATCCACCGCGGACGCGCCGCGGATGGCTTTTTCCCATGCGCGGCGCGTCGTCCCCGGGCAGCCGGCGCAGTTCACGCTCCGCGACGACCACTGGCGCCTGATCGACGAGCCCGACACGCCCCGGCGCTGGCTCTACGACCGCGCGGCCGATCCTGAAGAGCGTCTTGACGTGGCGGCGGCCCACCCCGAGGTGGTCGCGCGCCTCGCCGCGCTGCTCGACCGCCAGCGCGCAGCCGACCGCTGGCTCCAGCGCGCGCTCGCCGCCGCGCCGGAGGCGTTGGAGCTCGACGAGGCGGCGCGGAAGGAGCTCCGCGGGCTCGGCTATGTAGAAGGAGAGGACGGCGAGGCGGTGCGAGCGCCGCGTTGAAGCGGGAGGGCCGGGGGAGTGGTCGACCGACCCGGCACTGCCCCAAAGGGCAATGGCCGCGCGGGAGGCTCGGACTGGGAGTCGCGTGCAGCCGGCACTGCCCCAAAGGGCAATGGCGGCGTGGAGCCGGCTTCCCGACTTCCTGCGCGCGGGCCGCGCCGGACATGAACTCGCGGCCATCCGTCATCGAACGTCAGCCGCGAACCGCCGAACGCGAAGTTTGGCCTCCGCTCACGTACCCGGCACTACACAGGACCCCCTCGCGCCGGATAGAATCGGACGGTCGAGTCGGGACGAGAGGTGCCGTGATCATGCGAGCGACACGGTACCCGGGAAGCTCGGACTGACTCGATCTCCCGGGAGCGGCAGCCGCAAGGTTGCCGCTCCCCCTTTCATTTCCGAGGCGATTGTCCGGGGCGTTTCCCCGGGCTTCTCCGGGGGACTCCCACGCGACCTAGCGTGCTCGGCGACGGACGGGAACCCGACGCCGCTGGTTCGATCCACGCACGGCGCGCACAATGCCGCGCCCATGTCCTCCGCTGCTTCCCGCGACCACGAGACTCGACTGCGCGCCGCGCTCGAGGCCTGCCCCTCGGCGCTCCTCATGACGGACCGCGACGGGCGCATCGTGCTCGTCAACCGCGAGGTCGAGCGGCTCTTCGGCTACGCGCGCGAGGAGCTCCTCGGGCAACCCGTCGAGCTGCTCCTCCCCGAGCACGCGCGCGCGCTCCATCCCCTGCAGCGTGCGGAATTTCTCGCGGACCCGCGCGTGCGGCCGATGGGCAGCGGCGCCGAGCTCAAAGGGCGGCGCAAGGACGGGACGGAGCTCCCGCTCGAGATCGGGCTGACGCCGATCATCACGGACGAGGGCCTGCTCGTGCTGAGCTCGATCGTCGACCTGCGCGAGCGCCGTCGCGCGGAGGAGCGCTTCCGGGTCGCGGTCGAGTCGTCCCCGAACGGCATGGTGATGGTCGATCGCGAGGGTCGCATTCTGCTCGCGAACCGCGAGATCGAGCGCATGTTCGGCTGGTCGCAGGGCGAGCTCCTCGGCCGGTCGATCGAAGCGCTCGTGCCCGAGCTCGATCGCGCCACGCATCCTGATCGCCGCGCGGAGTTCCTCGCGAACCCGCGCCAGCGGTCGATGGGCGAGGGGCGCGAGCTCCATGGCGTGCGCCGCGACGGCGTGGAGATCCCGGTCGAGATCGGGCTCAACCCCATCGAGCTCGACGGAAGCGTCGTCGTGCTCGCGTCCATCGTGGACATCAGCGCGCGCAAACGCGCGGAGACCGAGCAGCGGCGGCTCGAGGACCAGCTCCAGCACGCGCAGAAGATGGAGGCCATCGGTCGGCTCGCGAGCGGCATCGCGCACGACTTCAACAACCTGTTGATGGGCGTCATCGGCTGCACGCGGCTCGCGAAGCGCGCGCTCGAGCCGGGACATCCCGCCCACGAGGCGCTCGACGACATCGGCGATGCGGCCCGGCGCGGAGCCGGTCTGACGCGCGACTTGCTCGACTTCAGCCGCCGCAAGCCGATCGACGTGATCGCGAGCGAGCTGAACGAGGTCGTGCGCGTCGCCGCGCGCATGCTGCGCCAGGTCATCGGGGAGGACATCGAGCTCGTGCTCGACCTGTGTCCCTCCGGCGGACCGGTGCTCGCCAACCCCACGCACATCGAGCACGTCCTCCTCAACCTCGCCGTGAACGCGCGCGACGCCATGCCGCGCGGCGGGCGTCTGCGCATCGCGACGCGCGAAGTCGTGCTCGCCGAACCGCTCGCGACGCGCGGCGGCCGGCTCACGGCGGGCACGTACGTCGCGCTCGAGGTGGAGGATTCGGGCACGGGGATGAGCGTGGAGACGCAGGCGCGCATCTTCGAGCCGTTCTTCACGACGAAACCCGTGGGGACGGGCACCGGGCTCGGGCTCTACACCGCCTTCTCGATCGTCGAGCGCCTGCGCGGCGGCATCGAGCTCGACAGCGTGCTCGGCCGCGGCACCCTGTTCCGCATCCTGCTACCGAAGCGCGCCGTGCAACTGGTCGAAGCGATCGACGAGAGCGGGGCGAAGGTCGTGACGCTGCCCGCGTCCAACAGCCGCCGCATCTTGATCGTCGAGGACGAGCGCCTCATCCGCACGACGCTGCGCCACACGCTCGTGGCGCTCGGCTACGACGTGTTGGTGGCGGAAAGCGGACGCAGCGCGCTGGAAACGGCGCGCGAATGCGCCGGCGAGATCGATCTCGTGCTCTCGGACATCGTGCTCCCCGACGCCAGCGGGCCGGAGGTCGTCGAAGCGCTGCGACGCGTGCGCCCCGCGCTGCGTGTGCTCTACATGTCCGCGTACTCGACCGAGCTGCTCGTGCAGCAGGGCCGCGTGCCGGCGGGGACGAAGACGCTCGAGAAGCCGTTCGACGAGGACGTGCTCGCGCGCGGGCTCGATGCGGCGCTGGCCGGGGCCGGGAGCGCGGCGCCGAGGGGATGAGCGCTTCGGCGCGCACGCACGGAGATCGGATGAGCGCGCGCGGGTACCCACGGCGGCCACGGAGCGCGCGAGGAGCGTCGCGTGCGGTACTCTGCGGCGCACGACGGCCTCGCGACGGAGCGCGAGACTCGCTTTCGACCGCATGACCCCCCGCGATCCCACCGAGCCGCCCGCCGAGGGTGACACGCGCCGCTCGTCCCCGCCGCCTCCCCCGTCGCCCCCTAACGATCCGGGTGAACCCAGCGAGACGGTCGCGTCGGGCGAAGTTCGCCGCTTCGGCAACTACCGCCTCCTGAGGGAGCTCGGTCGCGGCGCGCAGGGCGTCGTGTGGCTCGCCGAGGACGCGAGCCTGCGCCGCAAGGTCGCGCTCAAGATGCTCACCGGCGCCGGCGCGCAGTCGCAGCTCACGCGCGACCGCTTCAAGCGCGAAGCCGAGCTCACGTCGAAGTTCGAGCACCCCGGCATCTGCGGCGTGCACGACTTCGGCGAGGTCGACGGCATGCCGTACATCGCGATGCAGTACGTGCGCGGCTCGACGCTCGCGTCGATCGTCGAGAAGGCGCGCGGAGCGGCCGGCGGCGCGAAGGGCGGCGACACGATCTCGATCGCGGGCGGGGGCAACAAGGGCGAGCTCGAGGACGTGCTGCGGCTCGTCGAGCGCGCCGCGCGCGCGCTGCACGTCGCGCACGAGGCGGGCCTCGTCCACCGCGACATCAAGCCCGCGAACATCATGGTCACGACCGAGGGGCACCCCGTGCTCCTCGACTTCGGCCTCGCGCGCGACATCGAATCCGAGGGGCAGACGCTCACGCAGTCGGGGCAGATCCTCGGCACGCCGGCGTACCTCGCGCCCGAGCAGATCGTCGCGACGCGCGGCACGGTCGACCGGCGCACGGACGTGTATGCGCTCGGAGTGACGCTGTTCGAGTGTCTCACGCTGCACCGGCCGTTCGAGGGGCAGAGCTGGGACCAGCTCTTCCACGCGATCCTCGACGGCGCGCCGCCGAGCCCGCGCGCGATCAACCCGCGCATCCCGCGGGAGCTCGCGACGGTGATCGAAGTGGCGATGGAGCGCGAGCAGACGCGGCGCTATCCGACGGCGGAGGCACTGGCCGAGGACCTGCGCCGCGTGCGCTCGTTCGAGCCGATCCAGGCGCAGGCCGCCAGTACGTGGACGCGCGCTCGGAAGTGGGCGCGTCGCAACCCGGGCCGTGCGACCGGAGCGGCGGCCGTCGTCGTGTTCGCAT
>JACRIO010000047.1 GCA_016220035.1 Planctomycetota bacterium | reverse complement strand
TTTCTACACCGCGCGGCCGTTGCCGCGATCAGTTCGGCTGCGGGCAGCGGTAGACCACCTGGACCCGGGCGGTGCCGGGGATCGGGCGGCGGAACTCGGTGCAGTCGCCGTTCGTCTTCTGCGGGCTGGTCTTGTAGAGCGGCTGCGCGTCGTAGATCACGGACCGGTCGGGCAGTCCGAGGCTGTCGAGGTCGCGCACGAGCGGCCGCACCGGGTTCTTGTGGATCGTCCCGTCCGCGTCGGCCCAGGCGAGGTTCCTGATCTGCTTCCAGTCGCCTTTCTTCGCGAGCGTGTTCAAGAGCTCGACGATCGCCTCCTCCCCCTCGCCGATGCAGAGCGCGTCGACGCCCTTCTCGCGCGCGCTCTCCGGCACGAAGGTCACGTGCGGGCCGCCCATGAGCGAGAAGAACTGGAACTTCGACTTCAAGAAGCGGTTCACGTCGAAGATCGGTCGGTGGTTGCCGGTCATCAGCGACCACGTGATCACGTCGGGCTGGTACTCGCGGATCTTCGCGAGCCACCGGACGTCGGGCAGGCAGATCGCGCGCATCTCGTGCCCCGCGTCCTTGACGGCGCGCGACAGGTACATGGGCCCGAGCATTTCCTGCGGCAGCGTGCGCGTGATGTGGAGGACTTTCATGGCGGGTTGCGCGAGCGGACGCGGTTTCGATCGAGGGCGAACGCGCGCAGACCATCCATCGGCCCGCGCGCGGCCCCGACCCAACCGTAGCTCGCCGCGCCGCGCCGTGGCGCGCGTCGCGATCACGCGCGGACGTCGCGCGCGGAAAAGCTATGCGCGCTCACCGGTGCGCTGCGCACGAGTGCGCACGCGCGCGTCGAGGTGCATGCGGACTCGGGGGTAGAGCGCGCGCACGGCAGCGACGCGTGGATCCCCGGGGCTTCAGTTCCCGCGTCCCACGTTTTCGAAGCCGCGCTGTCCGAGCCACGCGGCGACGCGCTCGACTTGCTCGCCTTGCACGACGAGGCTCGCGCTCTCCACGCGCGCGCCCGTGCCGCGCGCGCGCGCGAGCTCCTTCGCGTAGGTTTCGAGCGGGTGGCCCGACAGTCCCGGGCCCTCGGCGATCGTCACGGGCTTGCCGCCGCGGCCCTTCTTCTCCCGGCGCACCGTGACGCGGCCGGGGTAGGTCTTCGCGGGCTTCGACTTCGATGCGGACGGGGCCGCGCCCGCGGTGTTCGCGACACCCGGCGCCGAGCTCGTGCTCGCCGACTCGGGCGTCGGTCCCGCCGGCAGGTCCTTCGCGAGCTCGCGCAGCTTCGCGAACGGGTTGTTGCGCGGCGCGGGCGGCGGCGTCTCGTCCTTGCGCGCGCTCACGCGAGCTGGCCTCCGCAACTGCTGCCCGCGCCCGCCGTGCAGCCGAAGCAGTGGCGCGCGGTGACGATGCGGCGCGTCGCGAGCTTCTCGACGTCGAACTCGGCGAGGTGGCGCGGCGCGCCGAAGCCGCACTCGAGGTCCAGCATCTGGTTGAAGTCGCAGTCGTGGAGCCGTCCGTCCCAGCCCACCGACACCATCGTGCGGCACATCACGCCCGCCGCCGCGGCGGGGTTGAAGGCCTGCACGAGCTTCGACAGGTAGTCCTCGAGGTTGTCGCTCGCGACGAGCCACTCGAGGTAGCGCGCGATCGGCATGTTCGTGATCGTGTGCAGCTCGTCGAACTCGATCCCATGCAGGCGACGGAGCTCGCGCTTCCATTCCACCTGCAGCGCCGCCTGCGAACTCGACGGCAGGATCGCGCCGACCGGATTGGTCACGAGCACGAGCTTCAGCCCGTCGCCACGCCCGTACCCGACCGCGTTCAAGCGCTTCAACCCCGCGATCGACTGCTCGAACACGCCCGCGCCGCGCTGCTTGTCCGTGTTGAGCGCGCGGTAGTGCGGGAGCGAGGCCACGACCTCGACCTGGTGCTCCGCGAGGAACGCGGGGAGCTCCGCGAAGCGCCGGCTCTCGAGGATCGTCAGGTTGCACCGGTCCAGCACGTGCCGGCCGAGCGCGCGCGCGCCCTCGACGAGGAACTCGAAGTTCGGATTCAGCTCCGGCGCGCCGCCCGTGATGTCGACGATCGGGATTTCCGTGCGCGCGAGCACGTCGAGGCACAGCTCGGCCGTCGCGCGCGTCATCGCTTCTTCCCGTGTGGGCCCCGCGTCGACGTGACAGTGCGCGCAGGTCTGATTGCAGAGCTTGCCCAGGTTGATCTGGAAGACCTGGAGCCCGCGCGCGCGCAGCGGGAAGAGGTCCGCCTCGGCGAGGCGCGCGTCGAAGTCGCCGCCCTCGATCGCCACCCCCGCGACGCGCGCGATCTGCTCGCGCGCCGCGGCCAGCGGGGAACGGCGCTCCTCCAGCGTCGGCAGGAGCCGTAGTTCGGGCGGGACGCTCATTTCGACCTTGGATGCCGCGGGATCGCTCCGGTCACATCCCGACGTGATCCGCCACCTTGCGCATCTGGATCCCGTGCACCAGCGCGGCGCCGCCCTGGATCGCCGACGCCACGTGCACGGTCTCGGTCAGTTGCTCGACGTCGCAGCCCTTCGACAGGGCGTCCTGCGTGTACGCGTCGATGCAGTAGGGACAGCGCACCGCGTGCGCGACCCCCAGCGCGATGAGCGACTTCTCGCGCGCCGTGAGCGCCCCGTCGCGGAACACCGCGCCGTACCAGTCGAAGAACTTCTTCGCGAGCTCGGGCGCGTGCTGGCCGATCTCGGGGAAGCGCCCGAGGTCGTGGCGGTCGTAGTAGTGGCCGTCGGTCATGGGTTCCTCGCGCGCAGCATCGCCGGGGACCGAGCGCTCTGCAAGCGGCCCGTGCGCGTCGCGCGGCGCGCGCCCGTCGAGCCTGCTCCCGTCGGCGCGCCATCGCGCGCTGGCGGGCCGCGACGACGCCTCGTCCCCCAACGCGCGCACACGCCGGGGTCAGCGCGCGCCGACGAGCTTTCGAGCGCCCGCGCTCGTTCCCCCGCAATCGGCGTAATGGAAACTCTCGACGAGCTCGGAGAGTCCTTCGGCCATGCGCGTCACTTCGCTCGCGGTCGCGCCGACGTTCGTCGCGTTCGACGACGCGGCCTGTGCCACCGAGGCGATGTCCGTGATGCTCTCGGCGATGCCCGTCGCGCCGCGCGCGACGTCGGCCACGTTGCGCGTGATCTCCTTCGTCGTCGCCGACTGCTCCTCCACGGCGCCAGCGATCGAGTTCTGGATGCCGTTGATCTCCTCGATCACCGCCTGGATGCGCGACATGGACTGAACCGAGGAGCGCGTGTCGATCTGGATCCTCGCGATCTTGTTCGCGATCTCCTCCGTCGCGCGCGCCGTCTGGTTGGCCAGTTCCTTCACTTCGTTCGCGACGACCGCGAACCCCTTGCCCATGTCGCCCGCGCGCGCCGCTTCGATGGTCGCGTTGAGTGCGAGCAGGTTGGTCTGCGCCGCGATCGACGTGATCAATTTGATGACGCCCTCGATCTCGGTCGAGCTCTCGCCCAGACGCGCCATGATCGTGTTCGTCTCCTTCACCGACTCGACGGCGGCGCTCGCGATCCGCGACGCATCTGTCGTGCGCGCGGCGATTTCGCGGATGGCCGCGTCCATCTGCTCGGCCGCCGCCGCGGTCGCCTGGATGCGCTGGCTGATCTGCTCGGAGGCGGCCGACACCTCCGCGACCTTCGAGGCGCCCGCCGCGGCCTTGCCCTCCATCTCGGCGCTCATGGTCGAGAGTCCCGACGAAGCCGCCGACAGCCGCTGCGCGTCCAGGCCGATGCCCTGGATCGCCGTCTGCATCTTCTCCACGGCCTGGTTGAGCGCGCGCTTCACCGCTGCGTGGTCCCCGGCGTACTGGCCTTCGACGCGCACCGTCAGGTCGCGCTCGGCAACCTTGAAGAGGACGCTGCTTGCCTCGGACATGGGCGCGACGACCTCGTCCAGCATCGCGTTGATCTGCGAACACAGGTCGCTGTACGCCCCCTCGAATCGACGCGCGTCGATGCGCTGTTCGAGCTTGCCGTCGCGGCAAGCTCGAATGAGCTGGTTCGTCTCGTCGAGGAGCGAGCGCAGCACTGCGATCGTCTCCTCGAGGCTGCGCTTCACGGCCGCATGGTCGCCCGCGTAGGCCCCGGTCACCATGACGGACAGATCGCCGTGGGCGAGGCTCTGGAGGACGCTTCGTGATTCGTCGATCGGCGCGAGGATGCCCACGAGCATCGCATTCACCTTCGCACACAGCTCGCGGTAACTGCCCTCGAAGCGCTCGTCGCGCGCCCTCAGCGAGAGCTGCCCGGCGTCGAATCCACCGACGAGTTGTTCGAACTCGGAGAGCAGGTCGCTCAGAACCTGCACCGTCGCGTTCACGTGCGCCTGGATCCGCCTGTAATCGCCTCGATACTCCCCGTCCAACCGCTTGGACAGATCGCCTTTGGCTACATGCGCGAGAACGTCGCTCGCCTGGTGGAGGGGTGCGGCGACACCGTCCAGCATCCGATTCACCTGGTCGACGAGCGCGCGGAAACTCCCCCGGAACTGCGTTGCGTCCACACGCGTCTCGAGCCGCCCTTCCGCGGTCGCCTGGATGAGCAGGTTCATCTGCTCGAGCAGCCGCCGGAGGACCTGGATCGTCGCGTTCACGCTGGACGTCATGCGATCGAACTCGCCCGCGTGCTTCCCGGACGCTGGCTCCGTCAGATCACCGGACGCGAGCCGCGCGAGGACCGCTGCACTCTCCTTCACCGGCCCCTCCACCGCTTCCAGCATCCCGTTCATGCCCGCGCAGAGCTCGCGGTAGCTCCCTTCGAATCGCCCCGCGTCCGCGCGCACGTCGAGGCGTCCTTCTCGGGCCCCCTCGATCAGCCGCGAGGACTCGCGGATCAGCTCGCCGATCACGGCTTGCGTCCGGCGCAGTTCGCCGGCCATCGCGCCGACCTCGTCCGAGCTCTGCACGTCGACCTGATGCCCGAGTTCGCCCCGGCCGAGCGCCGCGAGCCCGCGCGCCAGCCGACCGATGGCGCTCGTCAGCATGCGCGAGAAGCACCACGCCAGCACGCCGCCCACGGCCGCGAGACCGATCATCGAGTAGATCGCGCTCACGCGAAGGCCGTCGTTGGCGGCGAGCACCTCGCGCGCGGAGGTCTGCATCTTGGCTCTGGCCTCCTCGGCCAGGCGATCGAGGATGGCGCTGCTTTCCGCGACGGCGATCAGGCCCTCGGAAGCCAGCGCGTTTCCACGAACACGATTCTCGTCCATGTAGGTGTCCGCCGCCTCGGACATCACACGCTGGATCCGAGCTTTCGATTCGCGCAGGTCGTTGCACGCCGCGGAATCGAAGGCTTCGAGCGCGGTCAGACCGTTCTCGATCTCAACCGCCTGCGCCTCCGCCGCGTCCAGGGGATCCCGCTGCCAGGACAGGCAGTAAGCGGTCATCGAGTTGTTGAAGGCGTCGAACGAGGCCTTCAGGTCGGTGACGGTCTGCAGGTGCTCGAACTGCACACCTTCTCGCGCGATGGACTCGGAGGCTCGCCCGACGCCGTTGAACAGGTAGGCGAGGGTCCCCACGGCCAGGGCGACGAGCGTCGCGCACACGGCGAGGATCTTGAACCCCAGAGTCGCGCGGAAACGATGACGGCGGATCTGCATGGGACTTTCCGGGAGGACCACGAGCGATCGAGGAGAGCGACGGGGGACGGGGGCGACGCCTGCGCGGAGCTCGGCCGTCGCCTCGCTCGCGGCGAGCGAGGCGCGACCGAACACGCTGCGTCAGTCGTACTGGACGACGCTGATCGCGCCGCCGAGTTCGTCGAGCTTGGCGCCTTCCTTCTTGCCGCCGGTGATGTCGCGCTCGCCCTTGGGCTCGCCGTGGCACGCGAGGCACGAGGCGCCGTAGTACTCGGGGATGAGCAGGCGGTACGCCGGCTTGCCGCGGTGCGCCGCGTTCTCGGAGAATCCTGCGCCGCGCGTCCAGTCCTTGGCCTTGAACTTGTTCTCGAGGACGCCGTTCTCCCACTCGTCGGGACGATTCGCCATGTTGCGGATGAGATTCTTCGGCGCGGTCAGCTTGATCGCGAACTTGCCGTCCATGCGCTTCGTGAATCCATCCGCGACCTGCTTGGCGAATACGGCGGGTAGGAAGCCCTTGAAGCCCTTCGATGCGTCGTTGATCAGCGGTTGGGCCTTGTCCATGACCTCAGCGATCGACTCGAGCATGGATTCGTTGGCCTGGCCGAGCGGCGAGCTCTCGTCCGTCGCGAGTGGATGCCCGGCGGCCTTCTCGAAGCCCGCTTTCGCGGCGTCCACGACCTTGGCGGACGTGAGGCCCTTGTCGTTCGCGCTCTGCTCGTTGATCAGCACTTGATTGTCGGAGATCACTGCGCGCGCGGCGCGAAACAGGACGGCGAGCTCCTTGCAGGTCGTCTCCCTCTCGTTGGGATCCGCGGGCGCGCGCGCATCGAGCTTTGCGGTGAACACGCCTGCAAATCCGAAAACCAGCAAACCCGCGAGAGCCAGGAGACGTGGAGCGGAGGGTCGGGCGAATCGAATCGAGTGGGACATGGATGGGGTGTCCGGAGGGGTGGATGGATCGACGCGGCCGCGGGGAGCGGATCCGCAGGCGTGCGATCGACCCCACGCGATCAGCGACTTGAGCGGGAAGGCGAGCCCAAGGGTCGCGCGCACGAGGCTTCGCGCGCCTCGCATGGCCTTTGGCTTCGCGCAGGAACCACGGCCCATTTCGCCGACCCTCGTCGTCCCCGGCGGCGTTGCGCCTCCTGGCACACCATCGATGTTGGCTGCGTCGGTGCGCCTTGCCGAAAACGCCGAGGTTTCGCCGAAATGGGCAGTTACACCTACGCGGACCTTCTGCGACCGCGGTCCACGCTCGATCTGCTTCGACCAAGGAGCAACGCGGCAGCCGATGCTCGGGTCGAGAGGTCCGATTCCCCAGTTCCGCGGACGGCTCGAAAAAGAAAACCGGGATCGACCGGCAACCGTTTCGGATCCCGACGTCGTGCGGATGTGAAGACCGTGCGCGCCCTCGGAGCCAGCCTCGCCGGAACGACCGCGACGGTCGTCACGGTCGAGGCGCGCTTCGAGGCGCGCGATCGTCAGCGCGCCGAGATCCTGCTCACCGGGCTCCCCGATCCCGTGTTGCGCGAGTCGCGCGGGCGGATCGAGTCGGCGCTCGAGGAGAACGGACTGTCGCTCGGCGGCGGGCGCTTGTTCGTGAACCTCGTGCCGGCCGCGCTCAGGAAGTCGGGCGAGATCCTCGACCTGCCCATCGCGCTCGCGAGTGCTTCCGCGTGCGGCTTCGTCGACGCGCGCGTCTTGCGCGACACGGTCTTCCTGGGCGAGCTCGGCATCGACGGACGGTTGCACGCCGTGCCCGGCGGGCTCGCCGCGGCGCTCGCGGCGCAGGAGCGCGGCGTGAAGCGCCTCTTCGCGCCGCCCGCGACGGCGAGCGAGGCAGCCTGCGTGCCCGAGCTCGAGGTGGTCGCGCCGCGCCACCTCGCGCAAGTGCTCGCGCACCTCGCCGGCGGCTCCGCGCCGCTCGCGCGCGTGGAGCCGAGCGCGGACGAGCTCGCGCCGCTCCCGGCGGGCGGCTCGCTCGACGACGTGCGCGGCCAGCTCGAGGCGAAACACGCGCTCGCGATCGCCGCCGCGGGTGGGCACGGACTCCTGCTCGCGGGCCCGCCGGGCACGGGCAAGACGATGCTCGCGCGCCGCCTCGTGCGCTTGCTGCCGCCCCCGGGCCTCGACGAACGCCTCGAGATCACGCGCGCGCTCTCCGCGGCCGGCCGCTGGCCCGGCGGGCTCGCGCGCGAGCGTCCGTTCCGCGCGCCGCACCACACCGTGAGCTACGCGGGCCTGATCGGCGGCGGACCCAACGTGCTGCCCGGCGAGATCACGCTCGCGCACCGCGGCGTCCTGTTCCTCGACGAGCTGCCCGAGTTCCGCCGCGAGGTGCTGGAAGCGCTGCGCCAACCGCTGGAGGAGGGGCGCGTGCTCGTCTCGCGCGCGGCGCGCCACGTCGAGCTCCCCGCGGAGTTCCAGCTCGTCGCCGCGATGAACCCGTGCCCGTGCGGCTACCGCGGCCACCCGCGCATCGCGTGCGCGTGCCCGCCGAGCCTCGTGCAGCGCTACCGGCGCCGGATCAGCGGTCCGTTGCTCGACCGCATCGATCTGCACGTCGAGGTGCCCGCTCCGAGCGTCGAGGAGCTCGCGCGCGCGGAGCACGCGCCGGGGATGCGCGAGGAGGAGCTCGCGCGCTCGATCGCGCGCGCCCGTGCCCGCGCGCGCGAGCGGGCGGGCGCGCTGACGAACGCCGTGCTCACCGCGGAGGAGCTCGACCGCTGCGCGCCGCTCGACGGCGCGACGCGCGCGTTCCTCGACAAGGCGGCGCGTCAGCGCGGCCTCTCCGCCCGCGCGATCCAGGCGCTGCGCCGCGTGGCGCGCACGATCGCGGACCTCGCGGACGAGGACGCCGTGGCGCTCCCCCACTACGCGCAGGCGCTCGCATTGCGGGCGAACCTCGCGTGAGTTCCGGCTCGGACGGGCACCGCGAAACCGACGCACGGACTTTCCTCCCGCATCCCAAGGGTCCGCGCGCGAGATTGCGATCGAAGTTGGGATCGCGCTCGACCGGAGGGCAGACTGGCCGCCGAAAGGACACCGCCATGCAACACCCGAAGGATCGTTCCCCCGCTCTCCACCTCTCCCGCCGCCACGTCCTCGCCGGAGGCCTCGCCGGCACGTCGCTCCTCCTGGGCGCGAAGGCTCTCGCGCGCGCCGCGAGCGCGGACCCGACGCCGCGTGCCGAACCCGCGCTCGAACCCGTGCAGGGACCGTTCGTGCTCACGCCGCTCCCGTGGAAGGACGACGCGCTCGCGCCGAGCATGAGCGCGAACACACTGTCGTTCCACTACGGGAAGCACCACTCAGGCTACGTCGACAAGTTGAACAAGGCCGTCGCGGGCAACAAGAAGTGGGACGGGCTCGCGCTGACCAAGGTGATCGAGCTCGCCGCGAAGGACCCCGCCGACGCCGGCGTGTTCAACAATGCAGCGCAGACCTGGAACCACACGTTCTTCTGGGCCTCGATGAAGCCCGGCGGCGGCGGCGAGCCCACGGGCCGGCTCGCGGACGCGCTCAAGACGAGCTTCGGCGACTTCGCGACCTTCAAGAAGCAGTTCACGGACGCGGCGAGCGGCCTCTTCGGCAGCGGTTGGACCTGGCTCACGATGAAGGAGGGCAAGCTCGCGATCGAGAAGACGAGCAACGCCGACACGCCGATCGCGCACGGCGGGAAGCCGCTCCTCGTGCTCGACGTGTGGGAGCACGCCTACTACCTCGACTACCAGAACAAGCGCGCCGACTTCATCGCGGCGTACCTGGACAAGCTCGTGAACTGGGAGTTCGCGCTCGCGAACCTCGCGGGCTGAACCGCGCCCTTCTCGATGCACTCACGCGGCCCGCGCTCACGCGGGCCGCGCGCGTTCGAACGCATCACAGGTGCCAGGTGACCGCGAGCCCGTTGGTCCAGTTCGCCGTGCCGGGCGGACAGAAGGCCGTCGCGGCGTTGCGGTAGAAGACCTGGTAGTAGCGCGTCACCGGCGGCGTCAGGCTGTTGAGCTGGCCGCGGATCGAGATGATCTGGTTGCCGACGTCGGGGTACTGCGACTGGTTGACCGAGTTCGGACGCGTGCCCAGGCGGATCAACGAGCCCGTGACGCAGCGCAAGCCATCCTGGATCGGCGTGCCGAGCCCGCCGTTGTCCTGCGCCGTGCCCTGCAGGTAGAGCGAAGAAGGTGCCGCCGAATTCGGCATGCCCACGCTGTGCAGCACGAGCGTGTCCGCCCCGATGCTCGGGACACCGGTCACGGTGAGCACCGCGCCGTTGGCGTTGACCGAGTTCGCGCACCCGCGTCCGGCTCCGCCCGAGTTCCCGCACGGGCACGGCGTGCCCGTCCCGTCGCCGAAGCAGAACGGCACGAACTGGCACGCGTCGAGGACCGAGTCGCCGTTCGCGTCGGTCGCGGGCGAGAGCTCGCACGTGTCGAGCACGTTGTTCGCGTTGCAGTCGACGCTCGCGCCGCCGGCAGCGACCTCGCAGTCGTCGGGGATCGAGTTGTCGTTGCAGTTGTTCGCGAAGAGCTCGCACGAGTTCGGCGTCCCGTCGTTGTCGCAGTCGGGATCGACGCCGCTCGCGATGTCGCAGCTGTCCGGAGCACCGTTCGTGTTGCAGTCGATCGACGGGTTCGCCGCGACCTCCGTCGAATCCGGGATGCCGTTGTTGTTGCAGTCGAAGCCCGTGCCGAACTTCTTCTCGTCCTGGCCGTTGCCTTGGATCTGCGTCCACGGCGTGTGCGGGAAGAGCGGGTTCGTCGTCGCGATGCGCGTGCGCCACTGGTAGCGCTGACTGGGCGTCAATCCACCCACGACCTCGCTCAGGGTCATGGCCGTCGCCGGTGGCGTCGAGCCGGGAACTCCCAGGTCCTGGAATGGTCCGTGTGCCAGCGCGGTCCCGTCCAGGAGCGCGCTCCCGCCCTTGATCTCCCACTCGAGCGCGACGCGCTCCCGACCTGCGACGGTGCCCCGGACATTGGCGAAGGTGTTGGGGCCACCCTGCAACCGGATCTGGTTCGTCTGCTCGACGTTCAATGCGAGAAGGTGAGTGGCCGCGGCGGAGATCACCGTGCGCTGCTGGACGCGGTTGGTGCTCCCGTACTGGGTGCTGCCCATGTAGATGACCGCGCCCCCAGCACCCGACAACTGCCCCGGCTGCCCGAGCACCACGTCGCTGAACCCATCGCCGTCGACGTCCCCGCACGGACCGAGACCGCCGCCGAGGTGCGCGCCCGCGGCGCCAGGGAACTCGAGCGCCGGCAGCGTGGCCGTGCCGAGGTAGAGCTGCACGTTGCCCTGATCCGTGTTGAAGTTCGGCGCGCCGATCAGGAAGTCCGAGAAGCCGTCGTTGTTCACGTCGCCGGCGCGCGCGAGCGACGCTCCGAATCGAGAGCCACTCTGCGGAGAGCTGAACACCTGCGCTCCAGGCGCGATCGGCACGACGCCCGTTTGTCCGCGATAGAGCCACACGCGGCCACCACCGGGAAAGTCCGGCGCGCCGATCACGAAGTCCGCGAAGCCGTCCGAGTCCACGTCGCCCGCGGCCGACACCGCGGTGCCGAGCGCGGCGAGCGAACTTTCGGACTCGACGCTGAAGGCCGGCGTCGGAGCGATGCTGTTCCCGCTCCCGAGGAACAGGTAGGCGGCACCCTCGCGATTTTGGCCATTCGTGTAGTCCGGAGCGCCGACGAGCAGGTCGGTGCGGCCGTCGCGATTGACGTCGCCAGCGTTCGCGACCGACGCTCCGAAGCGGAAGGCGCCGATCGAAGGCGCGTTCACCACGATCGCGGGTGCGACGCCGAGGCCGGTGGGTGAGCCCTTGAAGACGTAGACGCGGCCCGAATTCTGGATGCTCGACAAGGTGGCGCCCGGCGCGCCCACGAACACGTCGGTGTAGCCATCTCCATCGACGTCGCCCGCACCGGCGACCGAAGCACCGGCGTTTTCGACGAGCTGGTCGCTCTCGAAGGTCCAGTCCGGCGTGCTCGCGAGGGCGCCGGACGACGTGCCGAGGAACAAGTAGGCGCGCCCTTCGCCGGCCTGCCCGTTCGTGAGCCCCGGCGCGCCGACGAGGACGTCGCCGTAGCCGTCATTGTCCACATCCCCCGCGAAGGCGACGGAGTGCCCGAGGCGCGCGGCGGCGATACCGCTGGAGTAGCTCCAGATCGAAGTGCTCTCGAGACCGTTCGCGGTGCCGCGGAAGAGCAGCACACGCCCTTCGTCGGTCTGCGCGCCATCGAAGTCCGGCGCCCCCACGAGCAAGTCCGAGAAGCCGTCTCCGTTCACATCACCGGAGGTCGTGAGCGCGTTGGCGAAGGAAGACCCCGCCGTGCCCGCGAGGCTCGCGGTCTGTCCCCCGAGTGGTGTGACGAGCGGTGTGCTGCTGGGCTGGCCGAGGTAGAGATCGACGCGGCCTTCGTGGAACTGTGGGTTGGAGTAGTACGGATCCCCCACCAGGACGTCGCTCAGGCCGTCTCCGTTGACGTCGCCGGCCGTCGCGCACGCGAAGCCGTTCAACGCCGAGAAGCTGTTGGGCAACAGTTCAGCCGCCGGCGGAGTGATCGGCCCGGCCGTGGAGCCGAGGTACAGGAGGACGCGCCCCTGATTCTGGTAGTTCAGGGCGGCGACGAGGAAGTCCGCGAATCCGTCTCCATTGACGTCACCTGCGGTCGCGACGCAGCTTCCAAAGGTCTCGTTCACTCCACTCGGCGAGGCTCGCTGCCAGGGGCTGTTGCTCAGTCCCGAGGCCGACCCGAAGTACAGAAAGACGTTGCCCGTTCCGAGGCCCGGTGCACCGATGAGGACATCAGCGAATCCGTCGCCGTTGACGTCACCCGCGGCGTTCACGGAGTTCCCGAATGCGGCGAAGGAGTTGTTGCCCTCGCTGATCCAAGTCACCGGTGTCGTGGAGATGCTGGCGGTCGTCGATCCGCGGCACAGGAACGCAGCGCCCTCGTCCGGCTCGGGGTTCGCGTACGCATGCGCGCCGACGACCCAGTCGTCGTATCCGTCGGCATCGACGTCGCCGACCCCCGCGAGGTGCTCCCCGAACTGCGCGGCGTTCCTGTCCCCGTAGGCCGACCAGGCCGGGACCGAGGAGTAGCCCGTGGACGAACCCAGGAAGAGGAACGCGGCGCCATTGTCCGTGAAACCGCCTTGGTCGTACGTCCCGCTGCCCACAAGCACGTCGGCGAACCCGTCGGCGTTCACGTCGCCGGCCGCGGCGACACCGCGCCCGATCTCCGCGCCGAACAGGCTGCCTTCGTAGAACGGCGAGCCGCTCCCTGTGAGCCCCGTGGGGCCGCCCAGGTACAAGTACACGCCGCCTTCCGAGAGCGTACCGTTCGAGTAGCCCGGCGCGACGACGACGATGTCCTCGTAGCCGTCGCCGTTCGCGTCGCCGACGGCCGTGGCCCCGCCGAACTGGTTGTTCGCGTTCGGCGGGCTGGCCTGAAGCACCAAGTCCGGTGGCGAAGTGGTCCCGCTCAGCGGCCCGAACCAGACCAGTGCTGCGCCCTCGTTTGCCAGACTCTGCGTGTAGGTGGGTGCACCGGCCACGAGGTCGCTGAAGCCGTCGCCGTTCACATCACCCGCCGTCCAGGCCGTGATCCCGAGCTGAGCGCCGGCCTGATCGGTCTGGAAACTCCACGCCAACCCAGAAAGGACTGGATCGACGGTGATCGGGTACGCGGCACCCCGATCGTCGACCTCGATCCCGACACCGGTCATCCGGACGCACAGTCGCGCGGGAACCGTGTGACCGCTCGAGTCGTACGCATGCAGACCGCGGTAGTAGAGCCGGTCCTGCCCGCGTTCGTCGACGAGGCGCGCGCTCCGGCCCTGCTCGTCGATGCGCGGAGCGAGGCCCACGAACTCGAGACCGATCCACAACGGCTGCTCGCGATCCCCTGCGGGCGCAGCGGAGATCGTCCAGCCCTGTTCGACGCCTGAAGCGTGCGGCGTGAACCACTCCGTGAACTCACCGCGTGCGAGCTCGATGCGTTCGCCGACGCTCGCGAGCACGCCGCGCGCGATCGCATGCTCGGCGCCGACGCGTCCGAACGACGTCGTGCGCACGGTCACGGTTACGTCGCGCGCCTCGCGCGTCAGCGTGTTCGAGCGCGCCGAGCAGGTGAGTCCGTCGGGCGTGATGCGTGCGCTCACACCGGCGCTCGGACCGTCGAGCGCGATCGACTCGGCTCCGGCGGCGATCCAGTGCGCGGCGGTGGGTTCGCCGGCGGCGACCGGCGACACGCTCCCGACGAAGTTCGCGCCTGCGAACAGGAGCGAACGAAACAGCGCGGGCGGATACGACCAAGTGCGGGAACGGACCATCGGCATGGCGAGCGACTCCTGGGGTTCAACCCAGCTTCTCACGGCCTGGGCGGCTCCGCGAGCCCCCGCCGGGCCCCCTCGTGAGCCGGCTCACCCCGATCACAAACGCCTTCGAGGTCCAAGCTCCACGGGGCGCGTCACGTTGGCGCCCCCTCGCGTTCGCGCCTCGTCGTCGCCTACTCGTGCCGCAACGCCTCGACCGGGTCCATCGCGGCGGCGCGCCACGCCGGATAGAGGCCGAAGATCACGCCCACGCCGGCCGAGATCGCGAACGCGAGCGCCGGCGCTTCCGGGGTCACGATCGTCTTCATCTTGGCCCAGTGCTCGACGCCGGCGGGGATGATCAGGCCGAGCGCGATGCCGAGCAGTCCGCCGCCGACCGAGAGCACGACCGTCTCGACCAGGAACTGCGTCACGATGTGCCGGCGCTTCGCGCCCAGCGCGCGACGGATGCCGATCTCGCGCGTGCGCTCGGTCACCGTCGCGAGCATCACGTTCATGATCCCGATGCCGCCGACGAGCAGGCTGATCGCGGCGATCGAGCCGAGCACGATGTTGAACGTGCGCTTCGTCTTCTCCGCCTGCAGGAGGAGCTCGAGCGGCACGACGACCTCCCAGTCCTTCTGCTTGTGCTGGCGCCGCAGCATCTCCTTCGCGGCGTCGGCGACCAACGTCACGTGCGCGTCGCTGTCGACTTGCACGTAGACCTCGTGGAGTTGCACCTCCTCCATCTCGCGCGAGCCGCTGCGGATCTTCACCTGCGTGTCGCCGAACCACGAACGGCCGGTTTCGAGCGGCACGAAGACCTCGCCCGTCACCTCGACGCCGGGCTGCGCGGGGTCCGACCCCAATGGAACGCGCGGGAGGAGCACGCCGACGCACGTGAAGTACTCGCCGCCGACCTTGATGCGCTTCCCGAGCGAGCTCTCGAACGGCGACAGGAAGCGCGCGACCTCGTAGCCGAGCACGCACACGTTCGACACCGCGGTCTGGTCCTGGTCGGAGAGGAAGCGGCCCTCGCAGATCTTGCGGCCAGTGACGTTCACGT
The DNA here is from genome assembly GCA_016220035.1 of Planctomycetota bacterium. Lineage (GTDB taxonomy): Bacteria > Planctomycetota > UBA1135 > UBA1135 > JADJNY01. Next base: position 6,264 of record JACRIO010000047.1, on the reverse strand, counting down.
ACTGCGCGTCGGTTCCGAGCACGCGTGGGTTCAGGACGCGCTCCTCGAGCCGCACCTCCTGCTGCAACTGCCGCACGGGCACCGTGCGCACGACCGCCGGGAACGTGTCGCGCACGCGATCGAAGTCGGACGTCGTGAGCCCGTAGCTCGAGACGCGCGTCGTTTCGCTCCCGCTGCGCAGGTCCTCGGGCGGCTTCACGCTGCGCAGGATCACGTTCTGGCTGCCGAGCTGCCGGATCTGTTCCTGCGCCTCCGCCGAGGCACCTTCGCCGATCGCGAGCATCGCGATCACGCTCGCCACGCCGAAGAGCACGCCGAGCATCGTGAGGATCGCGCGCAGCTTGTGCAGGAGCAGGCTCTGGACGCCCAGGCGCACCGTGCCCGAGAGGCCGTGCTGCACGCTCACGCGACCACCGCCCGGTTTTCGCGCACGTGCTCGATGCGGCCGTCCTTCAGGCGCAGCGTCTTCTGCGCGCGCGCGCCGATGCTGGGCTCGTGCGTGACGAGCAGGATCGTCTTGCCCTCCGCGTGCAGCTCGTCGAACAGGTCGAGGATCTCGCCGGCGGTCTTGCTGACGAGGTTGCCGGTCGCTTCGACCGCGAGCACGAACGTCGGGTCGGTCACGAGCGCGCGCTCGATCGCCACGCGCTGCTGCGGGCCGCCGGAGAGCTCGTTGGGGCGGTGATCGAGCCGGTCGCCGAGGCCCACGCGCTCCGCGAGCCGCCGCGCGCGCTCCTCGCCGTCCTCGGGCGGATCGTCCTGGTAGATCAGCGGCACGAGGATGTTCTCGAGGACGTTCAACTGCTGGATCAGGTTGTACGACTGGAACACGAAGCCGATGTGACGGCTCCTGAGCTCCGAGAGCTCGTCGTCGTCGAGCGACTGCGTGTCCTCGCCCTTCACGCGGTAGGCGCCGCTCGTCGGGCGGTCGATGCAGCCGAGGAGGTTGAGCAGGGTCGACTTGCCCGAACCCGAGCTGCCCATGATCGACCAGTACTCTCCCGCGCGAAACGTGAACGAGAAGCGGTCGAGCGCGCGCACCACGTTCGTGCCCATCTTGTAGAGGCGCGTGACGTCGACGAGCTCGGCGACGGGGAGGTCAGCGCTTCCCGCCATCGCCCTGCTTCTCGGCCTGCTTCACGGTGTCGGCCTTGCCGCCGCCGTCCTGCTTCTCGTCCTTCTTCGCGGCGCCGGTCTTGCCGCCTTCGTCCTTCTTCTCGCCCTCGGCGGCCGGCTTCGTCTCGCTCGCGCCGTCCTTCGGGGTCGTCTCGCCGCCGCTCGCACCGTCGCGATTGCGCCGGCCGCCGCCGGGGGCGCCGCCGCCCTCGCGATTGAAGTTGCGCCGACCTTCGCCGCCCTGCATGCCCTCGCTGCGGCGCGGTCGGCCCTCGCCGCCCTGGGCCTCCGCGTTCGGTGCTCCACCGTTCGCGCCGCGCTCGCCCATGCCCGCGCCGTTCGGCATGCCCTGCATCGCTGGCGCCTCGGCCCTCATGCCCGCCTTCTCGAGCGCGCCGGCCTTCGAGTCCTCCGCGGCCGAGGGCGCGAAACCGGGCGGAGCGCTGAGCAGCACTTCCTCGCCGTCCTTCACGCCTTCGACGATCTCCACGAACTTGTCGTTGCTGCGGCCGACCTTGAGCGCGCGCCGTTCGTTCTTGTCCCCCTTCGTGACGAAGGCGATCGGCTCGCCCTTGTCGAGGAAGACGGCTTGGAGCGGGACGAAGATCGCCTCCGCCGCGCGGTCCGCGAGGATGCTGATGGCGCACGACATGCCGGGGCGGAGCTCCTTGAGCGCGTCCTCGGAGCCCGCGGCCGGCCGCTCGATCTGAATCTCGGTCTTGTAGACGCGCAGGTTGGGGTTGGCCCACCAGCTCTGCTTGTCGGGGAGCAGCGCGACGAAGGTCACGCGCCCGTAGAACTCCTTGCCCGGCTGCGAATCGACGCGCACGGTGCAGGGCAGTCCGACCTGCACCTGCTTCAGGACGGACTCGTGGATCGACGCCTCGACGATCATGCCGCCCTCGCGCGGGATCTGCAGGATCTCCTGGCGCTCGCGCACCTGCGAGCCTTCCTGCATCGGCTGGTCGCCGCCCATGCGGCCGCCTTCCTGGCGCGTGTAGACGACCATGCCGCTCACGGTGGAACGGACCTTCGTCTTGGCGAGCTGCGTCGTGTACTTCTCGAGCTTCTCCTGCTCGAGCTTCAACTTCGCCTCGGACGACTTCAGGTTCGCGTCGACGTCGGCGATCTGCGCCTCGGCCTTCAGCTTCGCGCGCTCGAGCCCGCGTTCGGCTTCCTTGACGTTGGCTTCGAGGTCGGCGCGTTTGCGCGGATCCTCGTAGTCGACCAGGATCGATTTCGCCCGCTCGGCCTGCTCGAGGCTCACCTTCGCGCGTTCCATCGAGAGCATGTCGCGGTCGAGCTCGCTCTTCGTGAGGAAGCCCTTCTCGTTCAACCGCGTCGACCAGGTGAGCGTCGCCTCGGCCTGCTTCTTCTCTTCCTTGGCGAGCGTGATCTTCTGCTCCGCCGTCTCGGAGAGCTGCTTGAGATCGCCCTTCAGGTACTTCTCGAGGTCGATGCGCGCGAAGTTGAGCTTGCGCTCCGCCGCCTCGTTGTCGCTCTTGTTCTGGCTGTCCTGGATGTCGTACTGGGCCTTGGCCTTCTTGTACGTCGCGTCGGCGCTCTGGACGGCGATCTCCTGCTGCACCTTCTTGTCGAGGATCGGCGCGCTGTCGAGCTCGACGAGCAGGTCGCCGGCCTTCACGAAGGAGCCCTCCTTGACGAGCTTGAGCACCGTCGACGTGCCCTCGATCTCGCTGACGACGCTGAGCGCGTCGCGCGCGGCGAGGTTGCCGCGCTGCACGACGCTGAACTCCATCGGGCCCTTCTGCACCTTCTGGCCGCGCAGCCGCACTTCCTCGCTGCCTGCGAACCACTGGCCGGGGCCGATGCCGTAACCCAGGACGAGGGCGACGACGACCGCACCGGCGATCCACGGGGTTTTCGAGCTCTTCTTGGCGCTCATGGGATGGGTCTCACGGATCGCGGAACTCCGCGGGGTCGTAGTGGATGCCTTGCGCGTCGACGTGGAGCAGCTCCAGATCGCGGAACAGGTTCATCCGCGCGAGAGTGTACTCGACGAGCGCGCTGGTGGCCGCGTTCTGCGCGTCGAGCAGCGAGCGCTGCGCCTCGAGCAAGGAGCGCGTGTCCGCGCGTCCAGCTTCGAGTTTCAGGCTCGCACTCTCGATGCGCTTCTGGGCGAGCTCGACCGCGTTAGTCTGGATCGCGTAGCTCGACACGCGCGATTCGACGGAGCGCAGGAGCTCGCGCAGGTCGTTGCGAATCTGATCCGACGACTGCTCGGCCGCGCGCACCGCGGCTTCGCGCGCGACGAGCGCTTCGCGGTAGGTGTTGCGTTGCGGGAGCTTGTCGATCGGGAGATCGAGCGCCGCGGTGAGCGACCACGTCGACTTGCCGAAGTCGTAATCGAACGGCTGCCCATCGTCGCTCGTCGCCCGTCCGCTGGCCGCGAGCGTGAGGCCCGTGCGCAGCGCGTCCTCGGCGACCTTCACCTTGCGCTCGCTGTCGACGGCCTGGTCGGCCGTGTTCATGTAGTCGAGCCGGTGGTCGAGCGCGTACCGCGCGGCGCGCGCCTCGTCGAGCTCGATCGTCTCGAGCTCGCCGCCGCCGAGCCCGGCGAGCGCGCCCTCCTGGAACACGAGCTTCGTCTCGACGGGCAGGCCGAGGAACAGCTTGAAGTCGTCAGCCTGGTTCGCGAGCCGCTCGCGCGCGCCGAGCAGCGAGTTCTTCGACGAGAGCTCGTCCTGGCGCGCCTGGCCGACGTCGATGTCGGAGAGCCGGCCGGCCTTCGCGAGTTCCTCGTTGCGCTCGCGCAGGAGCACGAGGCTGTCGTAGTTGCGCTCCTGGTTCCCCACGGCGTCGTACTGCTGCACGAGCCGGTAGTACCGCGTCGCGACGTCGACCGCGAACGTGCGGCGGAAGCGCTCGAAGGTGCGCACGGAGTACACGAGGTTGCGCTCGGCCTGCGTCAGCGGCTCCTCGACGATCGCGCGCGACGAGCCCGCGAGCAGCGGCATCGTGATCGAGCCGCCGAAGTCGCTCACGGGGTGCCAGCCGTCCGACGCGAGCAGGGAGCGCGTGAACCCGAGACCGATGTCGCCCGCGATGCGCATCCCGTTGCCGAGCAGACGGTCGATCGAAAGGCGCGCACCGCCGCTCGTCGATTGCGCTTCGTCGCCCACGCCGTCGACGCGCGCGTCGGCGGACGCATCCGGCTGCCAGCCGAAGCGCCAGTGCTCGAGCGTCAAGTCGAGCGCGGACAGGTAGAGGTCTTCCTTGCGCCGCTGGTAGTCGCGGCTGTTCTCCGCGGCGATCTCGAGGCACTCGACGAGGCCGAGCGGCTCGGTCTCCGCCACTTCGCCGGCCAGGAGGCGCTGCCGCAGACTGCCCGCGGGCGGTTCGATCGAGAACGATCCGTCGCCGAGCGCCAGCTTCGCGCGCCGTGTTTCGACCAGGGCGAGCGCCTCCTTGTCCGCGTCCGCGCGGTAGTCCGCGGGACCCTTGCACGCCGCGCCGAGCGCGAAGAGCACGACTCCGGCCAGCAGGATCGGTTTCGACGGGGACGGTTGGGGCATGCGGAGGAACGCGCGGCCTCGCTCTGACTGCGCGGAGAAACGGGAGAGCAAGGTATCCGCCGCGGCGCGAGCGCGGAAGCGCGCCGCGCGATCGCCGCGCGCGCACGCGGCCGTTTTCTCAATCCGAACGGGCGCCGCGCTTCACACCGCGGTCAGGATCCGGCGGGCGCCGTCGTGGCGAGCTCGCGCTCGGCGCGCGCATGCTCGGCTTCGTCGACGGCTCGCGCCCAGGCGCCGCCCGCCTGTCCCTGGAAACCGACGAGGCGCTCTCCTTCGAAACGGTAGCGCCCGAAGAGCGTGCCGTCGGTGCGCGCGAGCTCGACGGTGCGCGCTCGGCCGCCTTCGTCGTACCACGTCGCGATCGAGAGGGGCTCGATCGAGCGCGACAAGGGATCGAAGCAGGGCACGCTGCCCGAGGCGAGCCCGCCCTTGCGCAGGAGTTCGATCAGGTAGTGCGGGAGCAGGGCGCCCTCGTCGCTCGCGAGCGCTTCGCGCCAGCGCGGGCCATTCCCCCACTCGGTCACGTCGAGCGCGTCCTCGCCCGCGCGCCACTCCGCGCGCAGCGAGCGTCCGCTCCCGCGCGCGACCTCGCGCCACGAGAGCTTCGCGTGGTCGGGCGTGAGCTCCTCCACGGCGAACACGCGCACGACGCCGTTCGCGCGGTCCTCGCGCGCGAAGACGAAGTCGGTTTCGAGCTGGGTCGAGCCCGGCCGCGCGGTGCGCGAGAAGCGCGCGACGCCCGCGGTGCGCGCCTTGCCTTCCGGTCCGAACTCCTCGAGCACGAACCACTCCGATCGCACGCCGCGGCGCGGCTCCGACTCGTCCGCGGCGGCGCTCGGGCGCGAACGCGCCAGGACGCTCGCGAAGCACGCCGCGGCGGCGAGACCAAGCATCCATCGGGTGCGCATCGGGCCCTCTTCCGGGGGTTCGATCGGCCGGAACGGGCGCGAGCTTGAGCGCTCGTGCGCCCGGCTCCCGCCGATGGGTTCCTCGGAAGCGGCGCGCGGCTCGCCCCGCGGCCCGCCGGCAGCGCCGCGCGGTCGTGGGCTCGTCGCGAAACGCCGAGCGTCGCGCGCGCCACGCGAGGATGGCTGCGCGCGCCCACTCGGCGGCGCGCGGGACCTCCGCGGCGCGGTCGACGCGCTCGAGCGGATCGCGACGGCGATCGTAGAGCGCGAACGCGTCCGGCGCCGTGCTCCAGCGGTCCCAGACCGCGCGCAGTCCCTCCGCGCGCAGGCTGTAGCGCGGACCAGGGAGCACCGCGATCGCGGGACGGTCGGCGAACTCCGCGCTCGTGCGGTCGTCGAGCAGCGTCCACAGCGATCGTCCGTCCGTTTCCATCGGCGCGTCGAAGCCGAAGGCATCGAGCACGGTCGGCGCGACGTCCTCGAGCGTGACGCAGCGCGCGAACACGCGCTCGCCGGTGAGCGTGTCGGGGTGGCGCAGGAGGAGCGGCACGCGCAACGCCTCCTCGTGCGGCGAGAGCGAGGCCCCGAGGGCGTCGTGCTCGCCGAGCGCGCAGCCGTTCGCGCCCGCGGGCACGAAGAACGTGCGCGCCCCCGTCTCGCTCGCCTCGACCGCGCTCGTGTTCCAGGCGGAGACGTCGCGCCGA
>JACRIO010000046.1 GCA_016220035.1 Planctomycetota bacterium | reverse complement strand
TCGCATCGGTCACCTGCGGGTCGTTCGTGCGCGCGAGCGCGTGCGCGAGCCCGGTCGGCTCGACGCGCAGGCCGTGCGCGACGTCGAGCGCGTCCGACGCGCGCAACCGGTAGGCGTCGAAGCCGATCGACTCGACGCCCTCTTCCTCGAGTCCGCCGACGCGTCCGGCCGCGGTGCGTCCGTAGCCGAGGCGCAGCGTCACCGACCCGGGCGCTTGACCGGGCACGACGACCGCCGCGACTTCGAGCACGCGCTCGCCCAGGCGCAGCTTCACGATCGTCGCGTCCTCGACGCCGAGCGCGCGCGCCGTTTCCGGCGCGAAGCACGCGGCGTTGCCCCACGTGGCCCGCGTGATCGGATCGGGGAGCTCCTGGAGCCACGCGTTGTTCGCTCCGCGGCCGTCGAACACCTTCGGATCGGCGGCGAGCACGAGCTCGAGCTCTCCGTTCGCGACCTCGGCCGCGAGCACGTTCGGCGGCACGCGGGGCGGCACGAACGCGCCGAGCGCGGGCGCTTCCGACGGGAAGGCCGAGCTCGCGACGAAGCCGTCGTGCAGGAGCTTCTTCCACTGCGCGTCGGTCGCCTCGGGCGCCACCGCGGCCCGAACGAGCTCGCGCGCGCCCTGCTTCACGCCGGCGAGCTGCGCCGCGAGCTCGAGCGGCGTGCGGCGCTCGAAGATCGGATCGATGAGCGGCTGCACCGTGCAGCGCGTGCCGTCCCACGAGCACGCATCGCCCCACGCTTCCAACGCGTGCGCGCGCGGCAGGTGCCACGTCGACGCCCGCGACGTTTCGTCGCGCGTGAACGACAGGTGCAGGCTGAGCGGGACGCGCCGCAGCGCGCCGCGGAAATCGACGTCGGCCGGCGCGTCGTGGACGGGGTTGCCGCCGAGCATGACGAGGCACGCGACCGTGGCCGCCTCCATCTCGCGCACGAGCTCCTTTATCTCGACGACGGGGTCCGCGCGCTCCGCTTCGGGCTCCGCGCTGTAGGACAAAGTGCGCCCGACGTTCCCGAGCGCCGCGTTCATGCGGTGCGCGAGGTCGTGCACGGCCGCGGGCTGGCGCGGACCGACGGCGAGCAGCGACGCGCCGCGGTTCTGCGCGAGCTCCTCGGCGAGCCGGTCGAGCGCCCGCGCGACGTCCGCGCGTCCGAGGAAGCCGCCGACCGGCGCGGCGAACTGCGCCGAGCCCACGGAGTCGATGGCGTGCGTCTTGCGCAGTCGCTCCTCGAGCGCGAGCAGGAACGGGAGCACCTGCTCCGCGCGCAGCGCGAGCCGATGGTCGGCGGCCGTGCCCGTCAGGCTCGGCGTGCTCTCGACGACCCAAGCGCGCAGCGGCTCGCCGCGCTCGGGGTCGCGCCGTCGCACGAAGGCGCGCGCGTTCGCGAGCGCCGCCGGATGCTCGCCGAGCAGGTCGGCGTCGAGACAGACGAGCGTCCGCACCAGGTCGAGCCTCGGTTGGACGCGGACGGCGCGCCCGAAGGCGAGCTTCGCGCCCGCGAGCTCGTTCGTGCGCGTGATCGGCGTCCATTCGAACCAGCGCGCCCTCGGGAAGGCCGATTGGAAGCGCGCGCGCATCGCGGCGAACGCGAGCGTCGAGCTCGGCTCCGCGAGCACGCGCAGCCCCGCTCCGCCCGTCGTTCCGTGCGCGGCGAGGATGCCGGCGAACCAGGGGTCGAACTCCTTCCACGTGCGCGGGTAGGTCACGCGCTCGTGCGTCTGCGCGAGTCCGCCGCTGTGGTCGGGGTCGTAGAGGTCGAGCACGGCGGCTTGCGAACGCGAGCTCGCCGCTCCGGCGTCGAGCGGGTGCAGCGGGTTGCCCTCGATCTTGATCGGGCGACCGTCGTAGCTCGTCACGAGCAGCGCCGCGGCGACGCCATTCGTCTCGAACGCCGTCGCGAAGCGCCGCGTCGTGCCGGGGACGCGACCGTCGGGCCGCTTCGCGAACGGGAGGATTTCCTCGCCGTCCCAGCGGCAACTCGACGCCGAAGCGAGCGCCAGCGACGCGCCCATGACCTGCAGGAACTTGCGCCGCGACACGTCGTCGGGCGGGAGGCCGGCCTGGCCGAACGCGCGCTCGGCGCGCGCGTCGAGGGCGCTCTCCGCGGGCGTGGATCCGTCGATTGCGTCCTTCATCGGTGACATGTCGAGCAGTCCGTGGAGGGTCGGATCCCGCGCGCGCGAGCGAGCTCTTCGCCGTACTCGCGCGCTGGCCGGTCGGGCTGCCAGTCCATCGAGGTCGCGAACTCCGGCGGCCGTAGGTTCGGCGCCGGGTCGCGATGGCAGTCGAGGCACCACCCCATCGAGAGCGGCTCCTCCTGGCGAACGCGCTCCATCGTGTCGATGCGGCCGTGACACGTGACGCAACCCACGCCGCGCGTGACGTGCGCGCTGTGATCGAAGTAGACGTAGTCCGGCTGATCGTGCACGCGCTTCCAATGCACGGGGTCGCCGCTCGCGAAGCTCGCGACGACCGGAGCCAGGGCGTCGCTCTGAGTGCGGATGCGCTGGTGGCAGTTCATGCACGTCTCCGTCGGAGGGATGGCGGCGCGCGCGGCCTGCTCGACGGTCGTGTGGCAGTAGCGGCAGTCGAGCGCGAGCTCGCCCGCGTGCAGCGCGTGGCTGAACGGAACGGGTTGCTCCGGCGCGAAGCCCACGTTGAGCGTGACCGGCGAGGCGCCGTAGGCGAAGAGCGTCACGACGTACGCGCCGCCGAGCACCGCGCTCCCGGCGAGCGCGACGCGCAACCCGTTGAACCACTTCGGGAAGATGTTGGCCGGAACCGACGGTTTCATGGACGGGGGGAGTCCGGGGACGTCAGGTGCGAGGGCCGCCGTCGAACGGAAGCACGGCACCGAACCCCTCGCTCCGTGAACGTGGCGCGATGGAGTCGAGCCGCGTGAGTGTTGGAGGCGGGAGCGCCAGCGTTCGCGCGATCACCGTCGGCTTCCGCGCCGGAAGCGCCACGGGCGGGATCGACGCCGAAGCGGCGTGAGAGCGCGCGCTCGAGCGGCTGGCGCGACGACGCCGGCGCCTTCGACGCACAGGGGGGGTTCGAGATCGACATGCGACGGCCCCGCGCGACGGACTGCGCAAAGGCGTGGCAAGTGTCGGGATGGACTGGGGTGCGGACGATGCGCCCGCGAGCGCAGGCGCCCCCCGCCGAGGGCGTAGGAGCGCTGCCCCCCCTTGCGCAGACCCGGGGTGGGCCGCCCGAACTCTGTCACGAGCGGTGGGCGCGGGCACCCACGCCTCGGCGCGAGTAGCCCTCCACGGCACGGCGGGCCTCCGCCTCGGGAGCGCGCGGCCCGAGATCGCTCGAGGACTCGGCTCCGTGCACGCGTGGGACGCGCCGTACGTGCAGACACCCGGCCGCGGTCGAAACCGCAGGCCGGGCGTCGCCTTCGATCGGGGTCCGCGGTCAGACGGGGTAGTACTGCATCCCGCGGCGCTGACCGGTCGTCTTCACCTTCTTGTCGCCGATGAGCCGGTGCATGACCGGCCGCATCGTCGTCGTGTCGGTGCCGAGCGCCGCGGCGATTTCCTCGCCGCGTTGGCCGGGGTGCTTCGAGACGTGCTCGAGCAGTTGGTCCGCCGACACACCGTCCGAACGCCGCCCGCGCGGCGTGATCGAGCCCCGGTCACCGCGCGTCGAGACGCCGTAAAGCGAGAGCACGGCGCTCAATCCCGCACGGCACTCGTTCAAGGCGTTTTTCGTCGCGGAATCGTCCGCGGCCGCCAACGCCTTGTCGACCGAGCGCAGGGCCACGCTCACATGCCGCAGAGTCGGGTTCTTCTTGGCTTTCTTGCGCTCCGCTTTGAGTTTCAGCTCCGCGATGCGAGCTTCCAGTTCCGCGATGCGCAGCTCTTCCGAACGCCGCACCCGCGGCTTCGGTTCAATCTTCGTCTTGGCCATGTCGCTTGGATCAGGCGGCGAAATAGGTCATGCCGCGGCGCTGGCCCTTGGTCTTGATCTTCTTCTCGCCGATCAAGCGCAGCATGGGCAGACGCATCGTCTTGACGTCGGTCTTCAACGCCTGAGCGATCTGCTCGCCGCGCTGACCGGGGTTCTTCATGACGAAGTCGAGCAGGGTCGCGCCGAATTGCGCAACCTGTTCCGTGGTGCGCTTGCCGCCCGAGGAGCTCTTGCCCATCCGCACGATCTTGACCTTGCGCGTCATCGTCGGCGCAGCGGTGCTCGTCATCGTGGATCCGCCCAACACGCTCTGCAGTTGCTGCAGCGTGGAACGCCGGACGAGCGTCGTGAGCTCGTTCGTGAAGTTCGCGAGCAGGGCCTGGATTTCGTCGTTCGATTGATAGTTCTTGACCATGAAAGCTGTGTCCGCTTCAAAGAGGGGTTGGCGAGCGAGACAGGCCGAATTAGGCCCGGCCGCAACGGGCAAATCAAGCACTTAGGTGTCGGAACATGAAAATCGACTGTCGGGAGCGGGCTCGATTCTCAATTTCGCAATTGGCCGTCAACGACGAGGCGACCCCCGGGATCGGCCTTGGCCTGCCAATCATCGCGGCCCGTGATTCACGTCGAAGCGCTACCGAGACATCACCGAGCGGCGCCCGCGCGTGCGGGCCGTACGGCGAGCGCGCTCGCGATCGCAGCCTCCACCTCCGCCCGGTACGCCCCCGTCGGGTGCATGCGCGGCGGCCGGACCACGGCGCCGCCACGGCCCGTCCTCCCGGCGGCGGCCTGGACGAGCTTGATCAACTGCACGAAGTCGAAGGTCGTGTCCATGCGCAGGAGCGGCAGGAACCACCGATACAGGAGCTCCGCCTCCGCACGCCGGCCGGCGCGCGCGAGCTCGAACAGCCGCACCGACTCCTCGGGGAACGCATTGACGAGCCCCGCGATCCAGCCCTCCGCGCCGGCGGCCACGCCCTCGACGAGCAGGTCGTCGACGCCGACCAGGATTGCGAGCCGCTCCCCGAGCACCGCGCGCAGCGCCGTGATGCGGCGCACGTCGGTGCTCGACTCCTTGATCGCGTGCAGGTTCGCGTGCTCGCGCGCGAGCTCGGCCGCCTGCTCCGGGAGCACATCGGTCCCGTACGCGATCGGGTTGTTGTAGAGCATGCACGCGAGCGGGGTCGCGGCGATCACGGCGGCGAAGTGCGCCTTCGTCTCGCGCCACGTGCCCCTGTACACGTACGGCGGCAGCACCATCAGGCCCGTGCAGCCGTCCGCCCGCGCGGCGCGCGCGAGCTCGACGGCTTCCTTCGTGCTCGCCGACGCGATCGCGGCGATCGGATGCGCGCCCGGGGCGATCGCGCGGACCATCGCGCGCCACAGCGCGCGCTTCTCGTCGAACGCGAGCACCGAGCCTTCGCCGAGCGAGCCGGGCGTCACGATGCCGCGGCAGCCGGCCGCGATCATCCAGCGGGCATGCTCGGCGAAGAAATCGAGGTCGAGCTCCAGGTCCTCCAGGAACGGGGTCGTGATCGCGGGGATCACGCCCGACCAGTCGTTGCGGTTCATGCTTCGCTCCACTTCATCGACTCTCGTCCGGCATCACGGCCAGCGCGTCGAGCGTCACCGGCGCGAGCGGCGGACGCGCATCGCGCGCCGCGCGGCCGTCGAGGAACTCGAGCGCTGGCCCGCACACGCGACCCTGGCACGCACCCATGCCGGCGCGCGTCTGGAGCTTCGTCGAGCGCCACGCATCGTCGGGGCTCGTGCCCGGCTGCGCGATCTCGGCGCGCGTGACGTCCTCGCACCGACACACGATCGTGTCGGGCCGCGCGAGCGCGCGCAGCTCGGCGCGCGGCGCGAAGGCGCGCTCGATGCGCTCGGCGAACGCGAGCTCCCGCGTGCGCGCTCGCGCGAGCTTCTGCGCGGGCTCCGGGTCGCCCGCCGCGCTCGCGCCGGCGATCGCGCCCTCGACGAGCGCCTTGTCCTTGCCGCCGACGCCCGTGCACTCGCCCGCGGCGAAGATCCACGGCACGGTCGCGCGCTGCAGCGCGTCGACGCGCACACGGCGTCCGTCGAGCGCGCAGCCGAGTACCGCCGCGAGCCGTCCGTTGGGCACGAGACCGAAGCCAACGCCGGCGTAATCGCACCCGATCGTCGCGTTCCCGCGCGGCGTGCGCAGGACGAGCGCGCGCAACCGTTCCCCGCCCACGGCCTCGACGGGCCACGCGTCCGTCCGCAGCGCCGCGATGGAGCGCGCGTAGCCGAGCGCCTGCAGGAGCTTCGCCGGCCGCGTCGTGAGCGCGAGACCGAAGCGGTTCACGTTCGCGCGCGATGCCTGCTCCGCGAGTGCCACGACGCGCGCGCCCCGCGCCTCGACGATCGCGGCGACGGCGAGCAGCAAGGGGCCGCTGCCCGCGAGCACGACGCGCTTCCCCGCGAGCTCCAGCCCGCCCTTCGCGAGCGCCTGCAGCCCGCCTAGACCGAACACGTTGGGCAGCGTCCAGCCGGGGAACGGCAGGAGGAGCTCGGTCGCGCCCGTCGCGAGCACGAGTGCCTCGAAGCGCGCGTCGATCGTCGCGTCGCGCGCCGCGAGGCGCAGGCGACGTTCGCCGAGCGGCATGACAACGCTCGTGCCGACGAGGAGCTCGACACCGGCCGCGCGCACGTCGTCGCGCCGTCGTTCGCTCTCCACGCCGCGGTCCGCGCGCCAGATCTGGCCCCCGAGCCCTTCGTTCTCGTCGACGAGCACGGTGCGCTTCCCGCGTCGCGCCGCGCTCGCCGCCGCGGCGAGGCCCGCGGGTCCCGCGCCGATCACGAGCACGTCGCACACGAGCGATCGAACACTTCGCGGCTCGACGTGACGTGTCTCCGCGCTCGTCCCGACCGTCGAGCAACCCGCGACACCGCGCAGGCACGCACGCTCGTGCTCGACGCCGTCGATCGTAATGCGACACTCGTAGCAGGAGCCCATGCCGCACACGGGACCGCGCGGCTCGCCGCGCACGGAGCGCCGCAGCGCGTGAACGCCGCTCGAAACGAGCGCCGAGGCGAGGCTCGCGCGCGGATCGAGCTCCACCGCGTGCCCGTCGACGACGATTCGACGGGGCTCAGGCATGCCCGACCTCCGCGAAACGCTCGACGCGGTACGGATGCGGATCGAGCGCGCCGCGTCGGCCGCTCGCGAGGTCCGCGACGAGCTCCGCCGTGCCCGTGGACGCGGTGATGCCGAGCCCTTCGTGCCCCGCGGCAACGAACACGCCGCTCGCTCCCGGCAGCGGGCCGATCACGGGAAGGCCGTCGGGCGTCGCCGCCCGCAAGCCCGTCCACGCGCGGATCGCTTTCAAGCGCGCGAGGCCGGGCAGGAACTCCGTCGCGCGCGCGACGACGCGCGCGAGCATGCGCGGATCGATCGCGGGGTCATCGACGTCGAACTGCCGCGACGAACCGACGAGCACCTGGCCGTTCGGGCGCGCGAGCACGTTGCATGCGACGGACTCGAGCGCCGCGCCGTGCGCGTTCTTGACGTACCCGAGCTCGACGATCTCGTGGCTGCAGAAGCCTGGGTGGCGATCCGTGATCACGAGGTGGCCCTTGCGCGCGCGCAGCGGGAGCCCGCGCACGAGCGCGCGCGTCTCGAGGCCCGCCGCGAGCACGATCACGTCCGCTTCGAGCACGCGGCCGTCCGCCAACGTCGCGCGGCCGCTCTCGACGGATGCGACCGACGCGCTGCGCACGTGACGCTCGCCCGTCGCCCCAGCGCGCTCGAGGAACCACTGCGCGGCCGCGGGCGGGTACACGATGCCGTCCTCGGCGAGGCGCAGACCGCCGAGCAGGCCCGCGCGCAAGTTGGGTTCGAGCCGCACGAGGCCGGCGGAATCGAGCAGCTCCGCCGACACGCCCGCCGCGGCGAGGCGCGCGCGCTTGCGCTCGGCTTCCGCGAGCTCCTCCTCGTCCGCGGCGACCCACAGCGTGCCGCACGCGGCGTGATCGACGCTCGGCGAGAGCGTCGGCGCGAGCTCGTCCCACAGGATGCGCGAGCGCAGCGTGAGCGCGAACTCCGCCGGCGGATCGTCCATCACGAGCAGATGTCCCATGCCCGCGCCGGTCGCGACGGAACCCACGGGTCGGGGATCGACGACGCTCACGACGAACCCGTCGCGCGCGAGCCGCTCCGCGCACGCCGCGCCGACGATGCCGGCGCCGACGACGAGCGCGCGCTTCATGCGGAGCGCTCCTCGCCTGCGTCGCGCGCGCGCGGACGAGCGCTCACGGCCGGATCCCCGCGCGGAACGGATCGCGCGCGTCGAAGAGGAGCGTGCTCTCCGCGGTCACGAACGCGCTGCCCGAGATCGTCGGGAGCACGCGTCCGTCCTCGACGCGCGCGCGCGCGACGAAGCGGCTGCCGAGGATGCTCTCTTGACGCCATTCGGCGCCGGGCGCGAGCTTCCCGTCGGCGACGAGACACGCGACCTTGGCGCTCGTGCCCGTGCCGCAGGGCGAGCGGTCGTAGGCCTTGCCGGGACACAGGACGAAGTTGCGCGAGTCGCAGTCGGCGCGGTGCGGCTTGCCGAAGAGCTCGACGTGGTCGATGACGCCGCCGCCGAGTTCGCGCGCGCCCGCGATGCCCGAGCGCTCGAGCGCCGCGCGGATGGCCCACGCAACGTTCGTCAGGCGCTCGAGGTTCGCGAGCGTGAGCTCCTCGCCGTGGTCGTCGACGAGGAAGAACCAGTTCCCGCCCCACGCGACGTCGCCGTGGACGCGGAGCGTCCGTCCCTCGAGCTCGAAGTCGACCGTGACGCCCTTCGCGTGCCGGAACGAGGCCACGTTTTCGATCGCGATCGATCCGTCCACGCCGAGCTCGATCGCGACGTCGCCGACGGGCGTCTCGACGACGTGCCGGCCCGCGCCGATGCGGCCCAAGTGCGCGAGCGTCGCCGCGAGGCCGATCGTGCCGTGGCCGCAGGCGTTGAGCAGGCCGACGTTGTTGAAGAAGATCACGCCGCAGGCCGACGTGCGCTTCGCGGGCGGGACGATCCATGCGCCGACGAGCGCGTCGTGACCGCGCGGCTCGCACACGACGGCCGAGCGGAAGGCGTCGAAGCGCTCGCGGAAGACGCGCGCCTGCTCCGCGACGCTGCCGCCGCCGAGGTCGGGGCCGCCCTCGACCACGACGCGCGTCGGCTCGCCCTCCGTGTGCGAGTCGATGACCCGCACGCGCTGCGTGGACGAGCTCATGCGCGCCACTTCCCGTCGACGAGGCGCGTGATGCCGCGCGGGTTCGCCTCGCGCAGCTCGTCGGGCAGGAGCTCGTCGGGCACGTTCTGGAACGCCATCGGCCGGCACCAGCGGCGGATCGCGCGCGCTCCGACCGACGTCGAATCCGGGCGCGAGCATGCGGGGAACGGGCCCGAGTGGACCATCGCCGCGCACACCTCGACGCCCGTCGGCACGCCGTCGTGCACGATGCGGCCTGAGTCGCGCGCGAGCAGCGGCAGTGCCCACGAGAGGAACGCGCGGTCGCTCGCCGCGCTCCAGATCGTCACTGTGAGCGTGCCGCCCGCCTGCTGCGCGAGGTCGACGAGCTCGTCCTCGTTCGCGCACTCGACGAGCAGCGCGGACGGGCCGAAGCACTCCTCGGCGAGCTCGGGCGCCTCCTCCAAGGTCGCGAGGTCCGTGCGCAGGAGCACCGGGGTCACGCCGGCCGCCGTGCTCGCTGTCGCGGCGCCGAGACGTTGGACGCGCTCGAGGCGTTGGAGCCGCTCGATCCGCTCGTGCCAGGCGTCTCGGTGCGCGCTCGACAGCATCGTCTGCGGCGCCGACGCGCCGAGCGCCTGCGCGAGCCGCTCCACGAGCGCGTCGCTCGCGTGTCCGCGCACGAAGCCGACGATGCCGGGCCGCGTGCAGAGCTGGCCCGCCGAACCCGCGATCGACGCCGAAAGCGCACTCACGATCGCGTCGCGCTTCTCGCGCACCGCGCCGGGCAGGAGGAAGACCGGGTTCGTGCTGCCCATCTCGGCGAACACCGGGATCGGCCGCGCGCGCAGCGCCGCCTCGCGCGTCAGCGTCGTGCCCGCCGCGGACGAACCCGTGAAACCAACCGCGGCGATCGCGGGATGGCGCACGAGCTCGAGCCCGACCGCGACTTCGCGCGCGCCGCCCGCTTGGAGGAACGCGAACGTGCCGGGGGCCAACTCGCACTCCGCGACCGCGTCGACGATCGCGCGCGCGGCGAGCTCGCCGGTGCCCGGATGCAACGGATGGCCCTTCACGACGACCGGACAACCCGACGCGAGCGCGGACGCCGTGTCGCCGCCGGCGACGGAGAACGCGAGCGGGAAGTTGCTCGCGCCGAAGACCGCGACGGGCCCGAGCGGGACGAGCATCGAACGCACGTCGGGCTTGGGCAGCGGCGCGCGCGCGAGATCGCCGTGGTCGATCGCGACGTCGACCCAGCTCCCCTCGCGCACGAGCGCCGCGAACGTGCGCAGTTGGTTCGTCGTGCGCGCGAGCTCGCCCTCGAGGCGTGGCCGCGCGAGGCCGGTTTCGAGCATGGCGCGCTCGACGATCGCCGCACCGCGCGCGGCGAGGAGCTCGGCGACGCGCTCGAGCAGCCGCGCGCGCACGTCGAACGTCGTCGCCGCGAACGCGCCGCGCGCGCCGTCCGCCGCGAGCCCGACGTCGCGCTCCGACGCGGCGTGGAAGTCGACGGCGAGCTCGCGCCCATCCGCGGCGGCGCGCGCGCGGAAGCGCGGCGCTCCGAGCGGCTCCGTGGGCGCGCCGAGGATCCAGGAACTGCCGGTGAGCGAAGGCGTGGTCGTCATGGGCTCAAGCGAGGTGCCGCGCGTAGCTCTCCGCGTCGATGTTCCCGCCGCAGACGACGACGCCGACGCGCTTCCCGTCGAGGCGCTCGCGCAGGGGAAACATCAGTGCCGCGAGCGCCGCAGCACCCGCGGGCTCGACGACGAGCTTCGCGGAACGGAAAAGCAGGCGCATCGCCGCGCGGATCTGGTCGTCGCTCACGAGCACGACCTCGTCGACGAAGCGGCGGTTGAGCGCGAACGAGTACGGCTCGCAGCGCGGCGCGCCGAGCGAGTCGGCGATCGTGCGCACGGCGTCGAGCTTCTGCGGCGTGCCGGCGGCGAAGCTGCGGTGCATGGTGTCCGCGCCCTCGGGTTCGACGACGAAGACCGCCGTGCGCGGGGAGAGCTGCTTCACCGCGCACGCAACGCCGCCGGTGAGCCCGCCGCCGCCCGCGGCGACGATCACGGCGTCGAGCGCTTCGCCCTGCAACCGGATCTGCTCCGCCATTTCCAGCCCGACCGTCGCCGTGCCGAGCGCGGTCTTGGGCCCTTCGAACGGGTGCACGAAGGTGCGCCCTTCGCGCTCGACGATCGCCTCGACGCGCGCGAAGGCCTGCGTGACATCGTCCACGAGCTCGACGTCGACGCCGAGCTCGCGACACACCGCGATGCGGAACGGGCTCGCGGTCTTCGGCATGACGACCTTGGCCGTCGTGCCGAGCAGACGCGCGCACCAGCCGAGCGAGATCGCGTGGTTGCCCGCGGAGACGCCGGTGACGCCGCGCGCGAGCTCCTCCGCGCCGAGGTCGAGCATCACGGTGAGCGCGCCGCGCGGCTTGAAGCTGCCCGTGCGCTGGAAGAGCTCCTCCTTGAGCCACACGCGCGTCGCGTCGCCGACGGCGCGCGCGAGCGCATCGTCCTCGAGCCGGCGCAGCGGCGTCGTGACGATGCGCCGGCCGAGCCGCTCGCGGTTCGCGCGGATCGCATCGAGCGTGGGCGGGACGAAGGCCTCCATGGGGCGCGCCATTCTGCCGTCGCGACCGCCGCTGGTCTTGTCCGTTTCGCGAGCCCAGACTGCGCGTCGCGCCATGTCCCGCTCCCCCGCCGCCGAGCTCTTCACGCTCCTCGACACACCGTTCACCGCGGAAACGCTCTTCGACGCGCTCACGGACGTCGTCTACTTCGTGAAGGACGAGCGCGGGCGCTACGTCGTCGTGAACCGGACGCTGGTCGAGCGCGTGGGAGCGAAGTCGAAGGCGGAGCTCCTGGGCCGCGTCGCCGACGAGCTCTTCCCGGCGCCGTTCGGAGCGCGCTACCGCGAGCAGGACGAGCGCTTGTTGAAGACCGGCGCGCCGGTGCAGGGCGCGCTCGAACTCCACGTCTACCCGTCGGGCCGTTTCGGTTGGTGCTTGACGCACAAGCTGCCGCTGCGCGACGCGAAGGGCCGCGTGCGCGGCCTCGTCGGCACGTCGCGCGACCTGGGCAGCCCGGAGGACGACGCCGACTACCGCGGCGTGGCCCACGCGCTCGAACACGTGCAGAAACACCTCGATCGTCCGCTGAAGACGCTCACGCTCGCCCGCATCGCCGGCCTCTCGCCGTACCAACTTGACCAACGCCTGCGCCGCCTCTTCGGCACGACGACGAAGGAGCACGTGCAGCGCCGCCGCCTCGACCGCGCGATGCACCTCCTGCGCGAGAGCGAGCTCTCGATCGCGGAGATCGCGCAACGCGTCGGCTACGCCGACCAGAGCTCGTTCACGCGCGTGTTCAAACGCGCGGTCGGAACGTCGCCGGGGGTGTTTCGGGAGCTGGGGGAGCGTGACCCGCGCTCGGATGGCCCCTAGCAGTCGTCGAGACGCTGCACGCTCGAGTTCGCGCACACTGTCTCGCGATCGGCTCCTCGCCGACATCCTATGCTCGCCCTGATCACGACACTCCCGCTCCTCCTCCCCCAGTGGTTCGGCGCTCGACCGCTCCAGCCGTACGAGGCGCACTCCGCCTCCGGCGCGTGGACGCTCGAGGTGAAGCCGTCCGACCCGAGCGGCAAAGGTCCGATGCGCGCGCGCATCCTGCACGGGAAGGACGTGAGCTGGTCGGGAGAGTTCGCGTGGACGTTCGAGCATGCCGGCCTGTCCGAGGACGGCACGTGCGTCGGATACGCGAACCTGGACAAGCTGCGCATCGCGGTGCTCGGCGCCGACGGCGCGCTGAAGAAGCAGTACGCGATCGAGCACACAGCGAGCCTCATGCACGGCCCCGACCTCCCGTATGCAAATGGTCCCGTGCTCGTGCACCCGACCGCAGACCTCGCACTGATCCGCGTCGAGCTGCCGGACCAGGTGAGCCCTGTGCTCTGGCGTGCTCTCCGCCTGTCGACGGGCGAAGCGACGTCCGACATCGCACCCACACCTCCTCCCTCGATCCTCGACGAGCGAGTTGGTCGTGGCGTGGAAGCCCGGGTCGTCGGCGACACGCAGCTCACGCTTCAGCGCTGGCCGGTGTGGAACTTCCACCAGAAGGACCGCCAAGGCTGGACTCAGGGATCGGTCTACGCGCTGCACGATCTCGAAGGACGCATCGTGTGGGGCCTCTCCTTGCACGACGACGAAACGGATCCCGCGGGTTGGGAGAGGACACTCGAACTCGAAGGCGCACTCGATGGTGCGCCGCGCATCCTCGCGTGTGGTCCGGGGCACGGCTTCACCCTCTGGCATGTCCGCTCGCGACTGCGCGTCGACTACGGCGTCGAGCGTGACGCGAGCGCCGCCGATGGTTGGCGCGTCGTCGAGCTCGCGCGACGTCCGTTCCAGGGCCCTCTCGTCGACGCCGACCCGATCGCGCCGATCCGGCTCGAGTCCCTCCCGGTCGTGCCGATCGGCATGCCTCCACGCTCGTCCTCCGACTGCGAACTCGACGTGCTCGGACGCGTACTCATCGCGGAGTCCTGGAGGAACCGCGTGCTCGTGCACGATGCCAACGGTCGTCGACTCGCCGTGTGCAAGCTCGCGCGCGACGAGGCGATGAACCAGGCGGTGGCCGGCGGCTTCCACGGCGCGCCCGACGGCAGCGTGTGGATGGAAGCAGCACAGGGGATGGCGCACTTCGATGCGAACGGCGCGCGCATGGTCACGCTCGATACCGAGGTGTCCGAGCGCTCGCGCCGCGGCGTGACGATCTACGATCCGCTCGCGGGATTCCCCGGAATGCGGGAGTTCCTCGCGCTCCGCTCGCGGCCCGACGGCAGCGCGCTCGACTGCGTGCTCGCGCGCGCGATCGGAGCGGATGGAGTGCGCTTCGTCCTCGAAGCCCCCGATCGACCGTACAACCCAGCGCGCCTCCATCGTTACGCGTCGAGCGACGCAAAGGCGGCGAGCGCACTCCTGCCCGGCCGACCGCGTTGGAGTCAGGTCTCCGTCGGCCCACGCTGGGTCGCGGTCGGGAGCGACGAACCGGAGGTCATCCTCGTGCGACGCGCGGACTCGGCACTGTTCCGCTGCGCGTTCGAGCGCGACGACGAGAAGGAGAAAGCGGATTGGCGACTCGGACAGACGCCGGACGGCTCGGCGTTTCTCCGGTTGAACGCGGACCGAGCGCGGCTCCATCGCTACGTGCTGCCGTGATCGAATCGCGCGGCGTGCCTCCGACGCCCGCTACCCCGCCAACTCCGTCCGCACGCCCGCTTCGAGCCACCGCACGCGCTTCGAAACACCCGCGGAGTCGAACGCGCGCGCGATCATGGCTGCGTGGGCAGGAACTCAGTCACGAGTCGTACGTGAGTTCAGAACGCATCGAGCCCTACGGCTGCGACCTCGACGAACGGCACTTCGTCGAGCACGTCCTGCACGCTCGCGAGCGGCTGGGCGCCGTGATCGAGCAGCTTGCGCGGCCACGCGAGCGTCGTGTCCTCCAACAACGAGCGCATGAAGAACGTCGGCCGACCGAGGCGCAGTGCTTCCCACGCCTGGTGCAGCGTCCCGCTCGAGTCCCCCGCTTCGACGATCACCGTCGCGTGCGAGAGGAGCGCCATCGTCCGGTTGCGTTCGGGGAAGCTCCAGCGGCCGGTCTCGTCCTTCGGACCAAACTGTGAGACGACGAGGTGCGCTCGAGCGAATTCGGCCTGCAGCTCGGCATGTTCCGGCGGATACACGCGATCGAGCGGCGTCCCGATCACCGCGATCGTGCGACCGCCGGCCTCGATCGCCGCCGTGTGCGCGGCGTGATCGACGCCGCGCGCGAGGCCGCTGACGACGACGATGCGCTCACGCGCGAGCTCGGTGGAGATGCGCCGCGCGCGACGGAGCCCGAGCGCGCTCGCATCGCGCGACCCGACGACCGCGACGCGCACGGTCCGCTGCAGGAGCGCGGCATCGCCTTCGAGGTAGAGACGCTTGGGCGCGTGGTACCGCTCGACTTCGTCGAGCGGGCCCAGGATGTCGTCGCATTGCAGCGTGGAGCGCATCGCGAGGGCGAGAATACCATTCGACCTCAGCGGTGAAGCCGCGATCACTTCGCCGTCGGCGTGCTCGGCGCGAAGCGGCCCTTCACCGCGGGATGATCGAGCGGGATGCGCGTCGCGCGGAAGAGCGAGTACGGCTGCGGGCCGCCGCGTCCGCCGGGTCCACCGCCCGGGCCGCCGAAACCGCGGCCGGGAGGACCGCCGCGCGAGCCGTCGTCGGGTCCACCGTCGGGCGGAGGTCCGCGACGATCGCCGCCTTGCGCGCCGTCGTCGGGCGGAGCTCCGCGTCCGTCGCCGGGAGGACCGCCGCCGTCGCGCGGTGCTCCATCGCGTCCGTCGCGTCCCGGTCCGCCGCGCGGGCCACGTCCGCCGCCCGGGCCCATCGGCAGATCGCCGCCGAGCGGGTTCAGGAACTCCCACACGATCTTCTTGTCGCTCGTCACCTCGAACACGCGGCCCGACGCGCCCTCGCAGATCAGCGTGTTGCCGTTCGACAACCGGTCCGCGCCCGAGATGAAGAAGGAGGAGAAGTGGTCGGGGTCCTGGTAGATCCACAGCGGCGCCTTCGGCCCGAACGCCGCACCCTGCTCCTTCGTGAAGCCCTTCGCCGCGTCGAACGGGAGCTCGAGCTCGACCACGCGCGAGTAGTCGCCGTCCGGCCGCCCCTGTCCGTTGTCGAAGATCATCAAGTGCCCGGCACCCGGCACGCCGTCCGCGAGGAAGCGCGCGTCGTGCTGCGCGACGAGCTGCTGGTCCTTCGCCGTGCCCGCGCCGTACGCGCGCGGGTTGCCCCACCGATAGAGGAGGTCGCCGCCCTTGCCGCGCTTCCCGCCCGCGTGCGCCGCGGCCTCCGCCGTCGTCGTGCCGTGGTCGATGACGTAGATCTCGTTCGTGTTGTGCGAGCTGATCACGACGAGGTCGTTCTTCGCGTCGTAGTCGACCGAGTTCGTGTGCATCCAGTCCGCGTTGCCGCCCGGACCGCCGCGGCCGCGACGACCGCCGGGGCCACCGCGACCTCCGCCGTCGCGCGGCGGCGCTCCATCCGCGCGCGGCGCGTCCTTCGGCGGATCGTCTTCGTCCCCGCCGCCGACGTACCCGCTCGCCTTCATCTGACGATCGCGCTCCGCCTTCGTGCGCTTCTGTTCCTCGGTGAGCGGCACGTCGTTCCGGTGATCGGCGTTGACGTCGAGGAGCTCGGGGTGCTCCGCGACGTTTCCGTAGCCCGCCTTCTTCGCGTCGCGGTCCTGCACGACGTGATCCCACGCGTGCCACTCCCACACGACCTTGCCGCCGTCGGGGAGCACGGGCTGGATCTCGAGCACCGCGTCGGGCCAGAACCCTTCCTCGCCCACCTGCTTCTCGTCGCGGCCCTTCGCGAGCGCCTCCTCCTTCGTCTTCGCCTCCCACACGATCATGAGCACGTTCCCGTTCGGGAGCGGCTCGATGTCGTGGTGGTGCTGGTGGTGCTCGTCGGCGATGCGGGAGTCCCACACGAGCTTCCCGTCCCAGTCGAACTCCTGCACCTTGCCGCCGATGCCGCCGCCGCGGAACGGCGTGTCGCCCTCGACGCGCGCGGTGCGGAGCAGATGGCCGTTCGCGAGCAGGTACTCGGACTGCCCCGGTCCGTCCTTCGTCTTCCACTCGTGCACGACGGCGCCCTGCAGGTCGACGAGGTACGTCGAGCGCGACTGCAGTGGCGAGAGCAGCGTGTAGCCCGCGAGCGCGCCCGCTTCGTTGCGTTTCAAGCCGCGCGCGGGTTTCGACTCGGGCGCGGGCTGGGTGTCGGGACCTTGTGCGCTCGCGGCGGGAGCGAGCGCGAGGAGTGCGAGGAAGAGTGCGGCGGGGTGGGTCGGCATGCGCGCGACGGTACCCGCCGGCTCTGAAGCGAAGCGAGACACGCGCCGGCGACCTTCACCTCCGTGAGGAAGGCTTCGGAATCCCTTCCACGTTCGACGGCGCGCGTCACTTGCGCTCAGGACGAGGTCGCGGTCCGGGTACCCGCCGCATCGACGACCCCGATCAGGTGCCGCCATGCGCGTCGCATTCGCCATCGCGTTCCTCGCCCTTCCCGTCCGCGCACAGACCACCACGCCCGAGATCGAACCCAACGAGACCAAGGCCACCGCGACCGCTCCCACGGTGTGCTTCCAGCCCGGCGACCTGCTCGTCGGCACGACCGTCGGCGCCGGCGTGCTCCCCGGCCCTGCGTCGATCGACGAGTTGGCATCTGCAACTCTGCCCGCAAGGTCCGGGCGTGCACGAGAACCGCATCGCGCTGCAGCCGGCGACGTTCAACGTGACGAGCGCGGTGACGGTCGTGTGGTGAGCGGGAGTCCGATCGCGACGAGCGGGGCGCTGATCAACGCGCTTCGCTCGCGCGCTCCTCGCTCAGCCAGGTCCAGTACGCGCTCGGCGGACGCGGGTCGCTCATCCACGACTGGTCGGGCGCGGGGTCGAGCATGACGTCCTTCACCGGCCGCAGCGCGCGCATCGGCTCGCTCTTCACGTCGCCGCGCTTCGTCCGCCAGCGCACGCGGCGCTCGAGCTCGATCGCGGCGACGACGCGGTTCGTCAAGGTGCAGTCGCCCGCGACGTAGTCGAGCACGACCTGATGACGCCCCGCGTTCCACTCGACCGGCGCCTTGTCGGCCGACATGAGCTTCTTCTGCGCGATGCCGAGGCCGTCCGCGACCGCCGCGAGCCCGATCGGGAAGCCCTTCATCGTCGCGAACTGGAACATCGGGTCGTAGAGCTCCATCGCGACCTCGCGCGCGAGCTTCACGTCGCGCGCCGTGTGCGCGAGCCAGCGCAGGTCGAACGAGAGCCCGTTCCAGGCGAACACGCGTGTCCCCGCGAGCTGTGCCTCGCGCAGGTACTCGAGCACCTCGCGCGCGAGCCGCGCGTCGAGCGTCCCCGTCGGCTTCCCGTGCGCATCGGTCGCGTGCCAGTGCCGGACGGTGCCGTTTTCGTGCGCGACCGCCGCGACGGAGATGTCGAACGGTCCGTGCTTGTCGAGGTCCTCGCCGGGGAGCAGCGTGAACTCGTTCGCGATCTCGATGTCGAAGCTGAGGAGGTTCGCCATGGTGGATCCATCCTAACCACGGACGGCGCGGGCGCGTCGTTTGCCACCCCCTCGCGCCGGAGCACGACGCACGCCATCTTCTCCGCCTCATGGACTCGCCTGCCGCTCCTCCGCCCGGACCCTCGTTCTCGCCCGATGCGTTCAGGCGCGCGGGCCACGCGCTCGTCGACCAGCTCGCCGCGCACCTCGAACGCGCGCGTC
>JACRIO010000010.1 GCA_016220035.1 Planctomycetota bacterium | reverse complement strand
GGACGTCCGCGGTGGGTGCCGCAGGGCGGGACGTCGTTCGCGGACGTGGAGGATGTCGCCGCGGGCGTCGTCGCCGCGCTCGAACGCGGGCGCGTCGGCGAGCGCTACATCCTCGCCGGCCACGACCGCACCTGGCTCGAGTTCACGACCGCGCTCGCGCGCGCCCTCGGATCCCGAGCGCCGATCGGCGAGCTCCCCGGGTGGATCCCGACGGGAGTCGGCCGGAGCGCGGAGCTGCTGGACCGGCTCGGGCTGTGGCGGTCGAGCTCGTCCCCGCGCTCGTTCCGAGCCTGGGGCTGGTACGGATACGCCGACTCGGGGAAGGCGATGCGTGAGCTCGGCTACGCGATCCGCCCGTTGGACGAGATCGTGGAGCGGCTGGCCGAGGCCTCGGCGTCGGCCAGCACGTCGCGCAGGAAGTAGCCGCGCGGACGGGGACGCGGCGAGCGGAGCGCACGCTTCCGCAACGGGTCGAGGTCCTCGCCCGGCGGGTCGAACTGGCTCGACGAGTTCTCGCAGAGGCGCGCATGGCGCAGGTAGACCGCGCCCAGCACCGGCCGTTGTCGGCCCGGCTTCACGCGGCTGCCGTAGTGCAGGCAGCGCGCTCCGTCGACGAGGATCGCCGATCCGGGCGGCCCGCGGAGCGCCTGGAGCTCCGAGGGATCGGCGTGCCGGAACACGTCGGCGTCGTCGAACGCGAGGGACCGTCGCAACGCGCCGTTTTCGCGGCGCAGGGCCGACAGCACGCGCCGCGTGACGTCCTCCGGGAGGAAGGTGAACGGCCCGTCGTCGTCGTCGACGTCCTCGAGGTTGACGATGAGCTTCACCAGGCGGAAGTCGTCGTTGTCGAGGTGAAAACGCTGCTGGTAGGAAGGCAGCGGAAGCCCGGGCACGTGCAGCGAGAGCGGGAGCGAAAGCCGCGCGAGGAACGGCGCCGTGCGCAGGTACTCGACCACCGGCAGAAGCACGCTGTCCTGGAGCGCGAAATCGACGAAGCGCCGATCGCGCGCGTGGAGGTCGTCGGAGAAGAGATCGAGCGTGAGCTGGCTCTTGCCCGCGGCCGCGGCCTGCATGCGCGGGACGAGCGGACGGGCACGCTCGAGGAGCTCGCCGCAGGCCGCGCGGACGGACTCGAACCCGGGCAGCTCGCCGGGTCCGATCCGGCGGACGCCGCACCCGCGCTCGAGGTGGAGCTCCGGGGGGCGCTCGCGCAACGCATCGCGAGCGATCCGCCGGCGGGCCCAGGTCTCGCCCGGATCGGAGAGGACCCGGACCGCCCGCAGGAGCGAGCGCCCGGCCGGATCGTCGAGCAGCCCTCGAAGCCAGGCCTTCGCAGTGTCAACCCCCTGTCCCAATGCCTCTCCCTGCGTGTCACCGGCGGCGCTCGCCGCGTCAACCCACGATCGGCGGGCCGAGCTCCGCCGTCGTCACGGCGCCCTTCGCGAACACCGCGGCGCGGCGCAGCACGTTGTCGAGCTCGCGCACGTTTCCGGGCCAGCGCCATTTCTCCAGCGCGGCGAGCGCGGCGGGCTCGATGCCGATCGGACGGCCGAACTCCTTCGACAAGCGCTGCAGCACGAAGCGCACGAGGTGGCGCACGTCGCCGACGCGGTCGCGCAGGGGCGGGAGCGTGATCGTCACGACGTTCAGACGGAAGTAGAGGTCCTCGCGGAATGTCCCGAGCTTGCACATCGACGCGAGGTCCTTGTTCGTCGCCGCGACGACGCGCACGTCGACCTTCAGCGTCTGGTTCGAGCCGACGGGACGCACTTCGCCTTCCTGCAGGACGCGCAGGAGCTTCGCCTGCATCGCGAGCGGCATGTCGCCGATCTCGTCGAGGAACACCGTGCCGTGGTTCGCTGCGACGAAGTGGCCCTGGCGATCGCTCACGGCGCCGGTGAACGAGCCCTTCTTGTGTCCGAACAGCTCGCTCTCGAGCAGGTTCGCCGGCACCGCCGCGCAGTTCTCCGCGAGGAACGGCTTCGCCTTGCGCGTTCCGTACTGGTGCAGCGCGCGCGCGACGAGCTCCTTCCCCGTGCCGGTCTCGCCGTGCACGAGCACCGAGACGTCGCTCGCCGCGACCTTCTCGAGCAGCTCGAACACGCGGCGCATCGCGGCGCTGTCGCCGACCATGCCGAAGCGCATGGGCACGGGCGCTTCGAGGTCGAACGCGCCGGCGACGGTCGGCAGGGCTTGCGCGAGCTCGTCCACGATCGCGCGCAGCTCGCCGAGGAGCTCGGCCTCGCGCGCGGCGCGCACGATCGGCTCGAGCTCGCGTTTCAGTTGGTCGCGGTCCATGGGGCGGGCGCAGAGGAGAACAGGCCGCCGCCGGGGGCGCAATCGCGGGCGGGCGAGTTCGAGGTACGAAGCGCGTCGGTCGCTCCGCGCCTGGACGTCGGCGACGGGAGCCGCTCAGCGCCCGATCACGCGCAGCTTCGCGTACTGCAAGAGGAGCGTCTTCGTCCCGTGCGCGGGGAAGCGCACGATCGCGCGCGCGTTCACGCCCGAGCCCTGGAGCTGCTCGATCGTGCCGCGGCCGAAGTGGTCGTGCTCGACGCGGTCGCCCAGCTTCAACCCGGGCGCGCTCGCGGTGGGCGCGTAGTCGCCGAGCGCGTCGGCCGCGTCCTCCGAACTCGACGCACCGCCCTCGATCGAGTCCTTCGGGAGCTCCTCCAGGAAGCGCGACGGCGAGCAGAAGTTCGTCTGGCCGAAGTGCATGCGCTGCACGCAGTGCGTGAGGAACAACCGCTCCTCGGCGCGCGTGAGGCCGACGTAGAAGAGCCGCCGCTCCTCCTCGACGCCGTCGTCGCCGCCGACGTGCTCGGCGAGCGCGCGCGCGTGCGGGAGCAGCTCCTCCTCCACGCCGCAGACGAAGACCGCCCTGAACTCGAGCCCCTTCGCGGAGTGCAGCGTCATCAGCGTGACCTTGCCGCCGTCGTCCTCGATCGCGTCGGTGTCGCTGACGAGCGCAATCTCCTGCAGGAAGCCGCGCAGGCCGCCGATGACCGCATCGGCGAGGGCGCCGGCGGGTGCCCCGGCGTGTACATCGGCGGGCGCGTCCCCGGCGAGCGGCCCTTGCGCCGCGGCCGCGAAGAGCGACGTCGAAGCGTGGCCGAGCGCGCGAACGAGCTCGGCGCCGCGATCGGCATCGAACGCCGCATCCGAAGCCGCGTCGACGAGCGCGCGCTTCGTCTCCGCCGCCATGCGGTCGTACGCCGCCGCGTGCGCGCGGAGTTCCTCGATGTTCGCCTCGCGATCGACGCCCTGCTGGTCGTCCATCTCCGCGAGCCAGCGCTCGAGCCCGATCTCCTCGATCACGTGGTCGAGCGCCACCGCCGCGTCGACGTCGCGCAAGGGCTCGAGGCGCACGAGGAGCTCGCGGAACTGCACGAGCCCGCTGCGCGCCTTGCCCTTGATGGCGGAAAGCGCCTCGTCGGACTGGAGCGCTCTCGCGAGCGGCACGCGGCGGTCGAGCGCGAACTGCCGCAGGAGCTCGAGCGACTTGTCCCCCACTCCGCGCGTCGGCGTGTTCACGACGCGCAGGAACGCGACGTCGTCCTGCGGGTTCACGCACAGCTT
>JACRIO010000045.1 GCA_016220035.1 Planctomycetota bacterium | reverse complement strand
GAAGTCACGCGGCGCGAGGTGCGCGCGTGGCTCGACACGGGGCCGCCCGACCTCGACGGCCGGCTCGCGACCGAGGTGGAAACGTGGACGGAGGAGACGCTCGATTGGCCCGCGAGCTTCCTCGATCGCGCCGAGGCGCGCGCCTGTTGCGCGAGCCGCGGCCTGCGCCTGCCGACCGCGGGGGAGTGGCTGCGCATCGCCTCGGGCCCGCGCGTGCAGCCCTGGCCGTGGGGAGCGACCGAGATCCAGTCCGTGGCGAACACGCTCGCACTCCGGCTCGACCGCGCATGTCCGGTCGGCACCTTCGAGCAGGGCCGGACCCCGCTCGGCGTGTACGACCTCCTCGGAAACGTCTGGGAGTGGGTCGAGGAGCCGCTCGACGCGGCGGCGCCCTCCGAAGCGAGCGCCTGGTGCATGGGCGGCTCCTTCGCGTCGCGTCCACGTCGGCTGTTCGAGATCGGCCCGGACGGACGGCTCGTGTTCCACGCGCAGGAGCTCGATCCTGGTTCGCGCTCCACCGACGTGGGCCTGCGGGCCGTCGCCGTCGCGCGCGACTGGTTCCGCGCGCACGCCGCCGCACTCGGGGGCGGCGCGAAAGCGCGTGAGCGGCTCGTGCGGATCGGCGCGCGCTGGGGGAGCGAGGCGGCACCCGCGCTCGAACGCCTCGCCCGCGAACCGGGCGCGCCGGAGTGCGTGCGCCACTTGCTCGCGGGGGCGCGGTCGTGAGCGCGGCGGGACGCCCGGCCTGGACGGACGTGCGCGCGGTGCTCGAGGCCCGGGGCTTTCGACCCGCGCGGCGCTTCGGGCAGAACTTCCTGCTCGACGAGAACATGGTCCGCGCGATCGTGCGCGACGCCGCCCTGGGTCCGGAGGACCGCGTGCTCGAGGTCGGCCCCGGCTGCGGCTTCCTCACTTTGCACCTCGCGCGCGCCGCCCGTTCGGTCGTCGCGGTCGAGATCGATCCGCGGCTCTTGGAGGTCGCGCGCGAGCTCTGCGCGGACTGCGCGAACGTGCGCTGGGTGCTCGCGGACGTCCTCGCCTCGAAGCACGCGCTCGAGCCGCGGGTCGCGGCCGAACTCCCGCGCGTCGAACCGTGGAAGCTCGTCGCCAACCTGCCTTACTCGGTCAGCGCGCCACTGCTCGCCGTGCTCGCCGGCCTCGCGCACCCACCCGCGACGATGACCGTGCTCGTGCAGAAGGAGGTCGCCGAGCGCATCGCCGCCCGACCGGGAACGCCCGACTGGGGGCCGCTCTCGATCCGGCTCCAGCTCGACTACACCGCGCGTCTCGTGCGCGCCGTCCCGGCCGCGCTTTTCTGGCCCCGGCCCGAGGTCGAGAGCACGGTGGTCGAGCTCGTGCGGCAGCCCGCGGCCCTCGCGCCCGAGGAGAAGGCGGAGCTCCAGGCGCTCGTGACCCGCCTCTTCCAGCGACGCCGGCAGGCCCTGGGCCGGGTGCTTTCGGAGGACGTCGGGCGCGCGGCGGCCCTCCAGGCGATCGAGCGGGCGGGGCTCCAGCCTGGAGACCGCGCGGAGGACCTGGGGCTCGACGCGTTGACGCAGCTTTCCGCCGCCGTTCACGCCCTCCGCCCCCCGCCTACGACCGGCTGATTCTCCGGCAACTCGCGGGTTGGCCGGAGACGGGGGGAGTGCTAGAGTCTCGCGCTCGTTTTCGGCCTTCCGCCGGCCGCGAACCAACCACCGGACCCCACGGCGCTCCCGCGACGGCCTCGATCCGCTCCGGCGCCCCTCCACCACGGACTCCCCGGTCGGATGCAGCACGGCGTTCCACCCACGGGTTTCCTTCCGGGCGGGGACGCGTGTGTGCGTTTCGTGCAGTACGTTTTAGAACGCCCCATCGCCTTCCTGGTCCGTCCGCGCACGTCCGTGTCCCGGAGCGACCTCCTTCCAAGCCTCCCTCGCGCGACCGACAGCCTTCCGCGGACCGTGCGACCGCAACTCCGTTCTTTCCCCGGCGCTCCTTCGAGCCGATTCCGGGGCGCTTCCCTTCCCGTCCCGTCCCGAGCCGTACCCGTGCACTCCGAAGAGTTCCGCCGAGCGATCGAATCGATCAAGCTGCGTGCTCCGATCGAGGAGGTCGTGCGCGAACGCGTGCCCGCGCTCAAGAAGTCCGGGGCGTTGTGGGTGGCCTGCTGTCCGTTCCACGAGGAAAAGACGCCGTCGTTCAAGGTCGATCCGCGGCGCGGGACGTGGCGCTGCTACGGCGCGTGCGGCGCCGGCGGCGACCAGATCAGCTTCCTCGAGCGCTTCGACAACCTCGCATTCCTCGAAGTGCTCGAGATCCTCGCCGCGCGCACCGGCGTCGAGCTGCCGCGGCGCGCGCGCCACGATCGGCCCGAGTCCGACCCCGACGAACCGGCGCTGCGCGCGCTGCGCTGCGCGGAGCGCTTCTTCGCGGAGGCGCTCGCGCTGCCCGAGGGACGCGCGGCGCTCGCCTACGTCCGCGGGCGCGGGCTCGTGGACGCGACGATCACGGCCTTCGGCCTGGGCTACGCGCCGGCGAACGGACAGGCGCTGCTCGAGGCGGCACGCCGCGAGGGCCCCGGAGGCATCGAATTCGAGGCGCTGGAGGCGGCCGGGCTCGCGCGGCGCAACGAGCAGGGACGCAGTTACGATTTCTTCCGCGGGCGGCTCGTGATCCCGATCCGCGACGCGCAGGGACGGCCCGTCGGTTTCGGGGCGCGGCGGCTTTCCGACGGCGACGAGAGCGGGCCGAAGTACATCAACACCGCGGAGACGAAGCTCTTCCACAAGGGCCGTCTCGTCTACGCGCTCGATCGCGCACTCGCGCAGGTGCGGCGGAGCGGCCACATCGTGTTGATGGAGGGCTACACGGACGTCATGGCGGCGCACCAGGTCGGCCTTCCGCAGTGCGTGGCGGTGCTCGGGACGGCGACGACGGACGAGCATGCGGCGCTGATCCGCAAGAGCGGTGCGCGGCGCATCACGCTGCTCTTCGACGGCGACGAGGCGGGACGCAAGGCAGCGTGGAAGGCGCTCGCCGGCCTCCTGCACCTCGAAGTGGTGATCGACGTCGTGGCGCTCGGCGGCGGCGACGATCCGTGCGACGTGCTCGTGCGCGAAGGGGCGGCTCCGCTCGTCGCGCAATTCGAGCTCGCGCGCGACTGGTTCGAATACGTCTGCGAAGGCCTCGCCGGCCTGCGCGGCGTCGAGCTCTCGCGCGCGGTGGACGCCGTGCTCGAGCTGCTCGCGAAGGTGCCGCGGCCCGTGCAACGCGAGTCGCTCGTGCAGGAGCTCGGAAAGCGCATCGGCATCAGCGTGGAGGCGCTGCGCGAGCAGTGGCGCAGCGCGCACTCGAAGGCGTCCTGGAAGACACGGCGGGACGCGCCGAGCGCCGCGGGCCCGATCGCGAAGGTCGAACCGACCTGTCCGCCGCTCGTGAAGGAGTCGTTCGGGCGTTTGATCGGCGCGCTCGTCCTCGACCCGAGCCTGGTCCCGCTCGCGCGCGCGTCGCGCGGTCGCCTCGCCGACGAGGAGCTCGCGGCGATCTTCGATGCGCTGCTCGCGCTCTACGCCGACGAGAACGCGACGATCGACGAGGGCGCCCTGCTCAGCGTGCTCGGCGAGCACCCTGCGCGGCACCGCGTCGTGCCGATGGTCGAAGCGGCGCGCACCGCCGATTCGCCGCGCGAGCTCGTCGAGGGCGAGCTCCGCTTCCTGCAGGAGCAGGAGCGCAAGCTACGGCGCGCCGAACTGCAGGCGCGGATCCTCGAACAAGAACACGCGTCGCTCCACGCCGAGGGCGAGGACGCGCGCATCGCCCGTGAACGCGCCGACGAGCTCGTCCAGCGCCTCTCCGCCCACGAAGCGGAATGGCGCGGGCTCGCGGCTTCCTGATCCCCACTCCCCAAGTCGCCTTTCCCCATCCACCACGCCATGGCCGAGAAGACCGAGGAGATCCTGAAACACCTCGTCGACGAGGGACGCAAGAAGGGCTTCCTGACGTACGGCGAGATGAACAAGATCCTGGAGGATCAGTTCATCCCGCCGGACAAGATGGACGCCATCTTCGTTCAGCTCGAAGACGCGGGCATCGAGGTGCTCGACGACGCCGAGACGCAGGCCGCCGCCAGCGAGAAGGAAGACGTCGAGTCCAGGATGCCCGTCGACGCCGACGACGAGAGCCAGGACGGCGACGCGCCCGAGCCCGTCTTCGCGCGCTCCGGCGTGCCCGAGAAGATCGACGACCCGGTGCGCATGTACTTGACGCAGATGGGCGAGATCCCGCTGCTCACGCGCGACCAGGAGATCTACCTCGCGAAGACGATCGAGATCACCCGCAAGCGTTTCCGCAAGAAAGCGATCGGCTCGGGCCTCGCGATGGTGAGCGCGCTCAAGACGCTCGAGGAAGTCGAGCGCGGCGAGCTCGCGTTCGATCGCACGCTCAAGGTCAACCCCAACCCCAAGCCCGACGACGACCCCAAGATCGTCGAGACGCTCGGCAAGAACTTCCTCGCCAAGCGCCTCCCCGTGAACATCGCGACGATCAAGCGCCTCGTCGCGCAGATCCAGGAGGAGTACCGGCCGCTCCTCGACCAGAGCCTCACGAAGAAGAAGCGCTCGGAGCAGCTCGAGACCGTGCAGGCACTGCGGCGCAAGCTCGTGATCCTGATCGAGGAGTGCCACCTCCAGGTGAAGAAGGTCCGTCCGTACATGGACCTGATGGAGGAGCGCTACCGCGAGGTGCGCACGCTCGAGCGCAAGCTCCAGGCGCTGCGCGTCGGGAAGAAGGCGCCGTCCGAGATGAAGCCGCTCACGGACCGCATCCGCGAAATCGAGCTCGAGTGCCTCGAGCCCGCTCCGCGCCTGAAGCGCCGCCTCGACCAGGTGCGCCTGCACTTCGCCGAGTACGAGGACGCGAAGCGCAAGCTCTCCTCGGGCAACCTGCGCCTCGTCGTGTCGATCGCGAAGAAGTACCGCAACCGCGGTCTGTCGTTCCTCGACCTCATCCAGGAGGGCAACACCGGCCTGATGAAGGCGGTCGAGAAGTACGAGTACCGTCGCGGCTACAAGTTCTCGACCTACGCCACGTGGTGGATCCGCCAGGCGATCACGCGCTCGATCGCCGACCAGGCGCGCACGATCCGCATTCCCGTGCACATGATCGAGACGATGTCGAAGCTGCGCAACGTGACGAAGAAGCTCGTGCAGCAGAAGGGCCGCGAACCCTCCGTGGAGGAAGTGGCCGAGGCGACGGGCATCTCGGTCGACGAAGCGAAGCGGGTGATGAAGATCAGCAAGCACCCGATCTCGCTCGACCGCCCGATCGGCGAATCCGACGATTCGTACTTCGGCGACTTCATCGAGGACGAATCGGCGGAGAGCCCGCTGCAGGCGGCCGGCCACGAGATGCTCAAGGAGCGCCTCGAGGACGTGCTCTCGACGCTCACGTTCCGCGAGCGCGAGATCATCAAGCTCCGCTACGGCATCGGCGACGGCTACACCTACACGCTCGAGGAGGTGGGCCGCATCTTCCGCGTCACGCGCGAGCGCGTGCGCCAGATCGAAGCCAAGGCGGTGCGCAAGCTCCGCCACCCCGTCCGCGCGCGCCAGCTCGCGAGTTTCCTCGACGGCGTCGCCGTGCCCGACGACGCGGACGTCGACCTCACCCTGGACGCCTGATCGGCCCCCGCGATCGCCATGGACGGGCTCCGCACGCGTGCGGGGCCCGTTCGCGTTCACGGGGTGCCCCGCGGACGAGCACGCGGGCGCGCGCGGGCCGGCCTTGTTCCGCGAGGGGCCGCGGGTACACTTTCCGCCCCCATGCAGGAAACGCTCTCCGCCCTGCTGCAGCTCCAGGAGCTCGATCGAGACATCTTCCGCGCCCAGACCGAGCTCAAGCGGCTCCCGGCCGAGCGCAACGTCCGCAAGGCGGAGATCGAGAAGCGCCAGACGCGCCTTGCCGAGGTCCGGCACGAAGCGAAGCAGGTGCGCGTGCGCATCAAGGAGATCGAGGACCTCTCGACCCAGCATCGCCAGCGCATCCGCAAGGTCGAGAACGAAGCCGCCGGCTCCCGCCAGGACATGGCGCTCCTCGTCGCCTACCAGCACGAGATCCGGACCTTGAAGAAGGAGATCTCGACCTCGGAGGAGGAGGGGGTCCAACTCGTCGAGAAGGCCGAGGGCCTCGATGCGCAGGCCGCGGCGCTGCAGGCCGAGATCGACAAGGAGCTCGCGCTCTTCGCCGACTTCGCGGGCAACGTCGACCGGGAGTTCGCGGCCGCGGAGAAGCGCCTCAAGGGTCTCCAGGACCAGCGCAAGGCGCGCATGTCGAGCAAGGTGCCGCCGGAGGCCCTCTCGCTCTACACGCGGCTCCTGTCCGCGCGCGAGGGCGTCGCGATCGCGCACCTCGACGGCCGGACGTGCCAGGGCTGCTTCATGGAAATCCCGACCAACATGGTCGTGCGCGTGAACCGCGGGGTCGAGCTCGTGCAGTGCCCGAGCTGCGATCGGATCCTGCACAACCCGCGCTGACGCGCCGTCGTCAGGCGCGGCCCGTGGGCGTCGCGTCCGTGCTCCAGCGCGAGCCCTGCCGCGTCCCGCGCCGGTCGAGTTCCGTCGCGAGCAGGTCGTGGATCGAGTTCTTCTCGAGCGTCCA
Source organism: Planctomycetota bacterium (assembly GCA_016220035.1). GTDB lineage: Bacteria > Planctomycetota > UBA1135 > UBA1135 > JADJNY01. Next base: position 2,147 of record JACRIO010000045.1, on the reverse strand, counting down.
GCGCGGAGCGAGGCGCTGTTCGATCGGAGCGTCGCCCGTGATCCGGTGGAGCACCTGGTCGGGATGGAGCTCCTCGACGAAGTCGGCGAGCCAATCCAGGTAGGTCGCGGCGTCGAGCACGCCGACCGTCCCGCCGCGCCACGCTTTTTCGAGCTGCGTCCGCCGCAGGATCATCAGGTTGTGCACCTTGACGCCGCCGACGCGCGCGCGCGCGAGCTCGCGAGCCGTGCGCGCGGCACCCTCGCGACCGTCGCCCGGTAGACCGAGGATCGCGTGCCCGATCACGTGCAGTCCCGCGGCGTGCGCGCGCTCCACCGCAGCGCGGAAGTCCGCCACCGTGTGCATGCGGTGGATCTCCGTGAGCACGCGGTCGTCCGCTGCTTCGAGCCCGAACTCGACCCACACGGGCACGCGGCGCGCGAGCTCCGCGAGCACGGCCACGGCTTCGGGCGGAAAGGTGTCGGGGCGCGTCGCGACGCTGACGGCGACGACGCGCGTCCCGATCCACGGTTCGACGACGGAGAGCACCTCGCGGAGGCGCTCCACCGCGACGTAGGTGTTCGAGTAGGACTGGAAGTACGCGATCACGTCGACGGGCTCGCCCTTGTGACGGGCGTGCGCGATGCCGCGCGCGAGTTGCTGCGCGAGCTCCGTGCCGCTCGCAAGCGCACCCGTGCCCGAACCCTCGACGTCGCAGTAGGTGCAACCGCCGAAGCCCTTCGTGCCGTCGCGATTGGGACACGTCGAACCCGCATCGAGCGCGACGCGCCGCACCTCGCGCCCGAAGGTCGCGCGGAGCCACGGGCGCAGCGTGCGGTAGGGCGGCGTCGACAAGCGCCGCGGATTCTACGCGAGCGCCTGGTACCCGCGGCGCGCCGCTCCGCGTCTGCTATCTTCCGCCGCCCACGGAGCCCCGCTTGCAGATCCAACCCATCGTCATCGGCACCGCCGGACACATCGATCACGGCAAGTCGACGCTCGTCAAGACGCTCACCGGCATCGACCCCGACCGGTTGAAGGAGGAGCAGGAGCGCGGGATGACGATCGACCTCGGGTTCGCGCGTTTCGCGCTGCCCGACGGCCGCAAGGTCGGCATCGTCGACGTGCCGGGGCACGAGCGCTTCGTGAAGAACATGGTCGCGGGCGCCACGGGCATCGACCTCGTCGTACTCGTCGTCGCCGCGGACGACGGCGTCATGCCGCAGACGCGCGAACACGTCGCGATCCTCTCCATCCTCGGCGTGCGGCGGGGACTGGTGGCGCTCACCAAGATCGACATGGTCGAGCCGGGGCTCGTCGAGCTCGCGACCGAGGACGTGCGCTCGACCTTGCACGGCACGTTCCTCGAGGACGCGCCGATCCTGCCGCTCTCGTCGATCACGGGCGTCGGTCTCGACGAGTTCAAGCGCGTGCTCTTCCGCATGGCCTCCGAGACGCCGCCGCGTTCGGACGCCGGCGTGTTCCGGATGCCGATCCAACGCGTGTTCAGCGCGCACGGCTTCGGGACGATCGTCACGGGCATCCCCGTCAGCGGCAGCGTCGCGGTGGGGGACGTGATCGAGGTCCTCCCCAAGGGCCTGAAGAGCAAGGTGCGCGGCATCCAGGCCTACGGCGAGAGCACCGACAAGGCGCGCGCCGGCCACTCGTGCGCGCTCAACCTCGCCGACGTCGACCACAAGGACGTCGTGCGCGGGAACGTCGCCGCCGCGCCGGGCTTCTTCCGGCCCGTGCAGATGGTGGGAGCGCGCTTCACGGCCCTCGCGACGAACGCGAAGCCGATCGAGAACCGCACCCAGATCCGCCTGCACACGGGCACGGCCGAATGCGTGGGTGAGGTGGTGCTGCTCGACCAGGAAGCGATCGAACCGGGCGCGGAAGGTCTCGTCCAGCTGCGCCTCGACGAACCGGTCGTGTGCGCGCCCGGCGATCGCTTCGTCCTGCGCCTCGCGTCGCCGACGGTCACGCTCGGCGGCGGGGTGATCCTCGAGGAGTCGAAGCACCGCCTGAAGCGCTTCAAGTCCTTCGTCGTCGACGAGCTCTCGCGCGCCGCGCAAGGCCTCGACTCGCCGCGGGAGCTGCTCGAAGTCGTCCTGTCGCGCGCGAAACCCGGCCTGCTCGCGGTCGAGCCGCTCGCGGTGGAGATCAAG
>JACRIO010000040.1 GCA_016220035.1 Planctomycetota bacterium | reverse complement strand
TGTGACTCGAACGGCTTGCCAAACTTCTGCGAGATCGCTGCGGGCGCCGCGGACCGTTACGGCACGAGCCCGAACACGTGTCAGCCCGACGGAGTGCCGGACAGCTGCCAACCGTCGCCCGACTGTGACTCGAACGGCTTGCCAAACTTCTGCGAGATCGCTGCGGGCGCCGCGGACCGTTACGGCACGAGCCCGAACACGTGTCAGCCCGACGGAGTGCCGGACAGTTGCCAACTGTCGCCGGACTGCGACGGAAACGGCGTGCCGAACTTCTGCGAGATCGCGGGTGGAGCGCGCGACACGTACGGCACGAATCCGCAGGTGTGCCAGCCCGACGGAGTGCCGGACAGTTGTCAGGCCGCGCGCGACTGCGACCACGACGGCGAGCCGAACTTCTGCGAAATCGCAGCCGGCGCGCCCGACCTGTACCGCCTGAACCCGCCGACGTGCCAGCCGGACGGCGTCCCAGACAGCTGCCAGCCCGCACCCGATTGCGATGCGGACGGTCTGCCCGACTTCTGCGAGCTCGCGGGCGGCGCCGTCGACCACTACGGCGTGAACCCGAACGCGTGTCAGCCGGACGGGATCCCGGACAGCTGTCAACCGACGTCGGATTGCGACGCCGACGGCGTTCCCGACTTCTGCGCCATCACCGCGGGCGCGGTCGACCAGTACGGCACGAGTCCGAACACGTGCCAGCCCGACGGCGTGCCCGACAGTTGCCAACCTTCGCCCGACTGCGACGGTCAGGGCCTGCCCGACTTCTGCGACCTCGCGACGGGAGCGGCGGATCGCCACGGCCTCGCGCCGGACGCCTGTCAGCCCGACGGGATCCCCGACGCATGCCAGCCGGCCGCGGACTGCGACTCCGACGGCGTGCCCGACTCGTGCGTGCTCCTCGCGGGCGGCGCGGATCGCTACGGTCTTGCGCCGAACGTCTGCCAGCCCGACGGGATCCCCGATGCATGCCAGCCCGCGGCGGACTGCGATCTCGACGGTCTCCCGAACTTCTGCGCGCTCGCGAGCGGAGCGGCCGATCGCTACGGCGTCGGTCCGAACACGTGCGCGCCCGACGGCATCCCCGACGCGTGTGAACGCGCACCCGACTGCGACCTCGACGGCCTGCCCGACTTCTGCGCGCTCGCAAACGGGGCGTCCGACTGCGACGCGAACGGGATCCCGGATGCGTGTCAGTCCGACTGCGATGCCGACGGGACGCCCGACGCATGCGAGCCGGACTGCGACCACGACGGCGTGCCGGATGCGTGCGAGCCGCTGCAGCTCGACTGCAACGCGAACGGGATTCTCGACCAGTGCGAGCTGCTCGACCCGAACCGGTTCGACTGCAACGGGAACAGTCAGCTCGACGAGTGCGAGACCGACTGCGACGCGAACGGCTCGCCCGACGCGTGCGACATCGTCGCGCAACCGGGCCGCGACAGCGACGGCAACGGCCTGCTCGACGCGTGCGAGTGCCACGACGTCAACCGGCGCGTGCCCGGAAGCCTGCTCCTCTACCCCGAGTACGACAACCGCGTCGCCGACGCGACGCTCATCAGCTGCACGAACGTCCTGTCGTCGACGGTCGAGGTGCACTTCCGCTTCGTCGACGGACTCACCTGCCTCGAGTTCGACTTCAAGCGGACGCTGACGCCGGAGGACACGGTCACGTTCCTGACGAGCTTCGTGAACCCGAACTCGACGCAGGGCTACGTCTACGCCTACGCGCAGGATCCGACGACGCACCAGCCGATCGTCTTCAACGGGCTGATCGGCCAGGTGGTCGCGCTCGAGGGGCTCACGGGCCTCGGGCATTCGTTCGACGCGGTCGCGTTCCAGGGCCGCGGCGACGGCGTCCTCACGGACGTCGACGGCGACGGGCACCGCGACCTGAACGGGCTCGAGTACGACGGTGCGCCCGACGAGATCCTCATCCCGCGCTTCCTCGGGCAGGAGCGCGGACTGCACAGCGAGCTCGTGCTCGTCGGCCTCAGCGGCGGGCGGGCCTTCACGACGATCCTCGATCTGTCGATCTTCAACGACAACGAGGAGCCGTTCTCCGCGCAGTACGCATTCCAGTGCTGGGCGCGCGTGGCGCTCACCGACGTCTCGGCCGTGTTCACGAACGCGTTCCTCGAGACGACGGCGCAGAACCCGATCGAGGTGCTTGGCGCGAGCTCGAAGGAGTCGGGTTGGATCCGCCTCCAAGGGCATGTCGCGTATTCGACGGTGAAGGAGATCCCCGACCCGGCGTTCTACGCCGTGCTCATCGAGCGCACGGGTTCTCTCGCGGCTTCCGACTTGCCGTTCGAGCTGTGCGAACAGCGCAACGGTTCGCTCCTGCCCGTCGCGCTGACGGGCGACAACGACGACTGATCTTTCCGTCCCGGTGCAAGGGAGCGAGGCCGCGGGGGACCCGACCCGCGGCCTCGTGCTTCAAACGGCGTGCACGGGGCCCGCGCGTGTCGCGGCGGCCTCGAGCGTGCGGCGCACGTAGACGGGCACCATCGCGCGACGCCAGTCGGCGTCGCCGGGGATGTTCGGCATCGGGTGCGCCTGCTTGTGCGCCTGCTCGGCGACGCCGCGCGCGGCGGCGAGGAACGCTTCCGTGCCGATGCGCACGCCGCGCAGGAGCTCGCTCGCGCGCTTGATCCGCACCGGACGCGCCTGGAGCGCCGTGAGGACGACGTCGGCGTCCGCGACTGCATCTTCCGTGTTGAGCTCGAGCTTCACGGCGACGCCGAGCAGGGGAAAGTCGATCGAGCCGCGATCGCGGAGCTTCCCGTAGGCGCCGCGATGCCCCGAACCCGAGTGGGGGAGGCGCACCTCGACGAGGATCTCGTCCCGCCCGCACTTCTTGTTCGCGATGCCGTCGGCGATCCACAGGTCGTCGATCGGGGTCACGCGCCGTCCGTCCGGTCCGGCGAAGACGAGCTCCGCGCGCACCGTCATCAACGCGGGCGCCGTGTCGTTCGACGCGGCCGCGACGCACTTCGAGCCGCCCTCGACGACGTGGCACAGCGTGCCGTCCTTCTTCAGGCAGAAGCCGAGCGCTTCGCGCCAGAAGTACGTCTGGTTGTACCACTGGCAGCGCGTGTCGAGCAGCACGTTGCCGCCGAGCGTGCCCATCGTGCGGAGCTGCGGCCCCGCGACGAGGCCGGCCGCCTGCGCGAGCGCGGGCGCGTGCTGCTCTACGCGTGCATCCGCCGCGACGTCGGCCAGCGAGGTCATCGCGCCGATGCGCAGCCATCCAGGACCCGCGTCGCCGATCCCGCGCAGCTCGGGGAGGCGCGCGAGCGAGACGAGGACGCGCGGCGTGAACAGCTCGTGCTTCATGTTGGGCACGAGGTCCGTGCCGCCCGCGATGACGCGCGCGCCCTCGCCGAGCTCCGCGAGCAGCGCGACCGCTTCGTCGAGGCGCTCCGGCGTGCGCACTTCGAAGTTCGGGAGCCGCAGCATCAGGCGCGACCTCTCGCGACCGGCGCGGAGCGCGCGTCCTTCTCCGCGAGCGCGCGCAGCACCTTCGCGGGCGTGAACGGGAGCTCGCGCAGGCGGACGCCGACCGCATCGAAGATCGCGTTCGAGAGCGCGGGCAGCGACGGGTGGAGCGGCCCCTCACCCGCTTCCTTCGCGCCGTAGGGACCCTCGGGGTCGAGGCTCTCGACGATCAAGGCCGCCAGCTCGGGGGTGTCGACGGAGGTGGGGATGCGGTAGTCGAGCAGCGACGGCCCCGCGTGCAGGCCGAAGCGGTTGACGCCGTGCTCTTCGAGCAGCGCCTCGGCGATGCCCATGTACGCGGAGCCCTCCATCTGCCCCGCGACGAGCATCGGGTTGAGCGCGCGGCCGCAGTCGTGCGCGATCCACACCGCGTGGCACGTGATGCGGCCCGTCTCGACGTCGACAGAGGCCTCGACGACGTGCGCGGTGAACGAGTACGCGGGCGACGCGCCGATCGTGCCGCCGCGGTAGTCGCCGCCGAGCGTCGGCGTGTTGTAGGAGCCCGTGCTGCCGAGCGTGTCGCAGTGCGCCTCCGCGATCTGGAATGCCTCGGCGGTCGTGATGCTGCGCTCGGTGCTCTCCGTGTCGAACACCCTGCCGTTCGCCATGCGCACGCGCGCCGCATCGACTTGCCACTCCTTCGCGATCGCAAGGACGATGGAGGCGCGCAGCTTGCGCGCGGCGTCGATCGTCGCGTTGCCGACCATGAACGTGACGCGGCTCGAGTACGCGCCGAGGTCGACGGGCACGAGGTCCGTGTCCGCCGCGACGACGCGGACGTCGGCGACGTCCATGCCGAGCTCCTCCGCGACGACGTACGCGACGACGGAGTTCGAACCCTGCCCGATGTCGTTACCGCCCGTGAAGACGGTGACGCGCCCCGAGCGCTCGGCGGCGAGCTGGATGCCGGCCTGCGGCATCTTGTTGGGGTAGACGGGGTAGTTCGTGCCCGAGATGGACATCGAGCCCGCGACGCCGAGGCCGCGCCCGAAGCCGAGCTTCCCGCGCCGCGCGCGCCAGCCGCTCGCGCGCTCGACCTCGTCGAGGCACGCGAGGAAACCGTTCGAGGTGATGCGTTGGCCGTTCACGGTGCGCGTGAAGTCGCCCTGGAAGTTCCTCCGGCGCAGCTCGATCGGATCGAGCGCGATCCGCTCCGCGAGCTCGTCGAGCTGCACCTCGAATGCGAAGCGCGGCTGCACGGAGCCGTGGCCGCGCTTGGGCCCGCACGGCGGCTTGTTCGTGAACACGCGCGTCGAGTCGAAGCGGTAGTTCGGGAAGTGGTACGGGCCCGTGAGCAGCTGGCCCGCGTAGTACGTGGTCACGAGGCCGAAGGAGCTGTACGCGCCGCCGTCGATCAGGATCTTCGCGTCGACCGCGGCGATCTTGCCGTCCTTCGACGCGCCGGTCCGATAGTGGAGCTGCATCGGGTGGCGGCCGCGGTGGCAGTAGAAGACCTCCTCGCGCGTGTAGAGCATCTTCACGGGCCGACCCGTGAGCATGGCGAGCTTCGCGACGCAGAACTCCAGGCTGAACGGATCGCTCTTGCCGCCGAACGCGCCGCCGAGCGCGGGCTGGATCACGCGGATCTTGTGGATGGGGAGCTCGAGCACCTTGGCGAGCGCGCGTTGGACGTAGTGCGTGATCTGCGTCGAGGACCAGACCGTCAGTAGCCCCTCGGCCGACCACTGCGCGAGCGCGCAGTGCGGCTCGATCGCGGCGTGCGTGGTGCCGTGGAAGACGTAGTCGCCTTCCAGCACGACGTCCGCCGACGCGAGCGCCGTCTCGACGTCGCCGAAGTCGAGCCGGACATGTTTCGAGACGTTGCCCGTCTTCGAGTCGTCGTGGATCCTCGGCTCGGAGCGCGCGAGCGACTCTTCCGGGTCGAGGAAGGCGTGGAGCGGCTCGTACTCGACGCGGATGAGCTTCAGCGCGGCGTTCGCCGTGTCCTCGTCGACCGCCGCGACGGCCGCGACCGCGTCGCCGACGAAGCGCACCTTGTCGACGGCGAGCGCGTTCTCGTCCTGCGTCCACGGGATGACGCCGTACTGGATGGGCAGGTCCCTGCCGGTGATCACCGCGTGCACGCCGGGGAGTGCCTGCGCTCGCGTCGTGTCGATCGCGACGATCCGCGCGTGCGCGTGCGGGCTGCGCAGCGTCTTCGCGTGCAGCATCCCAGGCAACACGAGGTCGTCCGTGTACTGCGCGCGCCCGGTGGCCTTCGCGAGGCCGTCGACCTTGCGGTGCGGCTTGCCGATCACCTCGAACGCGCGGTTTTCGGGATCGCCGGGTGAGCGGTCGCCCCACGGGGCGCCGATGCCGTGCAGGTCGCGCGCGGCCATCAGCGCGGCTCCTTCTGCCGCTCGCGCGCCTCTGCGAACTCGCGCGCCCGCCGTTCGGCTTCGTCGGCGGGCATGCGCTGCGCTTCCCACGCGCGCGGGGCGGGCTCGATGCCGATGCGGCGCGCGATCGCGAGCTCGACCGCCTCGAAGATCTGGGTGTAGCCCGTGCAGCGGCACAAGTTGCCGGCGAGCGCGTCCTTGATCTCGGCGCGCGTCGGACACGCGTTGCGGTCGAGCAGCGCGCGCGCGGAGAGCATCATCCCCGGCTGGCAGAAGCCGCATTGCAGCGCGCCGCATTCGTCGAAGGCGGCCTGCACGGGGTCGGGTCCGGTGCCGCCCGCCTTCACGTGCGCGGGGAGGAGACCCTCGATCGTCGTCACGGCGCGGCCCTCGCACAGGGCGGCGAGCGTCAAGCACGCGAGCACGGGTTTGCCGTCGAGCAGCACCGTGCAAGCGCCGCAGTCGCCCTTGTCGCAACCCTGCTTCGAACCGGTCAGGCCGAGCTCGTAGCGGAGCACTTCGAGGAGCGTCCAGTGCTCGGGCGCGGCGACCTCGACTCGATCGCCGTTGATCAGGAGGTTCAGGACACGCATCGCGGCGCCCTCCTCAGGAGCAGAGCAGCACGGAGAGCTTGCGCCGGTACTGCTTCGTCAGCGGATGTTCCTCGCCGAGCAGCCCGAAGGCCTCGATCAGTGCCTTCTTCGGCTCGCCGCCCTCGAACGCGAGGTCCGTCTGCGCCGCGGTCCAGAATTCCTCCAGCGCGCGCTCGTGCTGGCGCGCCGCGAGCAGGCCGCGGCCGAACGCGAGGCGCGCCTTCACGTCCTTCGGCGCCTGCTTCACGGCGGCTTCGAGCGGAACGAGGTCGCCGGCTTGCGCCGCGAGGTCGAGCAGGCTCCGCGCGATCTTCGCGGGCTCGGTCTCCTTCTCCGCGTCGGGCAGACCGTCCCAGAGCTTGCGCGCCTCGTCCGTGCGTCCGGCGAGCGCGCAAAGGCGCGCGAGTTGGGCGCGTGCCCGCGCGTCGCCGCCGCCCATGACCACGTGGTTGCGCAGGTGCTGGACCGCCTTCTCGAGCGTGCCCTGCTTCTCGAACTCGAGCGCCTCCAGGACAGGGTCGTTCGCAGGCTCCGCACCGACGCCGTGGCGCGCGAGGAGCTCCTTGATCTTGCTCTCGGGCTGCGCGCCCACGAAGCCGTCGACGACCTGGCCTCCGCTGACGAGCACGACCGTCGGCACGCTCTGCACGCCGAACGCCTCGGCGAGCTCCGCGTTCTGGTCGATGTCGACCTTGGCGAGCACGAAGGCACCCGCGCACTCGTTCGCGAGCTTCTCGAGCGCGGGCCCGAGCGTCTTGCAGGGCCCGCACCACGGCGCCCAGAAGTCGACGAGCACGGGCGTCTCGAGCGAGCGTTGGACGACCTCCTTCTCGAAGGTCTGGAGCGTGATGTCGAGGATCTTGGCCGCCTGCAGGTTCATGATGCTCCTCTTCGGGGGCGAAGAGCGTAGCGGCCGAGGTCCCGCCGGGCGAGCCGCCCGCTCACCCTTCCTTCTTCGCCTCGGGATCCGCGTAGTCGAGCTCCCACGCGGGCATCGGGCCGCCCGCGCCCTGCAGGTAGTGCTCGAACCACTGGTGCATGCGCAGCGCGTAATCGAGCTTCGCCGCGCACTTCCGGTTGCCGTGGCCCTCGCCGGGATAGAGCACGAGGCGCACGGGCGCGCCGCCGTGCAGCTTCAAGTGCCGGTAGAGCTCGCGCGACTGGCCGGGGTTCACGCGCGGATCGTCTTTGCCGTGCAGGATGAGCAGCGGCGTCTTGGACTGGCCGGCGTACTTGATGGGGGAGCGGTCGAGGAAGAAGTTCCAGTCTTCCCACACGCGGTGGCGCGCGTGCACGAGGAACTCCTCGTTCGGGATGTCCGTCGTGCCGAGCTTGCTCACCTTGTCGCTGATCCCGACGAACATGACGCCGGCCGCGAAGCGCTCCGAGAAGCGCGTCGAGCACCACGCGGTCGCGTAGCCGCCGTAGCTCCCGCCCGTGACGCCGACCTTCTTCGCGTCGACGAGCCCGGTCGCGACGAGGTGGTCGACCGCATCGACGAGATCGTCGAACTCCTTGCCCGCGGGGTCGCCCTGCGAGAGCTCGCTGAACGCGACGCCGCGGCCCGTGCTGCCGCGGTAGTTGGGATGGAACACCGCGAACCCGCGCGCGGCCGCGACCTGGCCCGGCTTCGCGTAGGCGGTCTGCCAGCCGTTCTGCTCGTGCGCCTCGGGGCCGCCGTGCACGTAGACGATCAAGGGGTAGCGCTGGCCCTGCACCGCGTCGAGCGGATGGAGGAGCACGCCTTGGAGTTCGGTCCCGTCGCGCGCCTTCCACGTGATCGCCTCTTGCTTCGCGAGCGCCACGTCGTCGAGCCACGCATTCGAGCGCGTGCGCCGCGCGGGCTGCGTGTCGCCGTGGCTCATCGTGAAGAGCTCGTTCGGGTGGTCGGGGGAGCTCGCGACGAACGCGCCGTGCTGGCCGTCCTCGGAGAGCGCGATCGACGTGAAGACCAGGGCCGTGCGCCCGACGATGTGCTTCCACGCGCCGCCGTCGGCGGGGATTTTCTCGATCGTCGTCTGCACGCCCTGGCTGACGACCGCCATGAGTTGATCGGCCGACTGCCACGCGAACGCGTCGACGTCGAGCGCCTTCTCCGCGGTGAGGTCGAGCACCTTGCCCCCCGCGGCCGAGCCGACGAACAAGCGCGCGTCGTTCGGGTCGTGGAGGTCCGCGCCGCCGAGGAACGCGACCCGCTTCCCGTCGGGGCTCCAGGCGAGCTCGCCGAGCTTGCCCGCGTGCTCGAAGCGCGCGAGCTCCTTCCCGCTCGCCGCGTCGACGACCTTCACGGTCTGGGCCATGTACTGGTCGTCGACGAGCGGCGTGGGCGCCGTCGAGACGAGCAGCGTCTCGTTCGCGGGGTTCCAGCGCACCTGGTGCACGTGGCTCTCGATCGCGAGCGCGCGCGGCTTCGCGTTCTCGTCGAAGAGCGTCGCGACGAAGACGCGCTGGAACTTGGCGTCCTCCTCGTAGATCTCCTGGGCGAAGCCCTTCTCCTTCGCCTTCTTGCGCGCGTCGGGATCGGGCTCGGTCGCGAGGAACGCGACGCGCTTCCCGTCCGACGCGAAGGAGAAGGCGCCCACGCCCGCGCTCCATCCGACGGCCTTGCGCGCCTCGCCGCCCGCCGCGGGGATCACCCACAGGGAGCTCGCCTTGTCGTCGCCGCGCTTCTGCGTGAACGCGACGCCGGACGAATCGGGGAGCCACGCGACGTTGGCGACCTCGGTCTTGCCCGCGACGTAGACGCGCGGCTCGCCGCCCTCGCGCGCGACGATCCAGAGCTCGCTCCAGTTGCCGCCGTCGTCGTCGACCATCGGCGCGCGCGGGACCGACAGCGTGTAGGCGACGTGCTTCGCGTCCGGCGCGACGAACGCGCCGCTCACGTTCCGGATCCGCGCGCCGTCGAAGGACGTGAGGCCGGTCTTCGCGGAGAGCTCGCTCGCGCGCGGCGTCGCGGCGGCGGGAGCGAGCGGGGCGAGGAGGAGGACGAGGAGCGGGAGCTTGCGCGCGATCTTCACGAGGACTCCGGGCGGGGGACGGCGGAACGGGGAGCGCGGATTGTTCCGGGCGTGCCCCGCTCTGCCAAGTTCGGGGTCGAACACCGGAGCGCGGGGTCGCTCGGAGTTCCGCGTCCAGGAGTCGCGCGCCGATGACCGCGACCGCCCGTCCTCCAGACCCCGGCGTCGAGACTCGAGCGGACACGTGCGAACCTCGCGTGAGACGCGAGTCCGCGTCGATAGGAAGCACACGGCGTCCGTCGAAGCGCCGCCCGGTCCATGACCCCGTCCCAACCCACGAACCCGACGCGCGCGGATGAACTCGTCGACGCCGCGCCGGGGCGGGGCGGCCGGCTCGAGCGATGGACGAGGCGGCCGTGGGTGATGGGCGCTCTCGTCGGGGCGATCCTGCTGGTCACCTCCATCGGGTGCATCACGATCGTCTGGCGCGAGTCGGTGGACACCTACGCGCAGCAGTACCGCTTCGACCTCGAGCGCATGGCCGAGTCGGCGGTCTCGCAGCTCGATCCCAGGCTCCACGACTCCATTCGCTCGCCCGGACAGCAGAACGGTGAGGAATACATGCGCGCCGTCGCGCCGTTGCGCGCGATGCTCGCGCGGGCGCAGGGCATCCGCTACCTCTACACCGCGATCGAGCGCGAGGGAGCCGTCGCCTTCGTGCTCGACGCTTCGGATCCCGGGGACCACGACGGAGACGGCCGCGATGATCAGGCGAAGATCATGGAGGCCTACGACGACGCCGACCCCGCGATGGTCGAAGCGCTGCACTCCGTGCGCACGACATCGACCCAGGAGCCGTACGCGGACGACTGGGGGCGGTTCATGTCGGCCTACACCTCGATCGTGGATTCCTCGGGGGGCGTGCGGGGCGTGCTCGGCATCGACGTGACCGCGGAGCGCTACGACGAGGACCTCGCGCGCATGGACCACGCGCGCAACCTCGCGTTGTTCCCCGCGGTCCTGCTCAGCCTGCTCGCGGGCGCCGGCACGCTCCTCCTGCGCCGCGCCGAGCGCCGCGCAGCGGACGAGCGCGATGCGGCGCTTCTCGAGTCCGCCGCGCAGGCGCAGGACCTCCTGCGCTCGAACGAGGAGCTCGCCCGGGCCCGGCTCGAAGCGGAGGCGTCGAGCCGCGCCAAGAGCGAGTTCCTCGCGAACATGAGCCACGAGATCCGCACGCCGATGACCGCGATCCTCGGCTTCGCCGACCTGCTCGCGCTGGGCGGGGAGCCGGGCGACGACGCCGTGGCGACGATCCGGCGCAACGGCGAGCACCTGCTCGCGATCCTGAACGACATCCTCGACCTCTCGAAGATCGAGGCCGGCCGCATGACCATCGAGCGCGTGCCCGTCGACGTCCGTCGGCTCGCGGACGACGTCGTGGAGCTCGAGCGCGTGCGCGCGGAGCGGCGGGGGATCACGCTCGAGCTCGAGGTCGCGACGCGCGTGCCCCGGACGATGGCGTGCGACCCGCTCCGCCTGCGGCAGATCCTGATGAACCTCGCGGGCAACGCGATCAAGTTCACCGACAAGGGCGGCGTGCGCATCGTGCTCACCGCGGACGAGCGTGAGCGGCGCGTCGTGTTCGCGGTGAGCGATTCAGGCATCGGCATGACGCCCGAGCAGGTCGCGCGCCTCTTCCAACCGTTCACACAGGCCGACGGGTCGATGTCGCGACGCTTCGGCGGCACGGGGCTCGGACTCACGATCTCGCGCCGGCTCGCGAACATGCTCGGCGGCGACATCACGGTCGCGGCGGAGTTCGGGCGCGGCAGCACGTTCCGCGTGGAGCTCCCGATCGACCCGGCGGAGACGATCGAATGGGTGGCGCCCGATTACCAAGCGCCCGTGCCCGTCCACGCGGGCCCGTTCGCCGCGTCCGACGCGACGCAGCTGCTCGAAGGCGCGCGCGTGCTCCTCGCCGACGACGGGAAGGACAACCAACGCCTGATCTCGATCCACCTGAAGCGCGCGGGCGCTTCGGTGGAGGTCGTGGACAACGGCGTCGACGTGCTGAAGCGCTTGTGCGCCGGCGAACGGCTCCGCGACGACGCGCCGTACGACGTGCTCCTGCTCGACATGCAGATGCCCGAGCTCGACGGGTACAGCACCGCGCAGCGGCTGCGCGCGCTCGGCTCGAAGCTCCCGATCGTCGCCCTCACGGCGCACGCGATGAGCGGCGACCGCGAACAGTGCCTCGCCGCCGGCTGCGACGACTACGCGACCAAGCCCATCGATCGCGACCTCCTGCTCGCGGCGGTGCGGCGCTGGGCGCGCGCGCACGCTTCCGCGGCGCCCTGATCAGCCCGCGAACTCGGCGATCGTCCGCAGGAAGAGCGGACCGAGGTCGGCCGCCTTCTTGTCGCCGACGCCCTTGATCGCGCGGAACTCCTCGGGCGTCGCCGGTTTCTTCGCGGCGAAGAGCGCCAGCGTCTTGTCGTTGAAGACGAGGTAGGGCGGCACGCCGCGCTCGGCGGCGAGCTCGCGCCGGAACGCGCGCAAGTGCTCGAACAGCCGCTCGTCGACGTCGAGCGCCGCTTCGCTCGCGTCCTCGGCGGCGATCGCGTGCCGGGTCGGCCGCTTCGCGCTCTTCTTCTCAGCGATCACTGGGACGTAGAGCGTCACGGGCCGCGCCGCCTTCATCACCTCGATGCCGCTCTTCGAGAGGAAGAGGATCGGGTACTCGCCGTCCGCGACGCGGAGGTGGCCCTGGCCGACGAGTTGGTCGATCCACGCGCGCACCTCCTTCGTGCTCTTGTCCTTCAGGAGGCCGTAGGTCGAGAGGTCCTGGTGTCCGTACTGGAGGATGCGCTGGTTCTGCGCGCCGCGCAGCACGTCCGTGACGTGCGTCGCGCCGAAGCGCTGGCCGCAGCGCACCACGCACGAGAGGATCTTCTGCGCGACGACCTGGCTGTCGGGCAGCGTCGCGATCTCGCCCAGGCACACGTCGCACGCGCCGCAACCCGCGGCGTCGGCGCGGAGCTCCCACGCCTGCCCGAAGTACTCGACGAGCTGCTTGTGCCGGCACGCGGCGCCCGTCGCGAAGTTCCAGAGGTGACCGAGGCGTTCGAGCGCGTGCTCGAGCTCCTCCATCGCCGTCGCGGCGCCGCCCGCTTCCGCTTCGCGCGCGCTCTTCTCCATGAGCTGTTTCCAGCCGTGGAAATCCGCGCCGCCGAAGAAGAGCACGCACTCGGAGGCGAGCCCGTCGCGCCCGGCGCGCCCCGTCTCCTGCGAGTACTGCTCGATGCCCTTCGGCAGGCTCTGGTGCACGACGAAGCGCACGTCGGGGCGGTCGATGCCCATGCCGAAGGCGACGGTCGCGACGACGACGTCGACGCGCTCGTTCAGGAAGTCGTCCTGCGCGCGCGTGCGCTCCGACGAGCTCATGCCGGCGTGGTAGGGGACGCACTTGACCCCGCGCGCCTTCAAGGCGGCCGCGGTGTCGTCGACGTCGGCGCGGCGCAGGCAGTAGACGATGCCCGCGTCGCCGGGATGGCGGCGGATGACCGCGTGGATCTGATCGACCGCGTCGCGCCGCGGCAACGCGCGGTAGGTGAGGTTCGGCCGGTCGAAGTTCCCCACGAGCACGAGCGGATCGACGAGGCCGAGCTGGCGCACGATGTCCGCGCGCACGGACGGCGTCGCGGTCGCGGTGAAGGCTTGGAGCGCGAGCCAGGGATGGCGCTCCTTCAACTCGCCGAGCTGGCGGTACTCGGGCCGGAAATCGTGGCCCCAGTGGCTGATGCAGTGCGCTTCGTCGATCGCGGCGCCGTTGAGACCGTAGCGACGCAGCTCGTCGAGGAAGCCCTCGACGAGGAGCCGCTCCGGCGAGACATAGAGGAGGCGCAGCTCGCCGGACTCCATGCGCCGCCACGTCGCGCGCTTCCCTTCCGCGTCCTGCGCGCTGTTGAGCATGCCGGCACCGACGCCGAGCTCGGCGAGCCCCGCGACCTGGTCCTGCATGAGCGCGATGAGCGGCGAGACGACGAGCGTCAAGCCCGGCCGCACGAGGGCCGGCAGTTGGTAGCACAGGCTCTTCCCGCCGCCGGTCGGCAACACGACGAGCGCGTCGCGCCCCGCGAGCGACGCGCGGATCGCCTCGTCCTGCATCGGGCGGAGGTGCTCGAAGCCGAACACGGAGCGCAGGACCTCGGCGACGCGCGCTTCCGCGCGGGAAGCGTCCATCGCGGTCCCCGCCGCAGGTGTCCCGAAATCGAGCTCGTCCACGCTGCGGATTGGAGCGGAGGAACGGGCGCGATCAAGCCCGAACTCGCGAGCCAGTCCCAAGCCGTGGTTCGGCGCGGCGTCCCGTGCTCGGCGTTCGGCGTGGCGAGCCCGCCGACTCGGGTGATTCCCCACATCTCTGTACGCGGCCACGGGCCGCCTGGGCCGTCATCCCGATCCTCCGGGCGAACGAACGGGGGCCGTTCGACCAGCGCAGGCTGGCTGTTCGGTCCCGGCGGCTCCAACATCCACGTCACGCGCGCGCTCCGCTGGCATCGAACCGCCGCGCCCCCCCTCACGGAGACCCCGATGCTGAAAGCGTTCGCGCGTTACACGAACTGGCTCCACACGCGCTGGCCCGGCGGCGCGGTCGAGCGGTTGCCCGCCGTGAACGACGACGGCGGGACGAACGTGCCGGGGCTCTACGTCGTCGGCGACCTGACGGGGATTCCGCTGCTCAAGTTCTCCTCGGACTCGGGCGCGCGCGTCGTGCAGACGATCGTCGCCGACGCGGGCTTCCAGAAGGAGCGCGCGGCGAAGGAGGAGGGCGTGCTCGACCTCGTGATCCTCGGCGCGGGCGTCTCGGGGATGGCGGCGGCGATCGAGGCGAAGAAGCAGGGGCTCCGCTTCGAGCTCCTGGAGGCGAGCGAACCGTTCTCGACCGTCGTCAACTTCCCCAAGGCGAAGCCGATCTACACCTATCCGACGGAGATGACGCCGCGCGGCGATCTCCAGTTCACCGCGCAGGTGAAGGAGCCGCTGCTCGACGAGATGCGCGCGATCGTGAAGGCGGCCGGCGTCGTGCCGCGCATCGCGCGCGCGGAGAAGGTCGAGCGCAAGAGCGGCCTGCTCGAGGTCGTCGTTCCAGAACAGCCGAACCTGCGCGCGCGGCGCGTGATCGTCGCGATCGGCCGCTCGGGCAACTTCAGGAAGCTCGGCGTGCCCGGTGAGGACGCGGGCAAGGTCTTCAACCGCCTGCACGACCCCAAGGAGTTCGCCGGCAAGCACGCGCTCGTCGTCGGCGGCGGCGACAGCGCGCTCGAGACCGCGATCGCGCTCGCGCAGTGCGGCGCGCACGTGACGCTCTCCTACCGCAAGCCCGAGTTCGCGCGGCCCAAGCCCGAGAACGTCGAGCGCCTCGAGGCGCTGCGCGCGGACCCCATGGCCGACGTCGCGGTGGAGACGCCGACGTCGGAGCGCGTGACGACCTCGGTCGGTGCGTTCATGGGGGAGTATCGGAAGCAGGGCTCGATCACGCTGATGCTCGCGAGCGCCGTGAAGAAGATCGACCTCGGCGCCGTGACCATCGCCGACGCCGCGAAGAAGGAGCACGTGCTCCCGAACGACGTCGTGTTCTCGATGATCGGCCGCGAGGCGCCGCTCGAGTTCTTCCGGAAGTCCGGCGTGAAGATCCGCGGCGAGCTCGACGTGAAGCAGTGGAGCGCGTTCGCGCTCTTCGCGCTGTTCTGATTGTTCGTCTACAACTGGAAGGCCGGCGGCCTCCTGAAGCACGCGTTCCAGGAGCACGGCTGGTTCCCCTTCAACGTGCCGGGGCTCCTGAAGAGCCTTTCCGCGAGCGCCGCCGACCCCTCGACGCTGCTCGGCACGGCCGCGATCACGCTCGAGGAGCCGGGCTTCTACTACTCGCTCGCGTACTGCGTGCTCGTGGTGCTGTTCGGCTTCCAACGCATCCGGCGGCGCAAGACGCCCTACGTGAAGGTGCAGACGTTCACGTTGATGGCAGTGCAGCTCGTGCCGCTCTTCCTCCTGCCGTACTTCGTGCTGCCGTACTTGGGCCACAACGGCGCGTTCGACTCAGGCTTCGGGAAGACCTTCGCGGACCATCTCTTCCCGCTCGCGAACTACGCGCACGGCCGCGAGTACTGGCGCGCGTTCGGCTTCGTGCTCGCGTGGCCGCTCTTCATCTGGAACGTGTTCACCGAGCAACCGCTGTGGTGGTGGCTCGCGATCTCGCTGATCCAGACCTTCGTCCTCATCCCGCTGCTCGTGCGCAAGTTCGGCAAGGGCGCCTACTGCGGTTGGATCTGCTCGTGCGGCGCGCTCGCCGAGACGCTCGGCGACCTGCACCGGCAGAAGATGCCGCACGGCAAGTTCTGGAACCGGCTGAACATGGTGGGGCAGGGGATCCTCGGGGTCGCGCTCGCGCTCTTCCTGATGCGCGCGATCACGTGGACGCTGCCCGGCACGTGGATCGGCGAGCACGCGCGGTCGCTCTACCAAGGTTTGCTCTCGAGTTGGAACCTCTTCGGCGTCCAGTTGAACTACTACTGGATCGTCGACGTGTTCCTCGCGGGCGTCGTCGGCGTCGCGTTCTACTTCTGGTTCTCTGGGCGCGTGTGGTGCCGCTTCGCGTGCCCGCTCGCGGCGTTGATGCACGTCTACGCGCGCTTCTCGCGTTTCCGCATCCTCCCCGAGAAGAAGAAGTGCATCTCGTGCAACGTGTGCACGAGCGTCTGCCACCAGGGCATCGACGTGATGAACTTCGCGAACAAGGGTCTGCCCATGGCCGACCCCGAGTGCGTGCGCTGCTCGGCGTGCGTGCAGAGCTGCCCGACCGGCGTGCTCGAGTTCGGCGAGGTCGATCCGAAGACGGGTGCGGTGCTCCAGCGCGCGCGCCTCGCGGCGTCCACGGTGCGCATCGCCGAGGCGGCGAAGCACTGACCGGGTTCCCTCGGACGCGAACGAGCGCGTGGAAATCCTGTCTGGCCCGCGTGCCCCGCGCCTGCCATGCTCGCCGGAACCGCGCGCGTGAGCAGCGCGCGGATCTCCCGAAGCATGGCCTCCCTCCGCATCGTCCTCGCGAGCGTCCTCCTCGCCTGCGTCTACGGCGTCCTGCACGACCAGGTGACCGCGCGCCTCTGCCTCGAGTACTTCACGCTGTTCCACCCGCGCCTCGGCGTGCCCGAGACGCCGACGATGCTCGGCCTCGCGTGGGGGATCCTCGCGACGTGGTGGGTCGGGCTCGGACTCGGCGTCGCTCTCGCGTGCGCGGCGCGCGCGGGGAGCTGGCCCAAGCTCGTGCTGCGCGACCTCCGCGCTCCGCTCGCCGTGTTCGTCGCGGCGCTCTTCGTGC
Organism: Planctomycetota bacterium; assembly: GCA_016220035.1. Lineage (GTDB taxonomy): Bacteria > Planctomycetota > UBA1135 > UBA1135 > JADJNY01. Next base: position 2,085 of record JACRIO010000040.1, on the reverse strand, counting down.
TCGCGATGATGGCCCTGATGGCCGGATGGGCGGCGGGCGTGTCCGACCGATTTCGTCCGCCCGAACGCATGGCGGAGGCGCTCCCATACGAGCGTTGGAAGCACTTCATCGCCGCGTGGTGGGCGCACTCCGCGTCCTACTTCTTCGGCTTCCTGGGCGGGCTCGCGCTCTGCGCGCACGTCGTGCTGCTGCGCTGGCGCCGCTCGCGGCCACACGCTCCGGGCGCGAGCACGTGACGCGCTCGATCAACCCGCGTCGCGGCGGCGCCGCAGGCCGTGGTGCTGCTCGAACTCGTGCCGCACGACGTCGGGATCCTGCGCGTGGAGGTAGATCACGTTCTGCAGGTGGTCCCAGCTCTCCGCCTCGATCTCGAGGAACTGCACGCCGAGTCCGAACGCGGTGCAGCGCTCGACCTTGCCGCGCGCGCGGAGGACGACGCCCTCCGTCTTGCCGGCCGGGAAGATCTGGATCGCGACGAGCGTGCCCTCGGCCAGCGCCGGTTCGCCGGCGAAGAGCACGCCGCGCGCGCTGAGGTCGTGGATGTGGCCCTCCGCGACCTGGTTCGTGTCGGTGGTCAGCGCGGTGACCATGAGCACGGGCACGCGGGTGAACTCTCGGTCCTGCGGGAACTGGGCCTTCGACATGCGGGTCCTCGGACGGGCCTGAGCGCCATGTCGACCGCGCGTTCTCGTGTTCTTGAGAAGGACGGGGTCGGCCGCGATCACGGGACTCCGCGCTCCCGAGGCGCCGCTGGATCCGGGGGCGCGGAGCGTGCTCGGCGCGCGCGACGGTACGCTTTCCGGCGCATGGGACTGCTCCCGAACCAAGCGCCGCTCGCGAGCTTCGACGACCCGCTCGGCCTGCTCGTCGACTGCCACCGGCGCATCGAACGCTTCCTCGGGGTGCTGCGCGACGTCGCTGCGCGCGGGACGCGGCTCGACGGGGAAGCGCGTGCCGCGCTCGCGAAGGCGCTCGACTACTTCCGCGACGCCGCGCCGCGGCACACGGAGGACGAGGAGCACTCGCTCTTCCCGCGGCTCGCGCGCGTGCTCGACGGCGGTGCCGAACTCGACCGGCTGCGAGTGGAGCACGAGGAGCTCGAGCCCGCGCACGCGCGCATCGACGCGCTCGGCCGCGACTGGCTCGCGCGGGGCGAGCTCGCCGCGGAGGAACACGCCGAGTTCGCCGCGTTCGTCGCCGCGCTCGCGCCGCGCTACGCGGAGCACATCGCGCACGAAGAGCGCGTCGTGTTCCCGCTCGCGCGCGAACGGCTCGACCGCTTCGACCTCCTCGCGATCGGGGTCGAGATGCGCGCGCGCCGCGACCGGTGACCCGCGTCAGGCGCGCGCCGAAAGCGAGCGGAAGTAGACCGCCTGGCCGCCGCCCAGGCGCTTCGCCTCGCGCAACGCGGTCTCCGCGTGGAGGCGCAGTGTCTCGAGCCCGTCGAGGTCCTCGCCGTCGAAGGTCTCGAAGCCGATGCTCGCGCTGACGCCGAGTCCCGGCGCGCGCACCGCGAGCAGCGGCGAGAGGCGCGCGATCGCGTCGCGCAGGCGTCGCACCGCGTGCGCGGCCTCCAGCTTGCCCGTGTAGGGGAGCAGGATCGCGAACTCGTCGCCGCCGAGACGCCCGGCGACGTCTTCCTGGCGCAGGCACTTCTTGATCGCGTCGCCGACCTTCGTGATCACGAGGTCGCCCACCGTGTGGTCGAACTGCTTGTTCACCTGTCCGAACGCGTCGAGGTCGAGGATCAGGAGCGCGAGCTCGAGCTTGTGGCGCTGCGCCGCGCTGACGTGCTCGACTAGAAGGTTGTGGAAGGCCTCTGGGCGCAGGATGTCGGTGCGGTCGTCGTTCGCGTCGCGGTGTTCGAGCTCGCGCACGCGCGCGCGCTCCTCGGCGAGCGCGAGGAGGCGCTCGACGCGCAGGAGGAACTCCTCCGACGGCGCGTCGTGGCGCACGACGTCGATCAGGGCCGCGCTCGCCGCGCGCAGCGTCGCGAGCGCCGCCTCGGGCGCTTCGGGATCGGCGCAGAGCAGGACGGGGAGCTCGGCCCCGCCGCGCGCGGCGAACGCGGCGAGCTCCTCGCGT
>JACRIO010000039.1 GCA_016220035.1 Planctomycetota bacterium | reverse complement strand
GCGCGCGCTGCGCGCGCGCCGCAGGACGGCTCAACCGCCGGCCGAAGGGAGCCCGGAGTTCTACTGGGAGAGGCAAAATCCCGGGTGGGGAGCAACGGCGGTGAGAAGAGCGAAGGGGGGTGGAGGCCGAGAAGTGGTGGGGGCGACGGCGGCGCGGGAGGGGCAATGCTTGCGCGCCGACGGTGTGCGTTGACTCTTGGCCTCGTTGGGTGCGTGCTCGAGTCGATGTCGTGGCGGCAGGTCGTGCGTCGAGTGGGTTGGGCGCGCATGGGCCCCTTGCCCGAGGGCTCCATGCTCGCCCGACCCGGTTCCGTCCCACGGTCTCGGCGTCGCGTTCTTGGTCCATTGCGGACTCCTTCGCTCTCCACGGATGGTGCGTTCCCGGCCTGCGTTCTCGGAGGCTGGAACGCGCGTCCCTTCGGTCCGCGTTCTCTTGATCGCACATCGTGCGCAAGTAGACTGCGCCCGCTCGGTCGGCGGCTCTTGTTCGAGTTCGCGGCGGGCGTTGGGCGGTCGGTGAGAGTCGCGCGATGAGCAACGTGTTCAAGCCGCTGGAATGGGCCGTTGGGCGATTCTCCGTCGACATGGGGATCGACCTCGGCACGGCGAACACGTTGGTGTCCGTGCGCGGGCGCGGGATCGTGCTCAACGAGCCCAGCGTCGTCGCGGTGAAGAAGGACACGGGCGAGGTGCTGCTCGACGGCATGGCCGTCGGGAACGCGGCCAAGGCGATGCTCGGCAAGACGCCCGGGAACATCCAGGCGATTCGGCCGCTGCGCAACGGCGTCATCGCCGACTTCGACGTCACCGAGAAGATGCTGCGCTACTTCATCACGAAGGTGCACGAAGGGCGCAAGTGGGTGAAGCCGCAGGTCGTCATCGCCGTCCCCGTCGGCATCACGGCGGTCGAGCGGCGCGCCGTGATCCACTCGGCCGAACGCGCGGGTGCCAGGCGCGTCTACCTGATCGACGAGCCGATGGCCGCCGGCATCGGCGTCGATCTGCCGGTGACCGAGGCGCGCGGTTCGCTGATCGTCGACATCGGCGGCGGCACGACGGAGATCGCGGTGCTCGCGCTCGCGGGCATGGTCGTCGCGACGTCGCTGCGCATCGCCGGGGACGAGCTCGACGAGGCGATCATGAATCACCTCCGCCGGCACCACAACTTGCTCATCGGCGAGCAGTCGGCGGAGAAAATCAAGCTCACCATCGGCTCGGCGTGGCCGATGCAGCAGGAGCTGATGATGGTCGTGAAGGGCCGCGACAGCGTCACGGGCCTGCCGCGCTCGGCCGAGGTCACGTCGATCGAGATCCGCGAGGCATTGTCGCACCCCGTGCGGCTGATCTGCGAAGCGGTGCGCGGCGTGCTGGAGGAAGCTCCGCCCGAAATCGCGGCCGACCTGTGCGACTCGGGCGTCACGCTGTGCGGCGGCGGAGCGCTGCTGCACGGCATCGACAAGGCGATCGCGGAGACGTTGGGCATCCCGGCGCGCATCGCCGAGGACCCGCTGACCGCCGTCGCGCGCGGGACCGGGGTGTTCCTCGACAAGTTGGACGTGTTCTCGAAGGTCTTGTCTTCGAACGAAGACGATTGAGCCGAGAACAAACGATCGTGCGTCGTGCCTTGGGATCATCCGCGCGCACGGTGCGAACGGGAGCCTGAGTCGAGGTCGACCCAACCGACGAATCGTCTGAGGCCCGCTCATGTTCCTCCACGCCGAAGCGCGTTCGAGCCCCGCCCGCCTGTGTTCCCTCGCGGCGTTCCTCGGGTTGCTCGTGCTAGGCGCGTGCGCTCATGATGCGGCGCGCGGGCGCGGTAGCGCTGAGGCGATGGACGTCCCGGCCGCCCATAGGACGCGCCTCGTGGTGATGGGCATGATCCACGGTGAGCACCGCACCAGCGCGCGGTACTCGACGGCCGTGATCGCCGACGCGATCGAGCGGATCGGGCCCGACGTGGTGCTCTGCGAGATCCCGCCCGACCGCTTGGTCATTGCGCAAGCGGAGTTCGCGCGCACGGGCACGATCACGGAGCCACGCGTGCGCGTCTTCCCGGAGTACGTGGACGTCCTCTTTCCCCTGTCGCGCGCGAGGACCTTCGAGATCGTGCCGTGCGCGGCGTGGTCCAAGCCGATGTCCGATGACCGGGCCGCGAAGCTCGAGGCCTGGCGCACCACGCGCCCTGCCGAGAGCGCCGAGGTCGAGGCGGCCGACAAGCGCAGCGAAGCTCGACTCGCCGCCGAGAGCGCGAAAGTGGGCCTCACGCCCGACGACCCGCTCTTCATCCACACCGACCTCTACGACGCGATCACGAAGGAAGGGTTGGAGCCCTACGACCGCCTCTTCAACGAGGATCTGGGCGCGGGCGGGTGGACGAACATCAACGTGGCGCACTACGCGCTGATCGAAAAGGCCCTCGACGCCCAGCGCGACACGGGGCGGACGGTGCTCATCATGTTCGGCGCGGGGCACAAGACCTGGTTCATGGACCACCTGCGCCAGCGGACCGACGTGGAGCTGATCGACGCGCGCCAGTACTTCGCGCGGTGAGTGCTTGCGAACCGGCCCGCGAGCACGCCGAGAGCGCGTCCCCGCGACAGGATCCCGGCGGGAGAGGGGGGTGCGGAGGCCGCGGACCACTTCCTTGCGTGGCGCTCGCGCGCACTCGGTGATCCACGCTTCATCCTCGCTGGAATCGTGCTCCGCGCCCTGGGATCATCCACGCGCTGGTTTCGGAGGCCGAGGGGGGCCTTCTCGTGTCGTCGTCGCGGTCGCGTCTTGCCTATGTCACGGTGCTCTTCGTGCTGGTCTTCGCTGCGGTGGAGCCCGGCACGTTGCTCGATGTCTGGATCGATCGCGCGCTCGCTCCTTCGCGCGTCCTCGCGGAACTCGCGCGTCCCTTCGCATGGCTCGCGAGCTCGTCCGTGCGCGCGGCGGAGTCGGCGCTCGCGGCGGATGCGTAGCAGCTCGCCGAGAAGAGCCGCGCGCTCCTCGCGCGTCAGGCCGACGCCGCGCGGCCGCGTGATCCCGAGCTCCTCCGCGGGCGCGGCAGCGTCCACGCGCAGGTCGTCGAGCGCAAGACCGCGCGGCCCGACTGCGTGACGATCCAATTCGATCCGCGCGCGCCGGTCGAGCTCGACGCGCCGGTCACGCACGGCGACCATTTCGTCGGCCGCGTCGATGCGTTCTCGCGTGAGCGCGCGGGCGAGGCCGTGCTGCGGCTCGTGACGGAAAAGGGCTTTCGCGTCGGAGCCGAGGTCGTGGCTCCCGACGGCCGCAAGGCGGCGCTCGTCGTCGGCGGCGTCGCGCCGCAGCCGAGCGATCCGCGCGCGGGGGCGGGGTTGTTCCTCGCCGTGCACGCTCCCGAGGACCGTTCGATCACGGGCGGGCTCGTGCGCGTGAAGGAGAAGGACGGCGCGGGCGGGAGCGCCCCGCTCGCGCGGCTCGCCGACGGATTCCGCCTGGGCGAGCTCGTGCGCTACGAGGTCGACGGCGTGCTCGTGCTCGCCGTGCGCGCGGAGCTCGACTACGGCGCGGAGCCGTACGAGCTCGCCGTGCTCGCCCCGGCCGAGCGCGCGGAAGCCGGGCCGCCGCTCGCGCGCGATCCGTTCATGGCCGAGCGCTGGATCACCGCGCGCTGCGCGACGGCGGGCGAAGCATCGTTGGGGCGCGAGGCGCGCCGCCTGCTCTCCGGCGCGCGCGACGGCGTCGAGGTCGGCGCCGCGCTGTGCGTCGAGGGCCGCCTCGTCGGGCGCATCGAACATTCCGGGCCGTGGAGCGCCTCCGCGCGCCTCGCCGGCGATCCGGGCTTTCGCGTGCAGGCCGCGGCCGCGCTCGCGGGGGACGCGGCGCCGCGCGCGCTCGGCGAGCTCGTTTCTCTCGGCCGCGACGGCGATGGAGCGCTGCTCTTCCTGTGGCGCAACGCGCTCGACGCTCCGGCGGGCGCGGACGCGCCCGTGATCGCCGTCGAGCTCTTCACCGCGCCGGGCGAGCGCAGCGTGCCGGCGGGGCTCGCGCTCGGGAAGTGCGCCCTGCCGCTCGTGCGCGGGACGCACGTCCTGCGCGTCGAACAACCGGCCGACGGTCGCGCGCTCAGCCGCGTGCGCGTCTGGCGCGCGGCGCTCGCGCGCGCCGAGGGCGAGGAAATGCCGTGAAATCGCAGCGCTGGATCGCCTGGGTCGTGCTCGGCGCGTGGCTCGTCTGGATGCACGCACTGCAGGCCTGGTGCGGTCGCGGCGGCGCCCTTTGGATCCCCGACCTCGCGCTCGTGCTCCTGTTCAGCGTGGTCGCGCGCATCGAGCCGAAGGACGCTCCCGGCGTCGTGCTCGTGGCGCTCTTCGCGCGCGCGGCGCTCGCGGTCGAGCCCGGCGCGGCGCTCGCGGCCGGATTGCTGGGCCTCGTGCTGCTCGAGCTCCTCGCGCGCAACCTGTTCGAGCTCACGCAGCCCGCGTGGCGCGCGCTCTTCGCGGGCGTGATGGTCCTCGCGTTCGACGCGTGGCTCGCGGCGCTGCATGCGCTCTCCGGCGGCGCGGGGCCGGGCTCGTTCGTGCGCGTGCTCGCGGCGCTCGTGCCGGCCGCGTTCACTTCGGCGATCGTGTCGCTCCTGCTCGGGCCCGCGCTCGCGCACTTGCCGGGCCTCGCGCCGCTGCGGAGCCGACGATGGTAGCCCAGCGCCGCTTCCTGCCGCTCGTCGGCGTGCTCGTCCTCGGGCTCCTCGCGCTCGCGGCGCGGCTCGTGCAGGTGCAGGTGTTCGAGGCGCCGGTGTGGGGGCGCGAGGCCGCGAACCTCGTGCGCTCGTCGAACGTGATCCCGTACCACCGCGGCGTGATCCGCGACCGGAATGGGATCGTGCTCGCGCAGGACGCGGATCTCTACGAGGTCGAGTTCGAGTACCGCTCCTTCCGCCGCGGCCACGCGCTGGGACAGGTCGCGCACGCGCGCTCGGCGCTCGAGCTGCGCGCCGTGCCGCTCACCGAGGCGCTCGAGCACCTCGAGGAATGGGCGGTGGAGCTCGTCTCGATCACGCCCGACGAGCTCGCGGCCTTCGCGCGCGGCGAGGCACTCGCGCTCGGCGGCGTTCGAGTGGGCTCGAGCGCGGAGCCCGAGCTCGAACAGCGCTCGCAACGCGCGGCGGACGTGCGTTGGTACGTAGGCGCCCTGCTCGGGCTCGACGAGCGCGGCGCGCGCGCGCTGCGGCCCGAGGCCGAGGACGAGGGACGCGCGCATTCCTTCGTCGAGCTCGCGGCGGAGCGCGCGAAGAAGAGCACGAAGGAGCGCCTGCTCGCCGAGCTCGGTCACGCGCTCACGGCGACGCGCACGGACCTCGCGGAGCTCGCGACGCTCCTCGCGGACGATCTCGCGACGATTCCGGCCCAAGGATCGGCGGGTGCCTCGTCCGTCGCGAGCCTCGTCGGCGCCCTGGAGGCTCGCCGCCGCGCGGTCGAGGACCAGAGCGCCGACCTCGTATTCGAGAGCGCCGCGGGCTTCGCGCCGGGCCGGCTCTCGGCACGCGCGCTCGCGGAGGACCTCGACCTGCGCTGGATCGCGGCCCTCCTGCGCTGGGACGCTGCGCGCGCGAAGGAGTGGGCGTCGACGCGCCGCGAACGGTGGCGCGCGCGTCTCGACGCGCTCGTCGTGCCGCGGATCTTCGCGCGCGCGGTCGTCGAGGAGGAGCAGGGCCGGAAGCGCGCGAGCGCGCGGTTGCTCGACGGGCTCGCGGAGCTCTACCGCCCGCGCACCTCGACGCGCGAGCGCGGAGCGCCGCCGTCGTCGTGGACGGAGCTCGACGAGCTCGCGGTGCTCGACGAGCTCGACGGGCTCTTCGACGGCGCGCGGCTCCCCGTGGACGAGCGCGACTTCCGCGCGGTGCTGCCGCTGAACGATCCCGAGCTCCAAGAGGCGTCGGTGAGCGAGGACGATCCCTGGCTCGACGTCGCGCTCGCGACGGAGCTCGCGGACGCGCACGCGATCGATCCCGAAGCCCCCGCGAACGCGGCGGAGGCTTCGGCGCGCTGGAACGCGCTCGCGGAAAAAAGGCTCGCGGCGGAGGACCCCGAGGGGATCGCCGAGCTCGCGCGGCTCGTCCACGCGCTCGAGGCGCGCTTCCTCGCCGCGATCGACCGCGCGCTGCTCGCGCTGCGCGAGGAAAAGGGCGGCGCGCCGCTAGCGTTCGCGAAGGCGCGGCTCGACCTCGCGTTGCAGCAGGAGAAGTCGCTGCAAAAGGACCTCCAGAGCCGTGCCGTTCTCCTGCGCGCGGACCCCGACTACGCGCTCGTGAACCTGATCGAACGGCATCCCGAGCGCTACCGCGGCTTCGAGGTGCGCGAGACCACGCGGCGCGTCCATCCGCTCGTCGACGGGGACGCGGAGCCGTTCGCGCGCGCGCTGCTCGGCGGCGTGCGCAAGCCGTCGCTCGAGGAGCTGTTCGCGCAGATCCGCGACCAGCGGCGCTTCGACGCGCTGAAGTACCAGATGCTGCGCAGCGCGGACGAGGACGAGGAGCTCGCCGGCCTCAATGCGCGGCTCTTCCGCGCGGACGAATGGACCGGCGGCGCGGGCGTCGAAGACTACTTCGATCCCGAGCTGCGCGGCCAGTTCGGCTGGCGCGAGGTGCGCGGGCTCGCGGGAAGGGACGAGCTCACGATCGGCGAGCCGCCGATCGACGGGAAGGACCTCGATCTCACGCTCGACGTCGAGCTGCAGAAGGCGGCGCAAGCAGTGCTCGAAGACCCCGAGCTCCCACCGCAGCCCACGGACAAGGAGTGGTTCCAGAATCCCGTCGGCGCGATCGTGCTCCTCACGGTCGATGGGGAGGTGCTCGCCGCCGCGTCCGTGCCGTCGAAGAAGGGGGAGCCGATCCCCGGCCGCGATCGCGAGCGCGAGTACGTGCGCGAACGGACGCTGACGCGGCCGACGTTCAACCCGCCGGGTTCCGTGTTCAAGCCGTTCGTCGCGGCGTTCGCGCTCGACAAGCTCGGCTTCGACGCGAGCCTGCGCTTCCGCTGCACGCCGCTGAAGGACGGCGACAACACGGGCGGCTACGGCGACCTCCACTGCAGCGCGATCCACCACGAGTGCGACCTCTCGCGCGCGCTCACCGTGAGCTGCAACTGCTTCTTCGCGCACGTCGGCGAGTGCTACACGACCGACGAACTGCTCGCGATGGCCGCTACGTTCGGCTTCGGTGAGCCGACGGGCATCCGCGCGTTCGGCGCGAGCGGCCGCAGCGGACTGCGCGAGGACTGGCGCCTGCCGATGGGCGCGGCCTGGCGCAAGGGCGTCGATGTTCCGTCGGGCAAGCGGCGCTTCGCGAACGGGCTTTCGTTCGTCGAGGCGACGCCGATGCAGGTGGCGCGCGCGACGGCGGGGCTCGCGACGGGTTGGCTGCCCGACGTCGCGATCGTGCGCCGCGTCGACGGCGTGCCTGTGCCGAAGAAAGGCCGCGCGGTCGGCCTCTCCGAAGCGAGTCTCGCGTTCGTGCGCGGCGCGATGGACCGCGTCGTCACGGACGCGGAGGGCTCGGCGCACGGCAAGGGCCTCGATCTCCAGAAACTCGGCTTCAGCGTCGCCGCGAAGACGGGCAGCGCGGACTACGCCGCGATCCGAAAGGGGCTCGACGCGAGCGAGGTCGAGATGACGCTCGCCGCGAAGGGCAGCGTGCGCAAGCACACGTGGGTCACGGGCTGGTTCCCCGCCGATCATCCGCGCGCGGTGTTCGTGATCTACCTGCACGACCTGCTCTACACATCGAGTCACACCGCGGTGTACGTCGCCGCGCAGTTCCTGCGGCAGGAGGCGGTCAAGGCGTGGCTCGCGCGCACGCTCGAGCAGGAGCGCGCGGCGGAGGAGTCCCGATGAAGGAGCGCGAGGAACCGGAGTCGGGCGGCGGGTCGCTCTCGTCCTTCTTCTCGCCGGCGCGCGCGTTCTCGCTGCGGGAGGTGCGCTGGTTCGAGCTCGACTGGCACGTGCTCCTGATCGCGCTCGGGCTGCTCGCGCTGGGCTTGGTCTTCGTGCGTGCGATCGCGGACGCGGACCTCGCCGCGGGGCGCTCGGGCTTCTCGTTCGCGCGGCACTTCCAGAAGCTCGTGCTGACGCTGCCGGCGGTGCTCCTGGCGCTCGCGGTGCGGCCGCGGTGGCTGCGGCGCAACGCGTGGACGATCTACGGCGTCTGCCTCGCGCTGCTCGCCGTCGTCATGTTCGTCGGCGGCAGCCGCAACGGCAGCCAGCGCTGGATCCCGCTGCCCGTCGGCTTCGACCTGCAGCCGTCGGAGCTCGCGAAGCTCGGCGTGATCGTCATGCTCGCGCGCGTCCTGTATCGCAACCGGCTCGAGCGCGCGAGGGACTGGGCCCCGCCGATCGCGATCGCGCTCCTGCCGATGGGCCTCGTCGCGCTGCAGCCCGACCTCGGCACGGCGCTGTCGATCGTGCCGATCACGCTGGGGATGCTCTTCGTCGCCGGCGCGCGCGCGAGCGTCCTCTTGCGGTTCCTCGTCGGCGCCGCGATCGTCGCCGTGTGCGTGTGGCAGTTCCAGATCGGCGTGCACGACTACCAGCTCCAACGCGTGCACACGTGGATCGACGGCTTCCGCGCGCAGGACCTGATCGACGCGCGCGGCGGTCCCGCGTTCCACAGCTACCACGCACGCGTCGCGATCGGGAACGGCGGCCTCTTCGGCCAGGGCCTCGGCGCGGGCGTCGCGAACCAGACGGGCTACCTCCCCGAGCGCGACTGCGATTCGATCTTCGCCGTCGTCGCGGAGGAGCTCGGCCTCGCCGGCACGCTCGGCCTGCTCGGTGCGTACGGGCTGATGATCGCGCTCATGATGGGTAGCGCCTCGGCGATCCGCGACCGCTTCTCGCGCCTCGCCGCCGGCGGCGTCGCGTGCTACTTCGGGGCGCAGCTCTTCATCAATGTCGGCGTGAACCTCGGCCTCATCCCGATGACCGGCATCACGCTGCCGCTCTTCTCGACGGGTGGGTCGTCGATGCTCGTCACGTTCTTGGCGCTCGGGTTGTTCCTGGGGCTCTCGTCGCACCACGAACCGTCGCTCGACCGCGATTCGTTCCGGACGTGAAGCGCGTAGACTCCGCCGCCCGATGACCGGTCCCGACACGATGGCACGCGCGTGGTGGGGCGTCCTCGTGCTGATGCTCTTCTACGTGCTCGCGTTCGTCGACCGGCAGGTCCTCGCGCTGCTCGTGCAACCCATCCGCGACGACCTCGGGCTCTCGCTCACCGAGTTCGGCCTCCTGCACGGCCTCTCGTTCGCGCTCTTCTACACGCTGCTCGGCATCCCGCTCGCGCGTCTCGCCGACACGGGGAGCCGCCGCGGGCTCGTCGCGATCGGCGTCGCGGCGTGGAGCGCGATGACCGTGCTCTGCGGGAAGGCTTCGAGCTTCGCGCAGCTCTTCCTCGCGCGCGTCGGCGTGGGCGTGGGGGAAGCGGCGCTGTCGCCCGCCGCGTACTCCTGGATCGCGGACAGTTTTCCGCGCGAACGGCGCGCGACGGCGATCAGCGTCTACTCGGCGGGCATCTACCTCGGCTCCGGGCTCGCGTTCGTGCTCGGCGGGCAGGTCGTGGTCTTCGCGCAAGCGCAGAACTCCGTCGACTGGCCCGTGTTCGGCGCGCTGCGCGCGTGGCAGGTTCCGCTCGTGCTCGCGGGCCTCGCTGGGCTCGTCCTCGCGCCGCTCGCCTGGACGCTGCGTGAGCCCACGCGCGCGCGCGCGAACGAGCGAACAGGCACGCCGCCGATCGCGGAGCTCGCGCGCTGGATCGCGAAGCACCCGCGCGCGTTCCTCGCGCACCACGGCGGCTTCGCGCTCCTCTCGCTGTCGGGCTACGCGGTGAACTCGTGGAGCGTCTACCTGCTCGAACGCCACTTCGCGATGACGAAGAGCGCGGCGAGCGCGAGCTACGGCCTCGTGCTCGGCCTCGGCGGCGCGTTCGGCATCCTGCTCGGCGGGTGGATCGCCGACCGAGCTCGCGCGCGCGGCGTGCTCGACGCGAACCTGCGCGTCGGCGCGATCGCGGCGCTCGCCGCCGCTCCGTTCGCGCTCGCGTTCCCGCTCGCGGGCTCCTCGACGCTCGCGATCGCGCTGCTCGTCCCGCTCTCGATCGCGACCGCCGCCGGCTTCGGCGTCGCGGCGGCGGGCGTCGTGGAGCTCGTCCCCCCGGCGCTGCGCGGCCGCGCGTCGGCCGTCTACCTCTTCGTGATCAACGCGATCGGCCTCGGCGTCGGCCCGACGCTCGTCGGCGTCCTGACGGACCACGTCTTCGGCGGCGAGAGCGCGTTCCCGCTCTCGCTCGCCCTCGTGGGCGGCCTCTCGGCGTTCGCCGCCTGCGCGCTCCTCGCGCTGGGCGCGCGCGGCTACCGTGCCTGCATCGAGGGCCTCGGCGTCGGCTGATCCGCGGGAGTGAGGAACCGCCACGCCTCCTTGCCGTCGTCGAGCTCGCGCACGAACGCGAGCTCCGCGGTGAGGGTCGTCGTCGCCTTCTTCGGCGACTCGTCGGGGTTCAGGCAGAAGAGGTCCCACGCCTCGCCTTCGACGCCCCACTGCCGCACGTGCCACGCGCCGTCCGTCGTGCGCTCGAGCGGGAACGCGATGCAGCGCCAGGGCTTGTACTTCCAGCGGTCGCCTTCGAGTGCGCCGACCTTGTGCAGCACGCAGCCCTCGTTGTGGAACACGCACCAGCCGTCGGTGACGGCGAGCGCGCGCAGGCCCTCCTTCTTGCGCTCCGTGCGGAAGCCGTCGCGCTCGACGCGCGCGCGCGCCTTCTCCGTCATGTGCGGGAGGATCTTCGCGAGGTTCTGCTCGATGCGCGCGTTCTCCGCCTCCTCGACCGGCGGCCGGCCGTTCTTGCAGCAGACGCCGCCGCAGGTCGGGAACACGCAGTCGAAGTGCGCGGTGTCCTGCCCCGCGATCGGGAGCACGATGTCCTGCGCGCGCGTCATCGCGCTCCTCCGAGTTCGATCGCGTACATCACCTTGTCGTCTCCGATGGAGTAGAAGTTGGGCACGCGCGCGACCTCGCGGCAGCCCGGATGACGCGCGTAGAAGCGGCGCGTCGCGTCGTACGACGGCTTGGACGCCGTCTCGATGATCACCATGCGGCCCTGCTCCGCGCGGATCGCGTCCTCGACGGCGCGCATGAGCTCCGTCCCGACGCCGCGGCCGTGCAGCGCGGGATCGACGGCGATCCAGTAGAGGTCCCACGTGCCGAGCGTCATCGGCGTCGCGCCGTAGCACGCGTAGCCCGCGACGTTCCCCGCGAGCTCCGCCACGACGAAGCGATAGCCCATTCCGTCGGGCGCGCCGGGCGCATCGGGCGCATCGAAGAGCTCGAGCGCGACGGCGACTTCGTCTTCGCGGAACACGCCCGTCGCGCGCACGATACGCTCGATCGCGGCGCGGTCAGACCGTGAGCGGGACCGCAGCCGGACGGCGGCGCCCGTGGGCGTCGACGACGATGCGCTCGACGAGCTCGTCATGGGGGATCTCCGCGCGCGCCGCGGCTTTCGCGAAGCCGGCATCGGGCGACAGGTCGGGGTTGGGGTTGACGTCGAGCACGAGCGGGCCGCGCTCGGGACACACGCGCAGGTCGACGCGGCCGTAGCCGGCGAGGCCCAGCGACTGGTATGCCGCGATGGCGGTCTCGCGCACGGCCCGCTCGAGCGCCGGATGGACGTTCGTCGCGGGCACGGAGGGCGATCCGATGCACTCGGGGCTCTCCTCGACCCACTTCGCGGCATAGGTGACGAGGCGCGGACGGTTCTTCGGGAACGTCGTGTAGTCGATCTCCGACAGCGGGAGCACGCGCGTCGCGTCGCCCGTGCCGAGCAGCGCGACGTTGAACTCGCGGCCGTCGACGAACTCCTCGACGAGGGCTTCCTGCGCGTAGGTCGCGACGAGCCATGCGACGCGCTCGCGCAGCGCCGCTTCGTCCGCGACGACGGAGTCGAAGCCGATGCCGTGGCTCGCGTCCTCGCGCGCGGGCTTCACGATCCAGCGCTTGCCGGTCCCGAGCGGCGGCACGGGGTCCTGCGCGGCGCGCATCACGAAGCCGCGGGGGATCGGAACACCCTTCGCGCGCAGCATGGAGCGCGCGAGCGGCTTTTCGAGCGCGAGCGCGAGTGCCGTGGGCCCCGAGCCCGTGTACGGGATCCGCGCCCACTCGCACAACGCCGCGACGTGCGCCTCGGCGCGCGCGTCGCCGTCGATGGACTCGACGAGGTGGAAAACGACGTCGGGGCGCGTCGCGAGCAAGGCGTCGAGCGTCGCACGCGGATCGTGGGAGGCGTTCGCGCGCGCGACCGCGTGGCCGCGCGCCGCGAGCCCGCGCTCGACGGCGTCGGCCATCGCGCCGACCGCCGCTACCGCGAGCGCGTCCATGCTCGTGCCGTGCGCGAGCGTGCCGTCGTCGCTCGTGAGGACCGTGACCATGGGCTTCATGCGCCGAGATTGTGCCGTTCGATCGCGGCTTCGACGATGGCGCGCACGATCTCGACGAAGGAAATCCCGACGCGACCCGCGAGCACGCAGAGGTCCCCGGTGCGCGGGTTGAGGCCGGGGAGCGGGTTGGCCTCGATGAAGCACGGCCGTCCCGCGCGGTCGAGGCGCACGTCGATGCGCGCGACGTCGCGGCATTCGAGCGCGCGGTAGGCGGAGAGCGCGAGCGTCTCGACCGCGCGCAACGTCCCGGCATCGAGGCGCGGCGGGACGTGGTATTCGACCTGGTTCTCCCAATCGCGCTTCACCTCGAGCGAGTAGACGAAGCGCTTCTGGTCGTCGACCTTGGGGGCGACCTCCATCGCGGCGACCACGCGCGCTCGCGGACCGTTGCCGAGGATGCCGACCGTGACCTCGGTGCCCTCGAGGAACTCCTCGACGAGCACGGGCTCGCCGTAGTCGTTCGACAACCGCTCGACCTCGCGCGCGAGCGCCGCGGCGTCCTCGACGCGCGAGCTCCTGCGCACGCCCATGCTCGAGCCCTCGAAGAGCGGCTTCGCGATGCGCGGCCAGCCGAGGTCGAGGGCCGCGAGTTCGCGCGCGCCGCGCACCACGGCCCCGCGCGGCACGGCGAGACCCGCCGCGGCGACGATCGTCTTCGCGACGGACTTGTCGAGCGTGGCGGCGAGCGTCAGTGGATCGCTGTGCGTGAACGGGATCCCGAGCATCTCGCACACCGCGGGGACGTGCGCTTCGCGCGAACGCGTGCCGTGGCCCTCCGCGAAGTTGAAGACGAGCTCGGGCGGACGCGCGAGCGCTTCTTCGACGAACTTCCGCCCGCCGCCCATGCGGCGCGGGTGGTGGCCGAGCTCGGAGAGCGCCGCGGCGACGGCGTCGACGGTCGCGTCGCTGTCGTACTCCTCGAAGCGGTCGTCGGGCCCGCGCGCGAGCTCGGGACGGGCTTCGAGCTCGCGCTTCAGGTCGAACGCGATCCCGATGTCGAGTCGGGGGTCGAGCCGGGGGTTGAGGCCGGGACGCCGCGCGCTCACGTCTCGTTCGCCTTGCGGACGCGCTCTTCGCGCGAGTGGCCGCGGTGCACCCAGCGGCTCTTCCCGACCACCGGCTTGCCGTCGGCGCCGACGCGCGCCGCGGCCGAACCGTTCGAGCGCGTGCTCGCTGACTTGCCGTTGCCGTTCTTCGCGGGCGCTCCGGCGTGGCTCGCGGCCTTCGACGCGCCGTTGCCGTTCGTCGCGGTCGTCTCCGCCGTGATCGGCGGCGTCGCGTCGACGTCGAGCTCGCCCGAGCGCTCGCCGACCGAGCGCGCGCGCCCTGTCGGTTCGTGGTAGACGAACAGGCGGTCCTGGAAGTTGCGCAGGACGACGCGCTGGTTCTTCGTGTCGTGCTGGAGCAGGTACTGCGGCATCACGGGCACCTTGCCGCCGCCGCCGGGCGCGTCGATGACGAACGTCGGCACCGCGAGGCCGCTGATGTGCCCGCGCAGGCCCTCGATGACCTCGATGCCCTTCGCGACGGGCGTGCGGAAGTGTTCCGCGCCGCGGATCTGGTCGCACTGGTAGAGGTAGTAGGGCCGCACGCGCATCTTCATCAGGCCCGTGCAGAGCGCGCGCATCGTCGGCACGTCGTCGTTGACGCCCTTGAGCAGCACGGACTGGTTGTTGAGCGGGATCCCGGCGCGCGAGAGCTTGTCGCAGGCCGCCGCGGCGTCGGGCGTCAACTCGCGCGGGTGGTTGAAGTGGACGTTGATCCAGAGCGGGTGGTACTGCGCGAGCATCGCGCAGAGCTCGTCGTCGATGCGCTGCGGCAGCGACACGGGCACGCGGCTCCCGATGCGGATGATCTCGAGGTGCGGGATCGCGCGCAGCTTCGAGAGGATCGACTCGAGCTTCTTCGTCCCGTACGTCAGTGGATCGCCGCCCGAGACGATCACGTCGCGCACCCGCGGCGTCTTCGCGATGTAGTCGACCATGCGGTCGATCTCGACGTCGGGCACGGCGTCCTCGTACATGATCCGCTTGCGCGTGCAGTAGCGGCAGTAGATCGCGCACGAGTTCGAGATCACCATCAGCACGCGGTCGGGATAGCGGTGCGTGATGCCGGGGACGGGCGAGTAGCGCTCCTCGCCGAGCGGGTCCTCTTCGCCGACGTCGCGGAAGAGGTACTCCTCGGCGATCGGCGCGACTTGGCGCAGGATCGGATCGGCGGGATCGTCCGCGTCGACGAGCGACAGGTAGTACGGCGTGATCCCCATGCGGAAGTCGCGCAGCACGTCGGCGCGCAGCGCGCGCTCACCGGCGGGGATCGGGAGGAACTTCTCGAGCTCCTCGAGCTTCGTGATGCGGTGGCGGAACTGCCACTTCCAGTCGTTCCACTGCGCGTCGGCGACGTCGGGGTAGAAATGCGCGCGACCCGTGCGGGGTGCCACGGGCGCGGTCGCTTGGACCGGCGCGAGGGTGCGTTCCATGGTGCGGGAGGGAGCGGGACTCACGGCGCGCATCCGATCGAGTGCGCGGAGAGAACGGGCTCGCCCGACGGTGGGGGTTGGAGCTCGAGACCCTCGAAGAGCGAATCTGCCTGGCGCTCGTGGTCCATGATGGGGATCGACGCGCAGAGTTCTACCGGCGCGAGCGCGCGGTGAAAAGGACCGAGTGGCGGCGAGTTGGGTTCGGGCTCCTCCTCGGAGGGTGGGGGAGCGAGCTCCTCGGCTCGGGTTTTCCCTCGGCCGACGGGGGCGACGAACGCTCGAACGCGCGCCGAAGTGGAGCGTCGGACCGGGGGATGAAAAGATGAGGGTGCTCCCGCCGAGCGCGGGACCTCCACGAAATGGGCACGCCCTCCCTCCTCGTCACCTGCGCGCATTTCGCGCTCACCGCCCTCCTGGTCTGGATCGGGAGGATCGTGTTCGAGCGGTCGATGCCCCTGGGCGCCCGAGCGCCGGTGAGGCGCGCAGCGTTCCTCGGGCTCGCGCTCGCCTGGCTCGGCGGGACGTGGTCGCTCGCCCGCGCGGGGTTGCTCCATGCGCCCGACGCGGATCCGCCGCGCTTCGTCTTCCTGATGGGGCCGGCGGTGGTCGGGACGGTCGTCCTCGGGCTCTCGCCCTTCGGCCGGCGGGTGCTCGGGGTCTTCTCCGTGCGCTCGATCGCGGCGTTTCAGGCGTTTCGGTTGCCGGTCGAGCTGCTCTTGTGGGAGCTCGCGCGGGAGGGGTTGGTTCCGGTGCGGATGACCTTCGAGGGGTCGAATCCGGAGTGGGTGACGCTGGTCACGCTCCCCCTCGTCCTCTGGCTCACGCGCTCGGGGCGGGCGGGGTGGTTGCTCGTCCTGTGGAACGTGCTCGGGCTCGCGACGCTCGGGACGATCATGGCGATCGCGGTGCGGTCGATGCCTGGGGCTTGGCAGGCGTTCCACGACGGGTCGGCCAATGCGATCGTGCTGACGAGCTCGTTCGTGTGGGTGCCGTGCGTCTACGTGCTCACGGCGCTCGGGGGGCACGTGCTCGCGTTGCGGGGGTTGGTCGCCGGTAGGGTGGCGTCGGGTCGGGGGTGATCACGGTTCGACCGCGCGCGCGACGCACAGGCCCTTGTCGCGCGTCACCACCATCGCGAAGCCGAAGAAGTCGTAGTCGAGCGCGCAGTCCAGGTCTTCGGGCGAGATCCAGTCGATCGCGGGGTCGAGCGCGCGTTTGCCCGCCGGGCTGTTGCGGATCTTCTCCGTGATCTTCGCGAGGTCCGGCGTGCGGCCCGCGAGCAGTTGCTCGAGCAGGTCGCCGCACGCGTCGTCCTCCGGGCCGTCGACCTCGCCGCTGCCTTTCGCGGCGCCGAGCGCGAGCAACGTGACGTGCTCCGCGCGCGCGTGCAGCATCTCGGCGGTGACGCCGGCGACGGGCAGGCTGCCGAGCCAGAGGCGCTCCGCCTGCGTGGCCTGGACGACGCCCTGCGTGCCGCTCGACGAGCGCAGGATCACCGTCTTGCCCTTCAAGTTCGAGCGCGCCATCTGCGCGGGCGAGTTGCCGTAGTCGAAGCCGGCGATGGGCCTGCCGCCGACCTCGCCGCAGAGCTTGGCGCGCGGGTACTTCTTCCGGAGCTCGAGCGCTTCCTCGGGCGTCGAGACGAGCACGATTTCGCTCGCGCCCGAGCCGAACGCGAACGCCGCGGTCGTGAACGCGCGCAGGACGTCGATGACGACGACGTCGCCCTTCGCGTGCGGCGCCTCGGCGAGCCCGCGCTTGCGTTCGACCTTCATGCGGCGGCTCCGACGAGCTTGCGCCACGGCCAATAGACGAGCGCCCCCAACCCGAGCACCTCCACGCTCGCGAACGTGGCGTGCTGGAGCGACGTCGGCGTGTTCATGGCGACGATCACGATCGCGATCCCGAGGTAGAGGAGCGGCGCGAGCGGATAGAGCGGACTCGCGAACGGCCGAGGTAGATCGGCGCGCGAGCGGCGCAGCTTGAGCAGACCCAGGGCGATCAGCCCGTGGAAGATCCATTCGGCGAACACGGTGGCCTCCACGAGCTTCCCGGCCTCGTTCCAGAACCACCAGAAGAGGCACAGGACGCCCAGCACGGCCAGGGCCGGGATCGGGGCCCCCGTCTTCGGGTGGACGTCGGCGAAGCGGCGGAAGAAGAGCCCCTCGCGCGCCATCGCGACGAACATCCACGGCGTCGTGACGATCAGGACGACGGTGATCCCGAGCGCCGAGACCGCCATGGCCGCGGTGAGGAGCTTGCCCCCGAGGCTTCCGAGCGTCGCCGTCGCGACCTCGCGCGCGAAGCCGGGGTTGCCGGCGATGCGTTCGACGCCGAGCACGCGCACGTAGGCCCAGTTCACGAGCAGGTACACGATCACAGAGGCGACGACGCCGAGCGTGATCGCACGCGGCACCGTGCGCTGCGGCTCGCGCACCTCGCCGGCGAGGTAGCACACCTGCTGCCAGCCTCCGCAGGCGAAGAAGATGGGGAGCAGCGCCGCCCCGAGCGCCGAGGCATGGATCTCGCCGTGCGCGACCACCGGCGCGGCCGTCGTCACGGGAGAGAAGAACACGAGCGCGCCGACGATCAGCGCCCCGATCGCGCCGAGCTTGAGCAGCATGCACGCATTCGAGAGCCAAGCGCCGGCCTTCGCGCCGAGCATCGCGAACAGGGTGACGCCCGCGAGGAGCACGGCGCCGAGGACGCGCTCGAAACCGGCGAGCGACGGCACCAGCGCGCACACGTTGTCGACGCAGACGCGCGCGACGACGGCGCACGCGCCCGTGGTGATCACGCCTAGGACGACGAACGCGAAGAGGAACGCGACGAACGGTCCCCAGGCCTCGTGGAGGAAGACGTAGAAACCGCCCGAGCGCGGCAGGCTGCCGCCGAGCTCCGCCGCCGTGAAGGCGCCCGCGAGCGCGATCAGCCCGCCGAGCGCCCACAGCGCGAGGAACCAGGTGGCGTCCGGGACTTTCTCCGCGATGCTCGCCGGGTTGAAGAAGATGCCGACGCCGATGATGCCGCCCATGACGTACATCGTGGCGTCGAACAGATTGAGCTCGCGGCGCTCCACCGCGCAGAGCATCCCAGGCGCCGGGCGGGGGAAGCAAGCGACCGCTAGACTTTGCCCCCCTTCGACGATGAAGCCCGCGTCCAAGCCCGTGCGCCTCGTATTCGCCGCGCTCCTGCTCGTCGCGGGTGTGTTCGCGCTCTACGCCCGGACGGCGCAGCACGCGTTCGTCAGCATCGACGTCAGCGAGTACCTGCTCGACAACCAGCACGTCCAGCACGGGCTCACGTGGAAGGACGTCGGCTGGGCGTGGACCGCGAAGTCCGCGTCGAACTGGCACCCGCTCACGTGGATGTCGCACATGCTCGACGTGAGCTTGTTCGGCCTTTCCAAGGCCGACCGGAGCTTCGGAGTGGGCCTGTTCGGGTTCGGCGAGGCCGGGCACAACCTGGTGAACGCCGCGTGGCACGCGCTGAACGCGGTGCTCGTGTTCGCGCTCTTCCTGCGCCTCACCGGCTATTACGGGCGCAGCCTGTTCGTGGCGGCGTGCTTCGCGTTCCATCCGCAGCACGTCGAGTCCGTCGCGTGGATCGCGGAGCGCAAGGACGTGCTCGCGGCCGCGTTCGGGCTCGCGAGCCTGCTCGCGTGGGAGCGGTGGGCGCGCGCGGGCTCGCGGACCGGGTATGGCCTGTCGTTCGTGCTGCTCGCGCTCGGCCTGTGCGCGAAGCCGATGCTCGTGACGTGGCCGTTCGTGCTCTTGCTCCTCGACGCGTGGCCGTTCGAACGGGCGGGGCGCGCGCGCGGCGGGTGGGGGAGGCTCGTGGTCGAGAAGCTGCCGTTCTTCGGGCTCTCGGCCGCGTCCGCGGCGTTGACGTGGTGGGCGCAGTCGTCGGGCGGCGCGGTGCAATCGCTCGAGCTCATCCCGCTCGAGTGGCGTCTGCTCAACGTCGTGCGGTCGTACGGCCTGTACCTCTGGCACACGGTGTGGCCCGTCGACTTGATCGTGCACTACCCGCACCCCGGCCCGACGATCGCGCTGCGCGACGTCGCGCTCGCGGCCATCGTCGTCGGCGGCATCGGCTTCGTCGCGTTCCTCCAGCGCAAGCGCGCGCCGTGGCTCCTCGTCGGCTGGTGCTTCTACCTCGGCACGCTCGTGCCCGTGATCGGGCTCGTCCAGGTCGGCGGACAGGCGCTCGCGGACCGCTACTCGTACCTGCCGCTGCTCGGCGTGTTCCTCGTCGTCGCGTACGCCGCGGCGGAGCTCGCCGCGCGGGCGCCGCTCGCGAAGCGCCTGTTGGCACCCGTCGCGGTGTTGCTCGTGCTCGCGCAGTTCGCCGTCGCGTGGGAGCAGGTGGGCAAGTGGAAGGACTCGTTCACACTGGGCTCCGAGGTCGTCCGCGTCGAGCCGCAGAGCTCGTGGGGCTGGAACCTGATCGGACGCCAGCAGCTCGAGGCGGGCCTGTTCGACTACGCGGCGCAGAACCTCGCGCGCTCGGTCGAGGTGCAGCCCGGCGACCCCAACGCGTGGCACATGTACGGGAAGGCGCTGTTCAACACCGGCGAGCTCCCCGGCGCCGAGAACGCGTTTCGCAGGGCGCTCGCGCTCACGCCGGAAAACCCGGCCTACCTGACGCACCTCGGCGAGGCGGTGCTCACGCAGGGTCGCGTGCAGGAGTCGGAGCCGTACCTGCGCCGCGCGATCGAGCTCGACCCGTCCTATCCCGGCGCGCGCTCGAACTTCGGCCGGTGGCTCCTGAGCACGGGCGACTTCGACGGTGCCGAGCGCGAGTTCCGCGCCGCGATCGAGCTCAAGCCGGGCTTCACGCCGGCGCGCAACCAGCTCGCGCGGCTCCTCATGCGCCGCGGCGACCACGCGGGCGCCCTGCGCGAGATCGAGATCGTGCTCGGGGTGAGTCCGAACGAGGCCGACCTCCACCGCGGTCGCGCGCGCTGCCTGATGGCGCTCGGGCGCGAGGCCGAGGCCGCATCCGAGCTCGAGGCCGTCGTGAAGCAGTTCCCCGCGTGGCTGCCGGGCCAAGGCGACCTCGTGTGGCTGCTCGCGAGTGCTTCCGACCCGCGGCTGCGCGACGTGCCGCGCGCGGTGCAGGTCGGCGAGCGCGCGCTCGCGACGGCGCAGGGAGAGCGTCCGCCGGGGTTGCTCGACGCGCTCGCGCTCTCCTACGCGCAGGCGGGGCGCTTCGCCGACGCCGTCGCCGCCGCGAAGGCCGCCGGCCGGCGCGCGGAGGAACTCGGCGACCCCGGCCAAGCCGAGCGCATCGCGAAGCGCGTCGCGGCGTACGAGGCGCAGCGGGTCGACCTCTCGGTCCCGCGATGAAGCGCCCGCGCGCGCGGCGGACGGCGGAGATCGCGCGCGTCATCCGCTAACCTCTCGCGCCTACCCGCATGACGAAGCGCTCGAACCCGCCGCGCGACGACCGCCCCGCGCTCTCGATCCCGGGCGCGCCGGGCCGCGGGCTCTTCGTCGGGCTTGCGATCGTGCTCCTGATCGCGACGCTCGCGGTCTACGCGCAGGTGCGTGCGCACACCTTCGTCGAGTACGACACGGGCGAGTACCTGACCCGCAACGGCTGGGTGCAGCGTAAACTCTCGAAGGAGAGCCTCGGCTGGGCCCTCACGAGCTTCCACGCGGCGAACTGGCATCCGCTCACGTGGTGGTCGCACATGCTCGACGTGGAGCTCTTCGGGCTCCAACCCGCGGCCTACGGGCTGCACCTCCTGCACAACGTCGTGCTGCACGCGGCGAACACGCTGCTCCTCTTCCTCCTGTTCGTGCGCTGGACGCGCGCGGCGTGGCGCAGCGCGATCGTCGCCGGCCTCTTCGCGTTGCACCCCGCGCACGCGGAGTCGGTCGCGTGGGTGGTGGAGCGCAAGGACGTGCTCTCGCTCTTCTTCGGGCTCCTCTTCCTGCACGCGTGGACGAGCTGGACGCGCGCGCCGAGCGTCGGGAAGTACGCGCTCGCGTGGATCTTGCTCGCGCTCGGCCTCGCCGCGAAGTCGATGCTGATCACGCTGCCGTGCGCGCTCCTGCTCGTCGACGTCTGGCCGCTCGGGCGAACGGACGTCCCGCTCCGGCGACGCATCGTCGAGAAGCTGCCGTTCGTACCGCTCATGGCCGCGTCGGCCGCGGTCACGAGCGCCGCGCAGCACGCCTGGGGCGCGATGTCGTCCGTCGAGCACATCGGCGTCGGCGCGCGCGTCGCGAACGCGCTGTGGGCCTGGCCGAACTACGTCGTGAAGCTCCTCTGGCCCGCGAACCTCGTCGCGTTCTATCCCTGGCGCGATCGCACGGGCGAGGTCGGAGAAGTCATGCTCTGGGCCGCGCTCTTCGCCGCACTGTGCGTCGCGGCGATCGTCGTCCGCAAGCGCGCGCCGTGGTGCTTCTCGGGCTGGTTCTGGTTCGTCGGCACGCTCGTGCCCGTGATCGGGCTCGTGCAGGTCGGCGACCAGGCGATGGCGGACCGCTACACGTACCTGCCGTCGATCGGGCTCTTCGCGGCGCTCGTGTGGGGCGCCTCCGCGCTCCTCGCCCGCGCGAAGCTCGCGC
This sequence comes from Planctomycetota bacterium, assembly GCA_016220035.1. Lineage (GTDB taxonomy): Bacteria > Planctomycetota > UBA1135 > UBA1135 > JADJNY01. Next base: position 368 of record JACRIO010000039.1, on the reverse strand, counting down.
CGGAGTTCGCGGGGGCGATCGGGGTCGTGATCGTCAGCGTGTGCGGTTATCTCGGCTGGAAGCAGATCGGGTATTGGAAGGACACGGAGACCATGGCGCGCCGCGGTCTCGCGCTCGACGAGCGGAACTACAAGTTCCACGGCATGCTCGGCCAGACGATTTCGGAGCGCGCGCGCAACACGCTCGACCGCGCGGAGGCGCAGCGGCTGAACGAGGCCGCGCTCGTCGAGTTCCACGCGGCGCTCGTAGGCAATCCGAACAGCGTGCTCGACCTCGATCGCATCGGCTACCTCTACATGCGCATCGGGCGCCCCGCGGAGGCGGAGCCGATGCTTCGGCGCGGGCTCGGGGTCGCGCCGCGCCAAGCG
>JACRIO010000038.1 GCA_016220035.1 Planctomycetota bacterium | reverse complement strand
TGTTCGGGCTCGAGGCGCGCGACGAGAGCTCCACGTCCTCGCGCCGGCCCGGGTCAAAAGATCGACCCGAGGATCAAGAACACGTTCGTCTCGCCGTGCTCCGCGAAGCCCATCCCGAGGAATGTCGGGCCCAGGAACGAGTCGAGTCCCAAGAACAGCGAGCCGGAGAAGAGGAACTCCCGCAATTCGATGTCGCCGCGGTCGGCGAACACGTTGCCCGTCTCGAACGAGCCGCCGAGGTAGGTCGACACCGGCGCGCGCGTTCCCTCGCGGAAGCCGAAGTGGTGGTAGTAGAGCGTCCTCGCGACGAACGCGTGCGAGCCCGACAGTTCGCTCGGCGCGAAGCCCGACAGGCGCAGGAAGCCGCCGAGTGAGTACTGGTTCTCGACGCTGCTGTCGCTCTGCAGGGTCGTGTCGAACTCTCCGCCGAGCACGAACGTGTTCGCGCCCCACGACAGCGCGGTGTCGTGCTTCGCCGTGAGGAGTTCGACGTTCTCGCTGCTTCCGAGCGCATCGAGCGTCGCCAGCACCTCGAGCGTCCCGATCGAACCCGAGCGCGGGAAACCCGTGCTGTCGAACGTGTCGTAGGCGAAGCGCGCCTCGAGCCCGCCCTGGTCGAACTCCCCGCTCGCGAACGCGCTCGGATCGCCGACCGCGAGCGTCGTGCGTCCGCTCTCGTGGAACACGCCGACCCGGAGCTCGCCCCAGTCGCCGAGCAGCGAGCCGAAGTCGAGTTGGGCCCCGACCGCTTCGACGTCGAACTCGGCGACGGTGTTCGCGCCCTGGGCCACCCCGATGCGGCGGCGTTCGTAGCCCAAGCGGGGCGCGACGAAGAGCGGGCTGCCGGGAGCGAGCGGCTGCAGGTATTCCGTCTCCAGCAGCACGCGCTCGCCGAACACCGCTCGTGTGCGCCACTCCGCGCCGTAGCGATCGACGGGGCGCAGCACGAAGAGGCCCGCGAGCGTGATCCCGTTCCCACCCGAGAGGTCGGCCTGGCTCGAGGCGCCGAGACGCAGCGACCACGGCCCCGTCGACTTGTCGCGCGCGTCGACGACGAGGTCCGCGCACTCGCCCTCGCCTTCGAGGCGGAAATCGACCTCGTCGTACAGGTCGAGGCCGAAGACGCGGGCGTAGTCCGCGCGCAGTCGCGTGGCGTCGAGCGGCATCCCGACCGGACTCGTGATGCGCTCCGCGACGACCTCGGGCGCCACGCGGCCGGCATTCTCGACGCGCACGGCGCCGAGCACGGGGAGCGGACGCCGCCGGTCCTCGCGCGCGCGCAAGTGCTCCCTCCCCGCGTGCTCGTCGAGCGCGAACCGCTCGAGCGCGCCGCTTCGAGCGAGCACCGCGGCCTTCCCCTCGGATGCGATCGCCGGCGCATCCGCGTGGGAGAGGAGCGAGCGTTCCTTCACTTCGAGCACCAAGTGGACGTCGCCGGCCGACAGCTCCGCCGCATGCACGCGCCGTGATTCGGCCTCCTGCAGCCGGAGGATCTGCTCGCCGACGTCCAGGTACGACGCGATCTTCTTCTTCTCGGCGAGGGACGGCGCTACCTCGATCGCGATCACCGTCGTCGCACCGAAAGCGCGCGCCACGCCGACAGGGAACGCGTTGGACAGCGTGCCGTCCGCGAGCAGCAGCCCGTCGATCTCGACCGGGGGGAACAAGCCGGGCACCGCCGAGGCCGCGCGCAGGGTGGTGCCGAGGTTGCCGTGATCGAGGACGACCGCGGCGCCCGTCGCGAGGTCGGTCGCGAGCGCTCGGAACGGCGTAGGGAGCGCATCGAAGTCGCGCGCGGTGATCGCGGGCAGGGCCAGCGACTCGACGAACAGCGTCCAGCGCTTGGCGGCGAACACGCTGCGCGGGAGCGCGATCGTCCCGTCGCGAAACCCGAGCGAGAGGTCGAACAGGAACTCGCGATCGTCGACCTTGCGGCGGTAGGTACGGTGCTCGCGCGGCGCGCGATCGAGGAGCGCCTCGTCCCAGTCGACGCTCGTGAGCGCCGATCGCAGTTCGCCGGGCGTGTGTCCTGCGGCGTACAGACCGCCGACGAGCGCTCCGGTCCCCGTGCCGACGATCGCGTCGACCGGGATGCGCAGCTCCTCCAGCGCCTCGAGCACGCCCACGTTCGCGAGTCCGTAGGCGCCGTCGCCGCCGAGCACGAGCACGATGCGCGGCGATACGGCGTGCTCGTCGTGGAAGCACGGGTCCGGCAGGCTGGAGAGCGCAGAGACGGCACCGGTGATCACGGCGGGGACGAACGGCATCGGGCGCATCCTATCGCCTCGACCTTCCGGTTCACGCGCGTGCTTCAGGCGCGCTTCACTCGAATGAGCCGTGCCTTCGCGAACTCGGGACCAGCGATCTGCCGCCCGCGTCTTCCTGCGCCGATCCTTGCGCATTCCGAGGCTCGCGGTGAGCATCGTCCACGTCGCGGAGTCCCCAGGAGGAATCGGGCCATGACATCGGAAGAGTCGTCGATCGGTTCGGAAACGGCGCATGTCGGCGCGCACTCGCAGGCCCTCGATCGGATGTGGTCGCGGCGCACGCTGCTTGGAGCGGGGCTCGGCGCGGGCGTCGCGCTCGGCCTCAGCGGGCGCGCGCGAGCGCAGTCGACCACGCACCAGCCCGCGGGTGGACATCGTCCACTCACGCCGGTCGCGCCCGGCGACCTTTTCTTGCTCGTCAACCGCACGTCGCAGGGGTGGAGCGAGGCGCTGTGGGCCGAGGCGCAGTCGCGCGGGTACGACGGTTATCTCGAGTGGCAGCTCGACCACTCGAACATCGCGGACACCGCGCTCGACACGACGCTGACGGCGTTCCCCTCGATCTTCATGACGTCGCGGCAGATCCAGGACAACTACGTCGTCCCTGGGATGACGAACGTCGCGGTGGCCGAGCTCAAGAAGGCATGCGTGCTGCGCTCGATCCTGAGCAAGCGGCAGCTGTTCGAGCACATGGTCGAGTTCTGGACCGATCACCTGAACATCGATCAGTCCGACGGCGAGAACCAAGTGCTCAAGACGACGGACGATCGCGAGGTGATCCGCGCGCACGCGCTCGGCAACTTCCGCGACCTGCTCAAGGCCTCCGCGCACTCGGGCGCGATGCTCTACTACCTGGACAACTTCTCGAACCGCAACACGGGCGTGAACGAGAACTACGCGCGCGAAATCATGGAGCTGCACACGCTCTCGCCGGGCAACTACACCGAAGCGGACGTGCGCGAGCTCGCCAAGATCCTCACGGGCTGGACCATCTGGCGCCCCGCGGATGCGGCGTACGGCACGTTCCGTTATCGCCGCGACTGGCACGACAACGCGGCGCACACGCTGCTCGGGCAAGTCTACGGCCCGAACGGTGGGCAGGCGGAGGGCGACGCCGCGCTCGATCAGCTCCTCGACCATCCCGCGTGCGCGAACTACATCGCGACGAAGCTCTGCAAGTGGCTCTTGTCGTACACGCCGCCGCAGACCGTGATCGACGCCGTCGCGCTCGCCTACACGCAGACGAACGGCGACATCAAGTCGATGATCCGCACCGTGTTCATGCCCGACAACGTCGAGTTGGCCGCGCCGTTCCAGCAACCCAAGCTCAAACGGCCGTTCGCTTTCGTCACGAGCCTCATGCGCGCGACGGGCGCGACCTTCACGACCACGGCCTCGGCCGGCGCGCAGACGTTGCTCACCGAACTCGTCAAGTTCGGTCACATGCCCTTCGCGTGGGGCCCGCCCGACGGCTACCCGGACCGCGAGGACTACTGGGGCAACGCCGTGCTCCCGCGGTGGAACTTCGCCGCGCGGCTCCTCGACAACTCGCTCACGCCCATCAGCGTCGACGTCACCACGCTCTTCTCCGGCGTCAGTCAGGCGCAGTGCGCGGAGCGCTGCAACCAGATCCTCATGGGCGGCCGCATGGACCCCGTGGACGTCGCGGAGGTGCACGCGTTCGCGATGTCGTTCCCGAGCCTCACCACGCAGGTGAAGCGCGAGTCGCTCGCTCTCGCCGCGTCGTCCCCGAGCTACCAGCACGTCTGAGAGGAGCCGACCCATGAAGCACGACTGCAATGGCGATCACCATCAGAGCGACCTCTCGCGCCGTGAGTTCGTCGGCGCCTCCGCGCTCGCGGGCGCCGCGTTGATCACGGCCCCGGCCTGGCTGCCGCGCACGAGCTTCGCGCGCTCGCTCGCGGGCGGCCCGCGCGACGTACTCGTGCAGGTGTACCTGCGCGGCGCCGCGGACGGGCTCACGATCGTCCCGCCCTACGGCGATCCGCAGTACTACCTGCGCCGTCCCACGCTCTCGATCCCGCAGCCGGGGCAGGCGAACGGCGCGATCGCGCTGCCCGGGAGCACGCTGTTCGGCCTCGCGCCTTCCGCCGCGCCGCTGCTCACGCCGTTCCAGGCGGGCAAGCTGCTCGTCGTGCACGCGACGGGTCTCGTCGATCCGTCGCGCTCGCACTTCGACGCGCAGAAGTACATGGAGCTCGGCACGACGAGCGCGTTCGCGAGCCAGACGACCACCGGTTGGATCGGGCGGCATCTCGCGACGTCGACGCCGCTCGGCAACGGACTGCTGCGCGGCATGTCGATGACGGATGGGCTTCCGACGTCCCTCGTGGGCGCGCCGGCGACGCTCCCGATCAAGGACCCCGATGGGTTCGACCTGCTCGGGCAGGCGAACACGAAGACCGCGCGTCGCGCGCGCCTCACGAACATGTACGCGGGCGAGCCCGCGCCGCTCGGACCGGCGGCCACGTCGACGTTCGGCACGATCGACCTGCTCAACGCGGTCAACTTCACCGGCTACGTGCCTGCGAACGGCGCCGTGTACCCGAACTCGACGTTCGGGAACCAGCTCAAGTGGACCGCGACGATGATCAAGGCCAACCTCGGCCTCGAGGTCGTCACGATCGACATCGGCGGGTGGGACCTGCACGCGCAACTCGGCCCCCTGACGGGCACGATGGCGACGAAGACCGACGACTTGTCGCGCGCGATCCAAGCGTTCTACCTCGATCTGTCGCTGACGCACCTCGATCAGGTGACGCTCGTCGTGATGTCGGAGTTCGGCCGACGCGCGGGCGAGAACGCGAGCAGCGGCTGCGATCACGGTCACGGCAACTGCATGCTCGTCATGGGCGGGCACATCGTCGGCGGGCAGGTGCTCGCGAACTGGCCGGGGCTCGCGACCAACCAGCTCGACAACGGCGACCTCGCGATCACGATCGACCACCGCGACATCCTCGCGGAGATCGTGCTCAACCGGCTCGGCAACACGAACCTCGGGACGGTGTTCCCGAACTACACGCCGACGCTGCGCGGCATCACCGCGTAGCGCCCAGAACCGATCGAAACGGAGCGCGCGGCCTCGGGACGTGCGCTCCGCTCTCGTTCAGGCTTCGTCGCCGCGCGTGCGCGTGCGCGGCTTCGACGCGAGGTACGGATTCGGCCACGCGAAGTCGAAGTGCGCGTAGCTCGCGGCCGCGTGCCGCGTGAGGTACGGATCGAACAGGTGCGGTCGCGCGAGCGCGCACAGATCCGCGCGGCCCGCCGCGAGCACCGTGTTCGCGTGGTCCGCGCCCTGGATCGCTCCGACGGCCATCACGGGGACGCCCGCTTCGTGACGGATGCGCTCGGCGAACGGCACCTGGTACATGCGGCCGTAGTCGATGCGCGACTTGGGCGAGTTGCCGCCCGACGACACGTCGACGAGGTCGCAGCCGTGCGCCTTCAACGCTCTCGCGAACTCGACGGAGTCCGCGATCGTCTGCCCGCCCTCCGCGTCGAGCCAATCGGAGGCCGAAATGCGCACGAAGAGCGGCTTCTCCTTCGGCCACGCCGCGCGCACGGCGTCGAACACGTCGAGCGGGAAGCGCATGCGTTTCGCGAGGCTGCCGCCGAACTCGTCCGTGCGCTGGTTCGCAAGCGGCGAGAGGAAGCTCGACAGGAGGTATCCGTGCGCCATGTGGAGCTCGAGCACGTCGAAGCCGGCTTCGTGCGCGAGCGTTGCCGACCGCACGAACTCGGCGGTGACGCGCTCGAGGTCGCCCCGGTCCATCGCCTTTGGCACGTGCCACCCGCTGGAGAACGGGAGCGCGCTCGGCCCGATCGTCGGCCACGCGCGGGCGTCACGCAGAGGCGCGTCACCCTCCCACGGCACGCTGCACGACGCCTTGCGACCCGCGTGCCCGATCTGCAGGCCGATCTTCGCGCGCGAATGCGTGTGCGTGAATTCGACGATGCGCTTCCATGCGAGCTTCTGCGCGTCGTTCCACAGGCCCGTGCAACCCGGCGAGATGCGTCCGTCGGCCGAGATGCCGGTCGCCTCGCCGAACACGAGCCCCGCGCCGCCGATCGCGCGCGAGCCGAGGTGGACGACGTGCCAGTCGTTCGGAACGCCGTCGACGGCGGAGTATTGGCACATCGGCGAGACGACGATGCGGTTGTCGAGCGTGCACGAGCGCAGCGTGAACGGCGCGAACATCGGCGGCGGCATGGAACCGCTCGCGCCGCGTTTCGATCCGTGCGCCTCGCCGTACCACTCGGTCACCTTCTTCACGAGCTCGGGATCACGCTTCCCGAGGTTGTCGTACGTGATGCGCTTCGAGCGCGTCATCAGGTTGAACGTGAACTGGAGCGGGTGCTGCTTCTGGTAGCGCCGCGAGTTCTCGAACCACTCGAGCGACGTCTGCGCCGCCTTCTGCGTCTTCAGCGTGTCGACCTTGCGCGCCGCCTCGTACGCCGCGAGGACGCGCGGGACGTCCTGCGTGCCATGCGCCCTGAACGCGTCGGCGAGGGCGATCGCGTCCTCCATGGCGAGCTTCGTCCCCGAGCCGATGGAAAAGTGCGCCGTGTGCACGGCGTCGCCCATGAGCACGGTCTTGCCGTGGTGCCAGCGCTCGCACTTCACGGTGGGGAACGCGCGCCAGATGGAGCGGTTCGTCAGGAGCTCGTGACCATCGAGGTGGTCGGCGAAGAGCGTCTTGCAGTAGGCGACCGTCTCCGCTTCGCTCGCGCGGTCGAGCCCGGCGCGCTTCCACGTGTCCTCGTGGGTCTCGACGATGAACGTGGAGAGGTCCTTCTCGAAGGGGTACGCGTGGACCTGGAAGAGCCCGTGTTCGTTCTCGCGGAAGACGAACGTGAACGCCTTCAGCGGCTTCGTCGTGCCGAGCCAGCAGAATCGAGCCGTGCGCCAGTCGAGCGAGGGCTGGAAGTGCTCGGCGTACCTCGCGCGCACGAAGCTGTTGATGCCGTCGGCGGCGAGGATCAGGTCCGCTTCGGCGACTTGCGCATCGTCCTTGATCTCGTGCTGGAAACGGACGTCGACACCGAGCTCCTTGCAGCGCGCGTGGAAGATCTGCAGCAACCGCTTGCGTGAGAGCCCGCAGAAGCCGTGGCCGGTCGAACGCACGCACGTGTCGCCGTAGAACGTCTCGATGTCGCTCCAGTAGGCAAAGCTCTTCCGGATCTCGGCGAAGCTCTCGGGATCCGCCGTCTCGAAGTTCCCCAGCGTCTCGTCCGAGAACACGACGCCCCATCCGAACGTGTCGTCGGGTTGGTTGCGCTCGTACACCGTGATGCGCGCGTCCGGGAACGCCTTCTTCATCAGGATGGAGAAGTACAGGCCCGCCGGGCCGCCGCCGATGGATGCGATGCGCATGGGGGCCAGAGTCTAGGGTCGCGCGGCCGATCGAGGAGCGGTCGAAGTACGGACCCTCGTCGATGATCTCCTGCGGCGTCGGCCGACCCCGAGGGAGCGCGGACCGCGGGCGCTCCGCCCCGCGGACTTCGACCGCCGGTGGGGCTGGTGCTACAGTCCGACCGATGAAGGTCGTGCTCTCGAACTACCGGTGCTTCCGGCAGGCCACCCTGAACCTGACGCCGCTGACGGTGATCGTCGGTCCCAACGCGTCCGGGAAGAGCACGATCGTGAGCGCGCTCGACCCCGCGCTCAGCATCGGCGAGCGCGATGTCTGGCAGCGCCGGAGCGGCACGAATGCGGTCGTCCGGCGCGAGCGGGACGGCGTCGTGAGCGGCTTCGACTCGGCTTCCGGCTGGCTCGGAATGGCGAGTTTCCGGTTTCAGCGATTGCAACTCGACATCGGCAAGGTCCGACAGCCGAACCAGGTTCAGTCGGCCTCGCTGCTCGACGTGAGTGGGGTGAACCTGACGAACGTCTTCGCGACTTTGCCGCGCAAGGTCCAGGGGCAACTGTCCGAGGAGTTCTGCCGGTTCGTGCCCGTGTTCAGCGACGTGAACGCGCGACCGGGGGACACGGGGCAACATCGATTGGTCTTTCAAGACCGTTGGAACCCCGACGTGTGGTACGAGCCGGGCGAAGTGTCCGACGGCTCGTTGCTGACGCTCGCTTTTCTCACCCTCCAGTACCAGCAGCCCAGTGTCGATGTCATCGCCCTCGAGGAACTCGAGCGCGGTCTGCATCCCTACCTCGTCGGTGAACTCGTGAGCCTGCTACGGCGGCTGGCGCGGGGAGAGGTCGGCCGAGGTCCGATGAACGTCGTGCTCACGACCCACTCCGCCTCGCTGCTCGAGTTCGCTTTGCCCGAGGAAGTGCGCCTGCTTTGTCGCCAAGACGACGGCTCAGTCGACATCCGCGAAGTGCCGTCCGGCACCGCCGAATGGCGACAGACGTTCGAGGAGTACGGGCGCTCCTTCGGAGCCGTCTGGCTGTCGGGTGGTCTTGGTGGAGTGCCTTGAGCTTCCATCATGAAGCGCTTCGTGCTCTACGCCGAGGGGGCCGGTGAGCTCGGGTCCACGCCCGGACATCCGCTCGCTCCGGGCCGGGTCCTCCCTGCCGAACTCGAGGGGCCGGCCCATGTCCTGGTGCGACGCTGCTGTCGAGAACTGCTCGACGTGGCCGAGCATGCGCTTCGATTCGAAGCTCCGCTCCGCCACGCGGCGCGCGAAGTGCGCGGTGGTGATCTGCGCAACTCGAAGGTGCTGCGGCGTGTCCTTCACTGGGCCGATCCGTCCATGCGCCCCGACGTGGCCATCGTGCTCGTCGATCAGGATGGCGAGGAGGATCGTCGATCGAGGCTCGCCACTTGGATCGGAGACCCGCTGCCCACGACGCCCGTCGTCCTCGGAGTCGCCGTCGAGGAGTTCGAGGCCTGGCTCATCACGGATCACGCCGCCGTCAATCTGGTGCTCGAGCTCCGTGAAGACCCCTGGGTCAAGACGGAGAGCATGCGTCCGGGCCACGCGAAGGAACGGCTCGGGCGACTCGTGCAAGCGTCGCGACGCGGCGCATCGGCACCCGAACTGCGCCTGGAGCTCGCGAAGCAGTTGGACCTGCAGCGCGCGCGAGCTGCGTCGCGCTCCTTCGATCGTTTCATCACGGATCTGAAGCAGGCCGTTGCGCGCCACTGACGAGGGAGAGCACGGCGATGAACCACCCGCAAGCCTGGATCGAGACGCTGTCGGAGCTGCGCGCCGACGGCCGACCGTGCGCGCTCGTCGTCGTGACGGGGGTCGAGGGCTCGGGGCCGCGTGAGAGCGGCGCGCGCATGATCGTGGCGGATGGCGAGCTCGTGTGGGGGACGATCGGCGGCGGTCGGCTCGAGTTGCAGGCGATCGAACACGCGGGCGAGCTCCTGAAGCTCAAGCGTGCGCTGGCGGAAACCGTCGCATATCCGTTGAGCGAGAAGGTGGGACAGTGCTGCGGCGGCGAGGTGACGCTCTTCTTCGAGACGTTCCCGTGGTCGCGGCGCAAGATCGTCGTCTTCGGCGCCGGACACGTCGCTCAGGCGATCGCGGGATTGCACGCGTACTTGCAGACGGACCTGGTGCTCATCGACTCGCGCGACGAACCGGGAATCCGTCCCGAGCTCCCGAAGCAGCGCTCGTGGCAGCTCCTGTGCGTCGACCATCCGGAGGAGGAGCTCGACGCGCTCGCGGACGACGCGCTCGTGCTCGTGATGACGCACGACCACGCGCTCGACCTCGAGATCGTCGCGAAGGCCGTGAAGCGCGACTTCGCCTACGTCGGGCTGATCGGATCGGATCGAAAGTGGGAGCGTTTCCAGAAGCGCCTCGCGCAGCGCGGTTTCACGGCCGCGCAGATCGCCAAGGTCACGTGTCCGATCGGCGTGTCGAAGCACTCGAAGGAGCCGACCGCGATCGCGATCTCGACCGCGGCGGAGCTGCTCGACGTGCTCGCGCGGACGGGGACGCCGCGCTGAGACGCGAGCGCCTCAACGCTTCGACGACGTCTTGGTCGCGGCCTTCTTCGGCGCGGACTTCTTCGCCACGGGCTTCGCGGCCGCTTTCGCCGCGCGCTCCGCCTTCGCGCGCGCCGTGTCGGCGGTGATCTGCGCGCGGCTCTTCGGCGTGCGGCTCCCCAGCACCGCCAGGTAGTTCGCGATGTACGTCTTGGACGGCATGCGGCGGATCGCTTCGCCGATCACGTCGAGCGCGAGGTCGTCGACGTCCTTGAAGCGGATGCACGCCTTGCCCATGTCGAGCTTCTTGCCCGTCTGCTTCCACGCATCCAGGAACCAGCGCGTGAGCTCGCTCCCGCCGTCGCCGATGTAGAGCCCCATCAGGTAGAGCGAGCACTTCTGCTTCTGCGACGCGAGCCCGCCGAACGGCAGCGGCTGCTTGGGATCGCAGTGGTAGCCCGCGGGAAACGCCTTGTGCGGGACGTAGTACCCGATCATCCCGTACTGCATGCCCTCCTCGTAGCCGTCGAGGTTGGCCTTGATCACCTTGCGCACGGCTTCGAGCGTGGCGCGGCGATCGGGGGGGAGCGCGGCGAGGTACTCGGAGACGGTGGCGGACTTGCTCTGCATGGCGGGCTCCTCGTGCGTTGGGTCGCGATAGGATCCGCGGAATCGCGTTGGATCGCAAGCTGCTCCGGGAGCTCTGCCCACGCGGAGGCGGGTGGAAAGCGCGTCGATTCGATGCCCGCCGACGCCGGAACGAGCTCACGCCGTCGCGGCGACGAGGTCCTTCCGCGCCCGCCCGACGAGGGCGCGCTTGTAGATGAGGTAGGACGACAGGCACATGAGCGGGATCACGAGGGCGCCGAGGATCGGGATCGGCTGCAGGGCCACGAGGATCCAGCGGATGAAGAACAGGAGCACCTTCGAGACGCAGCCGCGTACCGGCGGCACGTAGCCGCGCAGGCCGCTGATCAGCGTCAACCGGTAGTAGAGGACGCCCGGGATCACGCCGACGATCGGGATCGCGCTCAACACGAGCGAGATCACGAGCGTCTTCGGCAGGCGCGTCGCGAGCGCGTCGAGGTAGCTCCGGAACTGCGCCTCGCTCGCGAACGTGACCGTCTTGCAGGTCTCGCAGGGCTGCTGCACGAGCCGCCGCTTGAGACGCGTCGCGCACACGGGGCAGCGCTTGCGGCCGATGAGGTCGAAGCGCTGGCGCGCGCGGTCCTCGCAGACGTCCTGTTTCGGAGTCCCGAACACGCCGACGGCGCGCGGCGCGGCGACCTCCTTCTTGCAAGCGTGACACTGCGTCGCGTGGGGGAAGATCGGCGTGCCGCACCCGGCGCACGGGAGCTTCGCGGCCTCTTCCCGCTTCTCCTTCCAGCGCTTCGCGAGGAAGAGCCCGAGCGCCGTCATCGCCGACAGCACGATCGCCGCGACGGGGAAGATCACGACGAAGAAGAGTCCGGAGACGGTCCACGTGCTCTCGACCCAGTTCAAGACCGTCTGCAAGCCGATGTCGTCGCCGTCGTCGACCTCGTGGACGATCCACAGCGCGCCGCGGCGCAGGAGGGCCACGAAGTACGTCCCGGCCGCGCACACGACGGCCCACAAGCTCTCGAGGCCCAGGCCGTGGCGTTGGATGTCCTTGATCGTGCCCGCCGCGTCGTGGTCGATCAGCGCGAGCGACACGAGAAACGTGACGCCGGCCTTGATCCAGCCGTCGACGTCCTCCATCACGGCGCGCACGTCGGGGTTCTTAGAGGCGACTGCCTCGCCGATCGCGAGGGCGCCGAGCACGAGGAGCGCGGTCCAGCTCTGGAACCACTCGGGCGCGTGCGACAGGGCCTGGATCACCTTGCTGTCGCAGAGCACGGGGATGTGCTCGCCGAAACGTGCGAGCACGGCCGTCAGGAACGCCGCGAGAAAGGGGCGCGCAGCGAACATCGGGATGGTCGCGAGCGCGTAGAGGAAGGAATGGAGGCTCACCGGCGCGCGGAGTCTAGCCTCGCGGACGGGGAAGCGGAGCAGGCCGCCGGGCGGAGATCGGGCGCGGAAACGAGAATCGCGTCGACGCCCGCGCGCGCTCTCCTGCCCGACGATCCACGCGCTCGGAAGCGCCAGCGCGCGCTCAGCCGCCGCTCTTCCAACTCGCTTCGTAGAGCCCGTGCGCCTCGTCGACGGGCTTCGCGGCGATCTCCAGCACCGGCGTCTCGCGCCGCTCGCGGATCCGCGTCGTGATGTCGAGCCCGCGTGCTCCGTTCGGCCCCGCGAGGAAGCCGTGGACGTAGTTGCGCTCGAGGCTGACGAGGTTCGTCCCCCCGGGTCGCAGGAACGCCTCGCACGTCCGCTGGACGCGAAACATGCCGCGCGCCTCGTAGTCGCGCTCGCCGACGAGCTCGTAGTTGCGGATGCGCACGTCGCCCTCGAGCACCAGCGTGACGACGTTGCCGTATGTGTGCGGGTGCTCGCGGATCGCCGCGCCGGGTGCGAGCTTCCAATGGAGCACCGTGAACGGAACGCCGCCCTCGTGGAAGCCGAGCGAGTAGCCCGGCGCCGCCTGCTCCTTCATCGCGGGCACGGGCACGCCGGCCAAGCGGACGGCGAGCGCGGCGAGCGCGTGCAGGTAGCGATCCTGGCCGAGCGGGGAGCGATCGACCACGAGGCGCCCCGCGAGCGTGTTGCCGAGCGCGAGGAACCTCGTGAGGTCGAGCGGCGTCGCTTCCGCGTCCTCGTCGGCGTCGCCGAGTTCGACCGGCCGGCGCGCGACCCCGCCGAGGACGAGCGCGCTCGCGGCCGCGACGAGGAACTCGCGGCGGATGGGGAGGGAGCGGAAGGGGTGGGGCGTGGGGTCGGTGAGCATGTTCGGTGGCCTGGCGGGGTGGCGCTCGGGTCGGGAGCGCGATGCCGCGCTCCGCTCAGGCGTCGGCGCGCGGCCCCGGACGCGGCGCGACCGGATTTTCCTCAGGCCCTCGCGGAAAGTCGCCGAAAGATACTTGACACGTCAAGTAATCCCCCGTACTGTTCCTACGTGAAGCCCGACGCCGACAACGTGCAGGCCGCCATCGGCCAGAAGAAGCCTTTCCGTTCGGCGGGACAGGAGGGCGTGATCGCGCTCCTCCTCGCGGCGGAGGTCGTCCGGCGGCGCTTCACGCAGCTCGTCGAGGCGCGCGGACAGCTCACATTCCAGCAGTACAACGTGCTCCGCATCCTGCGCGGCGCCGGGGACGACGGCCTGCCGACGCTCGCGCTCGGCGAACGCATGATCGAGCACACGCCCGGGATCACGCGCCTCCTGGAACGGCTCGAAGAGAAGCACCTCGTCACGCGCAGCCGCTCGGGCGAGGACAAACGCCAGGTCGTCTGCCGCATCACCACGCGCGGCCGGAAGCTCGTCGACGAGCTCGACGAACCCGTGGGCGACTTGGACGAAGCATCGCTCGACTGCCTGTCGCGGTCCGAGCTCTCCATCCTGATCGATTTCTCGAACCGGATCCGAAGACACGGATCCAGGAGTCACGCATGAGCACGAACACGTCCGCCACCCTTTCGAACGAACACTTGACTGGTCAAGCAACGCACGGCGAGGCCGTCTCCTTCCGCGCACGACTCTTCGCGACGAACGCGAGCTGGGCCCCGGTCCTGCTCCGCGGCGCGCTGGCCGTGGTCATGTTCCCGCACGGCGCGCAGAAGGCGCTCGGTTGGTTCGGCGGTTACGGATTCGCCGGCACGATGGGCTTCCTCACGGAGAAGGTCGGGCTGCCCACGCCGCTCGCGGCGCTCGTCATCGCGATCGAGTTCCTCGGTCCGCTGTTCCTGCTCGCGGGCTTCGCGACGCGCTTCGCGGCCGCCGGGTTCATCGCGATCATGCTCGGCGCGATCTTCACCACGCACCTCCCGAACGGCTTCTTCATGAACTGGTTCGGCGCGCAGGCGGGCGAAGGGTACGAGTACCACCTGCTGGTGATCGGCATGGCGCTCGCGCTGCTCGTCGGCGGCGCGGGGCGTGCGTCGATCGATCGCAAACTCGGACGGAGCTGAGGAGCGAGCGCGCCGATGTCTTCGCCGGGAATCGGAGAGTCCGCATGCCGAATCGACCTTGGAATCGCCGTGAGGCGCTCGTCGCGCTGGCCGCGTTCGCCTGCGCGCGCCCGCGCTCGAAGGAGGAACCCGTGAACCCGTCGTCCGAGCCGATGCCCTCTCTTTTCGTGTCGCACGGCGCGCCGAGCCTCCTGCTCGAGGACGCTCCCGTGCGGACGTTCCTCGCGGGCATGGCGAAGGAACTCCCGCGGCCGCGCGCGATCTTGTGCGTCTCGGCGCACTGGACGACGCGCGCGACGCGGGTCGACGTGTCGACGGCGCCGGAGACGCTCCACGACTTCGCAGGTTTCCCCGAGGAGCTGTACCGGATGCGCTATCCCGCGCCGGGTTCGCCCGGACTCGCTCGGGACGTCGCGTTGCGTCTGAAGGCGGCCGGGATCGAGGCGGAGACGAGCTCGCGCGGGCTCGACCACGGCGCGTGGGCGCCGCTGAAGCTGATGTATCCCGCCGCCGACGTGCCGGTGGTTCAGCTCGCGCTCCAACCCCACCTCGGAGCGGCACACCACGTTGCGCTCGGTCGCGCGCTCGCCGGGCTGCGCCAGGAAGGCGTGCTCGTCCTCGGGAGCGGCGGAGCGACGCACAACCTGGGCGAGCTCGGAGCGGGCGATCACGCGCCCGACTGGGTGCGCAGGTTCGACGACTGGCTCGTCGAGCGCGTGGAGCGCGGCGACGAGCGCGATCTCGTCGGCTACCGCGCGCTCGCGCCCGACTCCGCGCGTTGTCATCCGACCGAGGAGCACCTGTTTCCGCTCCACGTCGCGTTCGGCGCGGCGGGCGGCGACACGCGCGGCCGCACGCTCCACCGCAGCACCACGTGGGGCACGCTCGCGATGACGGCCTTTCGTTTCGACGGCGCGTGAAGCGCGTCTCGGATCAGCCCTCGAGCTTCTTCCCGAGCTGCCACGCGAGGTGGTCGAGCTGCCGTCGCAGCCGGCTCACGTTGCCCTCGAGCTCCACGATGCGCTTCTCCTGCGCGTCGACTCGCTCCTCGAGCGGGCCGACACGCGGATCGCGCGCGGGTTGAGCGGGCGCCGACGCATACGCGGCGGGCGCCGGGGCGAGGGGCGCACTCGAGGTCGTCGGAAGGCGCACCGGCGCCGCGGGGATCGCGTTCAGCGGATGCGCATCGGGAGCGAGCTTCTGCGCGAAGCGTTCCGCGCGCGTGCCCGGCGAAGCGTCGAGACGCACGACGAGCCCGCTTTCGAGCATCGGCCTGAGGATCTCGGAGAGCCGTTCGAGCGTCTCGCACGGAGCCATCCGCGCGACGCGTCCGCGCAGTTCGCCCGGCGCCTGCGGTCCGCGCAGGAGGAGCTCGGCGAGCACGGCGACCTGCGGTGCTTCGAGTCTCAAGAGCGCGTTCGCGTTGTGCCGGAACTTCTCGACGCGGCCGCCGAGCGGGTGAACGGAGCCGACGAGCCCGCGCCGGATGAGTTTCTGGATCGCGACGTTGACCTCGCCCTCCATCACGTCGAACACGGGGTCGCGGGTGTTCTTCTGGTTCGCGCCCAGCGTGACCGAGTTGAGCGTCAGCGGATACCCGTCGGGCGTCGTGAGCTCCTTCTCGATGAGGACCCCGAGCACGCGCGCTTCGAGCGGTTCGATCTGGAATTCGAGCGTCATGGCGCGCCGATTGTGCGCACGCGTCGTTCAGGAGGCAATCAGCGACTCGCGAGCACGTCGATCGCGCGCGCGAGGTCGAAATCGCGCTGCGTCAGCCCGCCCGCGTCGTGGCTCGTCAGCTCGATCACCACCTTCGACCAGGAATTCGACCAGTCGGGGTGGTGGTTCGCCCTCTCCGCGACGAACGCGACGCGCGTCATGAACGCGAACGCCGCCGAGAAGTCGGGGAAGGCGAATTCGCGCCGCAGGCGGCCGTCGACGCGGGTCCAGGCCCGGAGGGACGCCAATTCGCGCGCGATCGTCGCTTCGTCGAGGGGCTGGGGCTTCGGCACGGGAGGCAAGGTACCGATGGCCGCCGGGCCGTTCACGGGCCGCGTCGCCGACTGGGCCTCGACGGTGCCGCCGACGATGCACGCGTCCTCGATCCGAGCCTCCGACATCGACGCGACGCGCTCGAAAAAGTCCGGACGGCGGGGTGCGAGCATCCCTGGACCCAGCTACGTTCGATCCGACCCCCGTGTGGCGGTCCACCTTTCCAGCGATCCCGGGCCATTCCAACGGAGGTCCACTGGCGATGCGTTCCAACCTCCTCGACGTCCCGCGGCGACGCGCGCGGGTCGGCTCGGCGCTCACGGCCGCGCGAGCGCGAACGACCTCCGATGCGCCTCGCTGTCGGCCAGCCGCGATCGCGCCGGGTTCCCCGTGCGGGAGTGCGAGTGCATGACCGGCTCCGGAACCGAGGTCCCCGAGCTCGACCACGCCGCCATCGGGAATGGGCGCGTGATCGCGCTCGTGTCGCCGTCGAGCGCCATCGACTGGCTGTGCCTCCCGCGCTTCGACTCGCCTTCGGTGTTCGCCCGATTGCTCGATCGGGAGCACGGCGGGACGTTCCGCTTCCTCGCGCGCGACGCCGAGTTCGAGGGCGCGTGCGCCTACGTCCCGAACACGAACGTCGTCCGGACGGAGTTCCACACGGCCGACGGCACGTTCGAGGTGTTCGACTTCGCTCCACGGCTCCCGCGCGACCTCGACTTCGACGTCCCGATCGAGATCGTGCGGCTCGTCGTGCCGACGGCCGGCTCGCCCGTGCTCACGGTCGATTTCGATCCGAAGCCCGATTACGCGCGAGCCCACGCCGAGTGCGTCCTCGGGACCGACGGCATCGAAGTGCACGGCGCGGACCAACTGCTCGTGCTGTACACGAACCTGCCCGGGCCGTACGTCCTCGAGCACCGCCCATTCGTCCTCGCCGAGCCGCTCTACTTCGTGCTGTCGCATGGGCGGCGCGACCGCGCGCCGACGCTCGCGAGCGTCCGCCACGACCTCGACGCGACCATCGCGGGCTGGCGCGCTTGGGCCAAGACCTGCGCGCTGCCGATGTTCGCCGCCGCGGAGGTCCTGCGCTCGGCGCTCTGCCTCAAGCTCCACGCGTGCCACGACACGGGCGCCATCATCGCGGCCGCGACGACGAGCATCCCCGAGGCGCTCGGCACGGAGCGGACGTGGGACTACCGCTACTGCTGGCTGCGCGACGCCGCGTTCGTCGTCGAGGCGCTGCGGAGGCTCTCGCAGCTGAGCGAGGGCGAACGACTGATGCGCTTCTTGCGCGACGTCGTCGAGAGCGGCCCGCTGCAACCCCTCTACGGTCTCGCGGGCGAGCGCGAGCTTCCCGAGCAGGTGCTCGGACACCTCGCGGGTTTCGCCGGCAACGGCCCGGTGCGCATCGGGAACGCGGCGGCGCTCCAGGTGCAGAACGACTTGATGGGGGAGATCATCCTGTGCCTCGAGACGATGCTCTCCGACCCGCGCATCGTGCACGAGGACCCGCGCTCGTTCTTCCCGGCCGTCCGGAAGCTCGTCGAGCAGGCGCTCGCCGTCGCGCGCGAGCCGGACACCGGCATCTGGGAGTACCGCGCGCAGCTGCGGCCGTACACGTTCTCGCGCGCGATGTGCTGGGCCGCCGCGCACCGTGGCGCAGTGATCGCGCGGCGGTTCGGCGAGGTGGAGCTCGCGCGCCGCTGGGATCACGAGGCCGGCCTCCTGCGCGCCGAGGTGCTCGAGCAGGGCTACAACGCCGAGCTCGGGTTCTTCACGCAGGCGCTCGGCGGACGCAACCCGGACGCGTCGAACCTCCTGCTTCCGAGCCTCGGCCTCCTCGACGCGCGCGATCAGCGCTTCGTGTCCACCGTCGACGCGTACGCGGAGCGGCTCGTCGTGAACGGGATGATGCTGCGCTACCGGCACGACGACGACTTCGGGAAGACGACGAGCGCGTTCACGATCTGCTCGTTCTGGTGGGCCGAGGCGCTCGCGATGATGGGACGCCTGGACGACGCGATCGAGGTCTTCCAGCGCGTCGTCTCGCACCAGAATCCGCTCGGCCTGTTCTCCGAGGACGTCGATCCGTCGTCCGGCCGACTGCTCGGCAACTTCCCCCAGGCTTACACCCACGTCGGCCTCGTGCACGCCGCGATGACCATCGGCGAGCTCCTGGACGCACGCGACGGGCGCGTGCGCGCGTGGACGTGATGGCGCGGCTGATCCTCGTCTCGAACCGACTGCCCGTGACCGTGTCGGTCGAGGGCGGGAGCGTCCGCGTGCAGCGCTCGATGGGCGGGCTCGCGACGGGGCTCGCGGGTCCGCACGAGCGCACGGGCGGCGTCTGGATCGGCTGGCCGGGCTCGTTCGACCGCGCGACGCCCGACGAGCGCGCCGCGATCGACCGCGGCCTGCGCGAGCAGCGGCTCCTCCCCGTCGAGCTCTCGAAGGAGGAACTCGCGGGCTTCTACGAGGGTTTCTCGAACGGCGTCCTTTGGCCGCTCTTCCACTACATGCTCGGCCACATCGGGCATGGGTCGAACGGGTGGGGCGCGTACGAGGCGGTGAACCGGCGCTACGCGGAGGTCGCCGCCGCGGCGTGGCGGCCCGGCGATCGGATCTGGGTGCACGACTACCAGCTGATGCTCGTGCCCGGGTTCCTGCGCGAGCTCTTGCCCGACGCGCGCATCGGCTTCTTCCTCCACATCCCGTTCCCGTCGTCGGCGGTGTTCCGCGGGCTGCCGCACGCGGCGGAGATCCTGCGCGGCCTGCTCGGCGCGGACCTGATCGGTTTCCACACCGCGTCGTACCTGCGGCACTTCGCGGGCGCCGCGCTGCGGCTGCTCGGAGTGTCCGCGGAGGTCGACCGCCTGCCGTGGAGCGGACGCGAAGTGCACCTCGGCGACTTCCCGATGGGCGTCGATGCGCGCCGCTTCGAGCAGCTCGCGCGCAGCGACGACGTGATCGCGCACGCGCGCGAGCTGCGGGTGCGCAACGACGAGCAGCTCCTGCTCGGCATCGACCGGCTCGACTACACGAAGGGCCTGTCGCGCCGTTTCCTCGCGTTCGAGCGCATGCTCGAGCTCCACCCCGAGCTGCGCGAACACGTGCGGTTGATCCAGGTCGCGGTGCCGTCGCGCGGCGGCGTCGGCGCGTACCAGGATCTGCGCGTGCGCACGGACGCGCTCGTCGGCCGCATCAACGGCGCCTACGGGACGCCGAACTGGACACCGGTGTCGTACCTGCAGCGCAGTTTCGACGCGGCCGGCGTGACGGCGCTCTGCTGCGCCGCCGACGTCGCGCTCGTCACCCCGGTCCGCGACGGCATGAACCTCGTCGCGAAGGAGTTCGTCGCCGCGCGCGCGGACGAGAACGGCGTGCTCGTGCTGAGCGAGCTCGCCGGCGCCGCGCAGGAGCTCGGCGACGCGCTCATCGTCAACCCGTACGACGTCGAACAGACGGCCGAGGTCTACCACCAGGCGCTCCGCATGCCGCGGGACGAACGCCGCCGGCGGATGCGCGCGATGCGCGAGCGCGTTTTCACGCACGACGTGCACCACTGGGCGGAGAGCTTCCTCGCGCGACTCGAGGCCGCCGCGCCCGACGTCGCGGTCGAGGACGCGCCGTTCGATCCCGCGCGGATCGAGCGCCGCGCGCGGGCGCGCATCGCCGAGGCGGGCGAGCTCGTCCTCCTGCTCGACTACGACGGCACGCTGCGCGAGTTCGAGCTCGAACCGGAGCGCGCGGTGCCCGACGCCGAGCTCCTCGACCTGCTCGCGCGACTCTCGCGCCGGCCGCGCACGAGCGTGCACCTCGTCAGCGGGCGCACGCGCACCGACCTCGAGCGCTGGTTCGGAGAACTCGGCGCCGGTTTGCACGCCGAGCACGGCCTGTGGTCGCGCTTCCCCGGCGAAACCTGGGGGCGCGCGCGGTTCGCCGTCCCGCGGCACTTCGAACGCATCGCGCGCCTCCTGCAGCAGTACGCGGAGCGCGTGCGCGGCGCGTTCCTTGAGCGCAAGGACGTCACGCTCGCGTTCCACTGGCGCGGCGCGACGCTGGAGTTCGGCACGCGGCAGGTGAACGAGCTCCGCCAGCACCTCTCCGAGGTGTGCGCGGGCCTCGGCGTGCAACTCCTGCCCGGTGATCGCCTGCTCGAAGTGCGGCCCGTCGGCCTGAGCAAGGCGCTCGCCGCGGACCGCATCGCGAAGCGCGCGCCCGAGGACGCGTTCTTCGTCGCGCTCGGCGACGACCGCACGGACGAGGACGTGTTCGCGGCGCTGCCGGAGCGCGCGCTCGGCGTCCGCGTCGGGAAGGGGCCGACGCGCGCGACACTGCGCCTGAACGACGTCCAGGAGGCGCGCAGTTTCTTGCGGCGCCTGCTCAACCTGGACCCGGGCGACTCCGGCGCTAGCGGTGCGCCTTGAGCTCCTTCACGGCCTTGGTGAGCGCGGGGAGCACCTCCAGCGCGTCGCCGACGATGCCGTAGTCGGCGACCTTGAAGATCGGCGCCTCGGCGTCCTTGTTGATCGCGACGATGACCTTCGACGTGCGCATGCCGGCGAGGTGCTGGATCGCGCCGCTGATGCCGACCGCGACGTAGAGCTGCGGCGCGACGGTCTTGCCCGTCTGGCCGACCTGCTCGCCGTGCGGACGCCAACCTGCGTCGACGACCGCGCGCGACGCGCCCGTCGCGGCGTTGCCGAACGCGGCGGCGAGGTCCTCGAGGAGCGCGAAATTCTCCGGCGCCTTCAGTCCGCGGCCGCCGGCGACGACGACCGGCGCTTCCTTGACGTCGAGCTTGCCGGCCTTCTTCGCCTCGACCGCCGTGACGACGGCCTTGCCGTCCGTCGAGGCGTTCTTCTTCACCACTTCGGCCGAACCACCGGTGTCCTGCGCGGCGAAGACGTTCGGTCGGGTCGTCGCGACGAGTACGTCGCCGCTCGAGCCGAGCGTCGCGATCGCCTTCCCGCCGAGCCACGCGCGCGTCGCCGCGAGGCCGCCGCCCGTGCTCGCGAGCGCCGTGATGTCCGAGAGAATCGTGACGTCGAGCACGGCGGCCACGCGCGGCGCGACGTCCTTGCCCGTGGCGGTCGCGGCGGCGAGGAACGCCTTGGCGCCGAGCTCCTTCACGACGCTTGCGCAGTCGCGCGCGAGGGCGTCGGGGCTGTGCTGAGCGGCGCCGCCGAAGCAGACGACCTTGCCTGCGCCGTGCTTCCCGAGCGCGGCCGCGGCGTTCTCCGCTCCCGCGCCCGTGACGACGGCGACGACCGATCCGCCCGCGGAGCGCGCGGCTCCGACGCACTCGAGGCTCGCGCGCACCGGTTGACCGGAGTGATGTTCGACGAAGACGACGATCGTGGTCATGTCAGAGGACTCCCGCTTCGCTGCGCAGCGCCTGGAGGAGCGCGGGCACCGCCGCTGCTCCCTCGCCGACGATGCGGCCCGCCTTGCGCGGCGCGGGCAGCTCGACTTTGTGGACGACGGCCTGGTTGGGCACGTTCTCGAACGTCTCCTCGGGGATCGGCTTGGCCTTCACGGCCATGATGCCCTTGAGGTTGGGGCGGCGCGGCTCGTTCAGGCCCTTGCTCGTCGTGATCACGGCGGGGAGCGTGAAGCTCACCGTCTCGACGCCCTGCTCCGTCTCGCGCTTCGCGGTGCCCCGGCCGGCCTGGACGTCGAGCGCGATCACGTCCGTCACGCACGCCCAGCCGAGATACGTCGCGACCATCGGACCCACGGCCGCGTTGTCGCGGTCGGTCGCGAGCTTCCCGAAGAACACGACCTCCGCGCCGAGCTTCGCGAGCTTCCCGGCGAGCGCCTTCGCGGTCGAGCGCGCGTCGCGCGCGTGCCAGGCGTCGTCCTTGAGCACGCAACCTGAGTCTGCGCCGCGCGCCATGAACTCGCGCACTTCCTTCGACGCGTCCGCGGGTCCGATCGTGATCACCGTCACGTCGCCGCCGAGCTTCTCCTTCGTCCTGATCGCCTCCTCGACGGCGATCTCGTCATAGAAGGAAGCCATGTACTGGAAGCCGGCGGAGTCGAGGCTCTTGCCGTCGGCTCCGACCTTGACCTGCGCGTCCGTCGTGGGCACGCGCTTGATGCAGGCGGCGATTTTCATGAGTGTTCTCGGGTCCTGGGCGCGCGTTCGCGCCGGAAAATCAGGGCGAGAAGCCTATCCGTGCGCTCGAAACGCGGCAAGGCGGTGCGCGGGGTTGCGTTCGGGCGCGGCGCGGCGATGCTGAAGGCGAGGAGAACGCGCATGGGCTCGCTCGCGAACGACTACGACCTCCTGCTGAGCGCACCGAACCCGGTCGAGGCGGCACTCGCGAAGGATCTGCTCGCGGAACACGGCATCCCGAGCTTCACGAGCGGCCGCGACCGCGACATGGCGGAGCTCGGTTCGGGCGTGCACAACGCGATCACGCGCCCGGACGTCTTCGTCCCCAAGGGGATGCGCGAGCGCGCGCAGGCGATCATCGACGAAGCGTGGGACGCCGAGCCGCTGCCCGACGAGGGGACGGGTCCTGAAGCGCTCGACGGCGAAAGCGATCCCAAGTGGAGCTCGAGCGCGGACACGGTTCTCTCCACGAATTCGTCGGGAACGTCTTGGACCCCGATCCTCGCCGTGATCCTCGTCGCGATCGTGTTCGTCCTGCTGTGGGCGCTCACGAAGCTCTGATCGTGTTCCGCGACCGGTCGTTCCCGCGCTCACTCGCTCGTGGCTCGTGACCGGACCGGCCGCATCGACTTGCGGAGGCGATCGAGCACGTGGAACGCGCGCGCTTCGAGCCCCGCACCGCGGAACGAACCGTCTTCGAGGCGGCGCCGCGCGCGGCGTTCCCAGGCGCCCATGCGTTGTCGCACGCGGCCCTGCGCGAGGGACGAGTAGTGCATGAAGAGCAACCGCTCGCGCGCCACCGAAGGCGGGATGCGGCCGGGCCAGCAGTCCTCGCTCCAGTAGTCTCCCGTTCGTCCCCAGTCCTCGAGCGTCGCGGGCGGCACGTACCCGAGCTCGAGCGCCTGCTCCCAGTCCGCGGCGCCCGGGATCGGCCGGTAGGGCCAGACCTCGGGCCGCGCGCGCGGCGCCGCGAGCACGACGCGCCGCGCTTCGTCGAGCGTCGCGCGCATCGACGCCTCGTCCTCGCCCGGGAAGCCGAGGATGTAGGTCACGTACGCGTGCACGCCGCGACGGTCGAGCTCGACCGCGGCGTCGAGGTTGCCCGTGGGCCGCGTGTTCTTGCGCACGCGCTCCATCGCGTCCGAATCGCCGACCTCGGCGCCCATGAGGATCTCGTCCATGCCCGCGCGGACGAGCAGGTCGAGCGTGTCGGGCGCGTAGCGCAGGATCGACTCCGCCTGCATGTACGCGAGCCACGTGAACCGCGCGCCGCGGCGCAGCAGTCCGTCGGCCAGCACGCGCATCCGCGGCTCGCTCACGCCGAAGTTCGCGTCGTGGAAGTGCACGCCGTCGAAGCCCCAGCGCGCCTGCAGCTCCGCGAGCTCGTCGGCGGCCGCGGCGCCGGCCCTCGCCTTCCAGCGCGCGCCGCTGACGACCGGCGAGCAGCAGAACGTGCACTTCAACGGGCAACCGAAGCTCGTGACGTAGCTGATGCCGACGCGCGGCGGCACGGGCCCGAAGCCGCCGTGGACTCCGCGGCGCGCGGCGGCCCGCAGTTGCGGCGCGCGGTAGAGCTCGAAGTCGACGAGGTGCCACGGGGTGGGCGCGCGCTCCGCGAGGTTCGTCACGCTCCGCGCCGCCGTGCGCACGACGCGGCCGTCGCGTTGGAGCGCGAGACCGCCGACTTGCTCGAGCGCGGCGCCGGAATCGACGGCCGCGACGAGCTCGCGGAACGTGAACTCGCCTTGGCCGATCGCGACGGCGTCGTAGAGCCCCGTCGCGAGCTGCAGCTCCGGTGCGACGGAAGCGAACCAGCCGCCGATGAAGCTCGGGAGCTCCGGAAAGCGCGCCTTCACTCTGCGCGTACAGTCGAGCCCGTCGGCGACTTGATGGCCGAGGATCCCGGTCGTCGCGTAGAGCAGCGCTCCATCGCACGCTTCGAGCACCCGACGATGCGCCTCGTCGGCCGCGTAGCGCGTCCCGTCGACGAGCACGACCTCGTACCCGTCCGCGATCGGACCGCCGGCGATCGAGAGCAGCGCGAGCGGCAGCTCGTCGAGGTAGCGCACGAACGGCGGCTCGGCTGCGGCCGCGATCTGGTGCGGGTAGTAGAGGACGATCCTGCGGCGGCTGGTGGACATGGACTGCTGGTCCATTGTGCCCGCAGTCGGTGATCGTTGCGGGAGAGCGAGGAAACCGGCGCCTCCCGTGGCAGCGCGAGGTGCAGCGATCGGGCTCTCAGAACCCGACCACGAGCCCGATCGCGACCGCGTCGACATCGAGCACCTGCCAGCGTGCCCTGAACTCCCAAGCGCGCGACACTTGGGCGTTTCCGATCACCGCGTAACGCGAGCGCGGCGACCCAGAGAGCCTCGGATCGGACGCGCGCGCGACCGCGGCACTCACTGGGCCGTCGATCGTGTTCGCGAGTTCGAGCCGGTCGGACCCGCGAGCGGGGGCGAAAGGGGCGAGGCCAAGGAGAACGAGGAGCGTGACGCGCCCGAGCATGGACGGGTTCGCTTCCGCTTCGAAGCGAGGAGTGGCAGGCGGCTGCTGTCGGGCGGGATCGACGTGCGCGGCCACCAGGGGCGAGTCGAGGCGGGATCGTGCGAGCGCTCTCCGTTCTTAGCGCGGTCTTAGCGGCGCGTGCCCGCGACTCAGCGGCTCCTCGACGCCTCGCGCTCCTACTCTGAATGGGCCGTCAGTCGCTTCGTTCCACTCGAGCGCCCGGCGAACGAACCATGGAGATGCTGGACTGCGTGATGATCGCGACCGTGATCGGGCTCTACGGCCTGCTCCTCTGGTTCGCGGACCTTCCCGAAGGGGAGCGCGAAGGCAAGGACGGGGGCCGCTCATGAGTCTCCTCGAGTGGCTGGCTGCGCTGCTCGCCCTGGTGTTGTTGGTGTACCTCTTCGTCGCGCTGCTCGACCCGGAGGTCTTCGAATGACCCCGCTCGGCTGGTTGCAGATCGTCGTCGTGATGACGCTGCTCGTCCTGCTCGGGAAGCCGCTCGGCGAGTTCATGGCGCGTGTGTATTCCGGTGAGCGCACTGCGCTCGATCGCGTGCTCGGACCGGTCGAGCGCGGCATCTACGCCGTCGCGGGTCTGCGCGAGCGGGGCGAGACGGACTGGAGGCGCTATGCGCGCGCCTTCGTGCTGTTCCACCTCGTCGGAACGCTCGCCCTGTACCTGTTGCAGCGCGCGCAGGGTCTGCTCTGGCTCGATCCCGACGGCTTGGGCACCGTGTCGCCGGACTCGTCGTTCAACACCGCGATCAGCTTCGCGACCAACACGAACTGGCAGGGGTATGCGGGCGAAGCCACGATGAGCCAGCTCACGCAGATGCTCGGTCTCGGCGTGCAGAACTTCGCCTCGGCCGCGAGCGGGATGGCGGTTCTCGCCGCGCTCGCCCGCGGGTTCGCGCGCAGGACGTCGGGAACGATCGGCAACTTCTGGGTCGACCTCGTGCGCTCGACGCTCTACGTGCTGCTCCCGCTCTCCGTGCTCCTCGCGCTCGCGCTCTTGACCCAGGGCGTGGTGCAGGACTTCGACGCGAAGGCGCAGGTCGAGCTGCTGGATCCGATCGTAGCCGCCGACGGCACGCGGACCGCGACGCAGGAAATCGCGCTCGGTCCCGTCGCTTCGCAGGTCGCAATCAAGCAACTCGGCACGAACGGAGGCGGCTACTACAACTCGAACTCCGCGCATCCGATCGAGAACCCGACGCCCATTTCGAATCTGTTCGAGTGCTTCGCGATCCTGATCCTCGGCGTGGCGGTGTGCTTCACGTTCGGCGCGATGGTGCGTGACCGCCGTCAAGGCATCGCGCTCCTCGCGGCGATGTTCCTGCTCTTCCTGCCCGCACTCGCGGTCACGTACTGGGCCGAATCGAGCGCTCCAGCGGCGCTCGCGCAAGCGCACGTCGACGTGCTGGCGAATGAGGGCCAGTGCGGCGGGAACATGGAGGGCAAGGAAGTCCGCTTCGGCATCGCCGCGTCGGCGCTCTGGGCGGCGGAGACGACGGCGGCTTCGAACGGGTCGGTGAACTCGATGCACGACTCCTACACGCCGATCGGTGGGCTCGTACCGATGGTGCTCATGCAGTTGGGCGAGGTCGTCTTCGGCGGAGCCGGATCGGGTCTCTACGGCATGCTGCTCTTCGCCATCGTCGCCGTCTTCCTCGCGGGGCTGATGGTCGGGCGCACACCCGAGTACCTCGGCAAGAAGATCGGCATCTTCGAGATGAAGATGGCCTCGCTCGCCATCCTCGTGCCGTGCGCAGTCGTGCTGCTCGGCACGGCGGTCGCGGTGGTCCTGCCCGCAGGGCGCTCGAGCCTCCTCAACCCCGGCGCCCACGGCTTCAGCGAGGTGCTCTATGCGTTCTCCTCCGCGGGAAACAACAACGGGAGCGCGTTCGCAGGCCTGAACGCGAACACACCCTTCTACAACGTCGCGCTCGGCCTCGCGATGCTCGCGGCACGCTTCCTCGTCGCGCTGCCTGCGCTCGCGATCGCGGGCGCGCTCGCGAGAAAGAAGCTCGTGCCGGCCGGCTCGGGCACGCTTCCCACGCACGGGCCCCTCTTCATCGTGCTCCTGTGCGCGACGGTCTTGCTCGTCGGAGCGCTCACCTACCTGCCCGCGCTCGCCCTTGGACCGATCGTCGAACAGCTCCAGATGGCGGACGGATAGTAGAGGGCTCCACCATGATGCGTACTTCCCGACTCGAGAAGGGCCTCTTCGACCCGGTGATCGCGCGGCGCGCCGCGCTGGACGCCGTGCTCAAACTCGATCCGCGCTGCCAATTCAGGAACCCCGTCATGTTCGTGGTGTGGGCCGGCGCCGCGTTGACGACCGTGCTCGCCGTGCAGGCGCTCGTCGGACGTGGCGAGGCGCCGTGGAGCTTCATCCTCGCGATCGCGCTGTGGCTCTGGTTCACGCTCCTCTTCGCGAACTTCGCGGAGTCGCTCGCGGAGGGCCGCGGGAAGGCGCAAGCGGCGGCGTTGCGGAAGACGCGCCGTGACGTCGTGGCGAAGAAGCTCGCGCGCCCGGAACGCGGGGCGCCGTTCACGGTGGAGCCCGGCGCGAGCCTGCGCAAGGGCGACTGCGTGCTCATCGAGGCCGGTGACGTCGTCCCGTGCGACGGTACGGTGATCGAGGGCATCGCTTCCGTCGACGAAAGTGCCATCACGGGCGAGAGCGCGCCGGTGATCCGCGAGAGCGGCGGCGACCGGAGCTCGTTGACGGGCGGCACGCGCGTGCTGTCGGACTGGATCGTCGTGCGCGTCGTCGCGAACCCTGGTGAAGCGTTCATCGATCGCATGATCGCGCTCGTCGAGGGCGCGCGGCGCGGGCGGACGCCCAACGAGACCGCGCTCTTCGTGCTCCTCGCCGGTCTGACGATCGTCTTCCTCCTGGCCACGGCGACGCTGCGGCCGTTCTCGGCGTTCGCGGTGCAATCGAGCGGGCAGGGTGCGGTCGTTCCGCTCACGGTGATCGTGGCGCTCCTCGTTTGCCTGATCCCGACCACGATCGGGGGCCTGCTCTCGGCGATCGGCATTGCCGGGATGGACCGGATGATCCAGGCGAACGTGATCGCGAGCTCTGGGCGCGCCGTCGAGGCGGCGGGCGACGTGGACGTGCTCCTGCTCGACAAGACGGGCACGATCACGCTCGGAAACCGCCAGGCGGCGGAGTTCGTGCCCGCGAACGGCGTCACGGCCGAAGTGCTCGCCGACGCGGCGCAGCTCGCCTCCCTCGCGGACGAAACACCGGAAGGCCGAAGCATCGTCGTCTTCGCGAAGGAGCGCCACGGTCTGCGCGAGCGCGCGCTGAACGAGCTCGGCGCCACGTTCATCCCGTTCTCCGCGCAGACCCGCATGAGCGGCGTCGATTTCGACGGCCGCGAGATCCGTAAGGGCGCGCCGGACGCGATCGCCGACTACGTTTCGTGGCACGACGGGACGTTTCCGCCCGACGTGCGCGGCTCCGTCGAACGCATTGCGAAGGGCGGAGGCACGCCGCTCGTCGTTGCGGATCGCGCTCGCGTCCTCGGCGTGATCCACCTGAAGGACGTGGTGAAGGGCGGCATCCGCGAGCGCTTCCTCGAGCTGCGCCGGATGGGCATCAAGACCGTGATGATCACGGGGGACAACCCGCTGACCGCCGCCGCGATCGCGGCCGAGGCGGGGGTCGACGACTTCCTCGCGCAGGCGACACCCGAGCGCAAGCTCGAGCTGATCCGTGAGTACCAGAGCAAAGGCCATCTCGTCGCGATGGCCGGCGACGGCACGAACGACGCGCCGGCGCTCGCGCAGGCCGACGTCGCGGTGGCGATGAACAGCGGCACGCAGGCGGCGAAGGAGGCCGGAAACCTCATCGACCTGGACTCGAACCCGACCAAGCTGATCGAGATCGTCGAGGTCGGCAAGCAGATGCTGATGACGCGCGGTTCACTGACGACGTTCAGCATCGCGAACGACGTCGCCAAATACTTCGCCATCCTGCCGGCGGCGTTCGCCGCGACGTACCCGGCGCTTGGGAAGCTCGACCTGATGCGCCTCGGGTCGCCGAACTCGGCCGTGCTCTCGGCCGTCATCTTCAACGCTCTGATCCTCGTGGTGTTGATCCCGCTCGCATTGCGCGGCGTGCGCTACCGGCCGATCGGAGCGCAGGCGCTCTTGCGGAGAAACCTGCTCCTGTACGGCGTCGGCGGCATCGTCGCGCCGTTCGTCGGGATCAAGGCGGTCGACGTCGTCCTGAACGGGCTCGGGATCACATGAGGCGCACAGGACGAAACCTCGGACGGGAGCTCCTCACCTCGACACGGATGCTCCTCGCCTTGACGCTGCTGACCGGCGTCACCTACCCGCTCATCGTGTGGGCGCTCGGTCAGACGCTCTTCCACGAACGGGCGAACGGCAGCCTCGTCGTGGTCGACGGCCACCTGCGCGGGTCGCGGCTCGTCGGGCAGGCGTTCGACGACGCGCGGTGGTTCTGGGGCCGGCCATCGGCGACCTCGCCGGCGTGCAACGGGGCGCTCTCAGGCGGATCGAACCTCGGCCCGACGAATCCTGCGTTGGCGGTGGTCGTGCGTGCGCGCGTCGCGATGCTGCTGTCCGCGCGGCACCCGGCGACTTCGATCCCCGTCGACCTCGTGACCGCGTCCGGGAGCGGCCTCGATCCGCACATCAGCCCCGCGGCGGCGCGGTTCCAGGTCGACCGCGTGGCTGCCGCGCGCGGGCTCGACCCGGGCCGCGTGCGCGCGCTCGTGGAGGAGCACGTCGAGCCGCCGAGCCTGGGTTTCCTCGGCGAGGCACGTGTCAACGTGCTCGAGCTCAACCTCCTGCTCGAGGCGCTGCGCTAGGCTCTCGGTGATGGTGGAGCGCCGACCCAGCCCGGAGGAGATGCTGGCGCGCGCCGAGCGCGAAGCGGAGACGAAGTACCGTGGCCGCTCGCGCGTCTTCTTCGGCGCGGCGCCGGGCGTGGGCAAGACGTGCGCGATGCTCGAGGCTGCGCAGGCACTGAAACGTCAAGGCATGGACGTCGTCGTCGGATGGATCGAGACGCACGGACGCTCCGAAACCGCGCGGCTCGCAGAGGGCCTCGAGCGCATCCCGGCCCGCACCGTCGAGCACCGTGGCGTGACGCTCGCCGAGTTCGATTTGGACGCGGTGCTCGCGAGACGTCCGACGCTGGTCCTGGTCGACGAGCTCGCGCACGCGAACGCTCCTGGGTCGCGCCACGCGCACCGGTGGCAGGACGTCGTCGAGCTCCTCGAGGCGGGCATCGACGTCTTCACGACGCTCAACGTGCAACACGTGGAGAGCCTGAACGACGTCGTCGCGTCGATCACCGGCATCGCCGTGCGGGAGACCGTGCCCGACTCGCTCCTCGACCAGGCGGACGAGATCGAGCTCGTTGATCTTTCGCCCGACGAACTGCTCGCGCGTCTCGCGGCGGGCAAGGTGTACTTGCCGCAGCGCGCCGAAATCGCCGCGGAGCACTTCTTTCGCAAGGGCAACCTGATCGCCCTGCGCGAGCTCGCCTTGCGCCGCACGGCCGAGCGCGTCGACGCTCAGGCGTCCGAGTGGAAGCGCGAGCAGGGCATTGCCGCGACCTGGCGCACGACCGAGCGCCTGCTGATCGCAATCGACGCGAGCCCGCAGTCGGCGAACCTCATCCGTGCTGGACGGCGCATCGCGGTCTCGATGCGCGCGCCGTGGATCGTGCTCACGGTCGAGGACTCCGACTTCGAGGGCCTCGCCGTCTCGGATCGCGAGCGCCTGTCGGCGCACCTCGCGCTCGCGCAGCGGCTCGGAGCGGAGACGCTCGTCGTGCGCGGGGAGAGCGTTCCGGGCGAGATCCTCGCGGTCGCGCGCGCACGGGAGGCGACCCGCATTCTCGTCGGGAAGCCTCGGCACGAACGCTGGCGCGGCCTCTTGCGCGGATCGCTCATCGAGGCGCTCGTGCGCGGCTCGGAGACCGCGGACGTACTCGTCACGTCGGGCGAGGAGGACGGCGAGTCCGCGCGCGCTCGACCACGTCCGGCCTTGGCGGTCCCGAAGCGCGAGTGGTTGCTGGGACTCGCCGCGGTCGTGGGATGCACGGTCATCTGTCTCGTCACGCGCGAGCTCCTGACGCTCGCGGATCAGGCGATGCTCTACCTGCTCGGCGTGCTGATCGCGTCCAGCCGTCTGTCACGATTGCCGGCCCTCGCAGTCGCCGTGGCGAGCATCGCGGCCCTCGACTTCTTCTTCGTCCCGCCGTTTTACACGTTCGCGGTGAGCAGCACGACCTACGTCGTGACGTTCCTCGTGATGTTGCTCGTCGCCGTTTCCGTCAGTCGGCGCACGGTGATCCTGCGCGAGCAGGCGGACGACGCGCGCGAACGTGAACGGCGCACGGCCGCGCTCTTCACGCTCGCGCGCGAGCTCGGCGCCGCGAACGGGGCCGCGGAAGTCGCGGAAACTTCGGCGCGTCAAATACGGGCGCTGTTCGGCGGAGCGGCAGCGGTCTTCCTGCGCTCGATGGAGGTCGACGCTGTCGGCGCTCTCGTCGCTCACGGTCCCGCGGTGCCCGAGCTCACGAACGAGCGCGAGCTCGCGGTCGCGCGCTGGGTGGTCGAGCACGGGCGCCCCGCGGGACGCGGCACGGACACGCTGCCCGCGGCGCACACGCTGTTCCTGCCGCTGTCAGGGCGCTCGGGCGTGTTCGGCGTGTTCGGGTTTCTTCCTGCGCAGCCCGTGGACGAGCTCTCGCCGTCGCAGCGCCAACTCCTCGAGACGTTCGTCGCGCAGACGGCGCAGGCGCTCGAGCGGGTCGATCTGCGCGAGGAGGCCGCGCGCGGACGGCTCGTCGTCGAGACCGAACGGACGCGCAGCGCACTTCTCAGCGCGGTCTCGCACGACCTGAGGACTCCGCTCGCGTCCATCACGGGCTCCGCGCAGGTGCTCATCGACGATGCGGGACAGGTCGCGCCCGAGGAGCGGCGAAGGCTGCTCGAGGCGATCCGCGACGAGGCGGATCGCCTTGGTCTCCTCGTGTCGAACCTGCTCGACATCACGCGCCTCGAAGCGGGCGCGATCGCGCTGCGCTGCGAGTGGTGCCCCGTCGACGAGGTCGTCGAGTCTGCGCTCGGCCGGCTCGAGGCGCGTCGCGCCGGACGCGAGCTCCGTCGCGAGGTCCCGCGGGAAGTACTGCTCGCGTGGATGGATCCCATGCTGGCGGAGCAGGCGCTCGTTAACCTCCTCGACAACGCACTCAAGTACAGCCCGGCCGGGCATCCGGTCGAGATCGCCGTGCGCGCTGCAGACGACGGGGTCGAGTTCGTCGTGCGGGACCGCGGCCGCGGGCTCGCGACGGGCGAGGCACAACGGGTCTTCGACAGCTTCTACCGCTGCGCGGAAGACGCGCGCACCGAAGGCGCGGGACTCGGACTCGCCGTCGTGCGCGCGATCGCGCACGCTCATGGTGGCTCGGTGGCCGCGCGCAACCGGCCCGGCGGCGGCGCGGAGTTCGCGTTCCACCTGCCCCGGCCGGCCGCGAGCGCACCGCCCGGGCCGCCCGCACGATGAACGTCGAAGGAGAACGCCGCGTGGAGGGCCGCGGAGCGGCCGAGGGCCCGCTCGTGCTTGTCGTCGAGGACGAGATGCCCGTGGCGCGCTTCCTCCGTGCGGGCCTCGCCGCGCAGGGCTACCGCGTCGTCGAGTGCGCAACCGGCAAGGAGGCGCTGCGTTCTGCCGTGCAGCACGTGCCGGATGTCGTGCTCCTCGAC
>JACRIO010000340.1 GCA_016220035.1 Planctomycetota bacterium | reverse complement strand
TTCCCGCCGAACCATCCGATCGAGGAGATCGTCGAGCTCGTGCGCGCGCGCGGCGAGCCGGCGGCGTGGCGCGGCGATCCCGCGTTCCACCGGCGCCTGGTGCTCGGCAACGGCCTCGAGGTGCGCATCGACCGCCAGCCGGAGCAGAAGCACTGGAGCGTGCTCCCCTACTTCCAACCCGACCACCGCCTGCGCGTCGCGGTGGACGAGATCAGGGCACTCCCCGACTCGCCGTTCGACGCGCTCATGATCGGTTGGGCGGCGCCGCCCGTGTTCGAGGAGCTGCGCGACGCGACGCCCGGCGCGTACCGCCTGAGCCTGTTCCTCACCGACGCGCGCCGGTTGCCGCCGCGCATGCCGCGCGGACACGTGCTCGCAGTGAACGTCGCCGCGTTCGCGCTCGACGTCGACTACGTCGGCCCCGACGAGGGCGCCTTCACCGAGGACGTCCCCGGCCGCGAGGGCGGCGCGAGCATCGTCCCGCTCGGTTCGCCCGAGGATCCGGGCGGTTGCGCCGAGGTCTCGCTGCGCGTCCGGCGCGTGACGCACCTCGTGAACCCGTACACGGAGGTGAAGGTCGCCGTGCTCGAGGTCGAAGCGCCCGAGCGCCCGCTCCATCTGTTCGTCTCGCGCTGGCAGCTCGAGCAGGACGGCCTCGCCGAACCGCGCCCGGGCTGGCGCATCGAGGGCACGTTCTTCTTCATCGGCCGCATCGCGGGCGGTCTGCCGAAGGCGCGCGTCGCGCGCGACGGGTTCGGCTAGCGCGGGCGCCGTTCGCACAGGCGCGCGTGCAGTCGGCCCCGCCGTCGTCGAGCGCCCCGATTCCCCACTCCTCGAACCGGCGCGAAAACGGAATCCGAGATTCGTCGATGCCCGTTCGACGCGAGCGACGTCGTGCTGTCGATGACCAACCGGGACCAGGACGCACGCCGCGAGGCCGCCGTGCACGAACGCCTCGTCGAGGCCCGCTTCCACTGGGAGGCCGAGGTCGAGAGCGCGCGGCGGCTGGCGCAGCGGACGGGCCTCCTGATCACGATCGAGGGAGCGCTGCTCGGCGTCGGAGCCGCGCGGCTGGGAACGGCTCCGGCGGGGACGATCGAGCGGATCCTGCTCGCATCGGGCGTCGTCGCAGTGCTCATCGGGCTCCTGTTCCTCTTGCGACCGAAGCGGCGGCACCGCGGACGGCCTCAGGCGAGCCAGTGGCTCGAGGAAGGCGGACATCGGGCTTCGACGCCTGGAGCGAGTTCGCTGCTGCGCGTCCGGGTGCTCGCGCTCGAGCGAACGCGCAACGCAGCCGTGGACCTCGGCCGTCGAAACGTGAACAAACAGCGCGACATCGATCGCGCTCAGCTCGCGCTCGTCCTCGCAGGTGTCTTGCTCACCACGCTGGGACTCGCCGCGCTGCTCACGGGTTCCGTACGCTAGAATCCGAGGACCTGGAGATGGCGGGATGATCCAACACGTCGAAGACAAGGCCGAGTTCGACGAGCCCGTGAACCCGCTCGACCTCATGACCGAGGAAGAGCTGCGCTCGCTCTCGGACGAGGAGCGCGAGCGCATCGACGGCGAGTGGTTCGAACGTTTCCAGGCCTGGTCGCGTCGCTTTCGGCGCGAAGCGCTGGAGGAGATTCGCGAGCTCGAACGCACCCGCGGCTTCTTCGGCATCACGACGTCGGTCTGAAGCCGTCGCTACGCTGGCAGAGGCGCGCGGAAGTCCAGCGATGGGCTCGGTGCGCGGCTCGCCCCGCCCCCTGTTCGAGCGCCCCGATTCCCCACTCCTCGAACCGGCGCGAAAACGGGATCCGGGATTCCTCGATGCCCGTTCGATGCGAGCGACGTCGTGCGGGTGATGGCGAAGCAGTCTCGATCGCTCGATGCGGCTCCCGAAGGCACCGCGGAGGCGCTTGCACACGCCCGAATCGCCTGGGAGGCCGAGGTCGAGAACGCGCGCCGACTGGCGCAGCGCACGGCCCTCCTGATCACGATCGAGGCTGCGCTGCTCGGGGTTGGAGCCGCGCGCGCGTTCGCCGCCATCGATTCGAGCCTCACGCGCGGCCTGCTCGCGTGCTCGGCGGGGTTCGTCCTCGCAGGATTGACGATGCTGCTGCGCCCTCGTCGGCGCGGTCGGGAGCCGGCACAGTCCAGTCTCCTGCTCCTCGGCAACCCACAGATGCTCTCCCACGCTCACGAGCTTCCGCGCGTCCGGGTCGCGCGCCACGTCCTCCAGATGACGGTCCATGCGACGATGGACCTGGGTCGACGAAACTCGCGCAAGCAGCGCGACATCGACCACGCTCAGATCGGACTCCTGCTCGCGGGCTCGAGCTGGATCGCCGCCGTCCTCTGCTGGCTCGTGCGCGGCACGGGGAGCTAGAATCAGGTCCCAGGTCACTCCATCAGCACGTTCATGATCCAACACTCCAAGTCCGCGGCCATCCGTCACGAGCCCGTGTGTGAACCGGCCCGCTACAGCCGCGCCGAGTGGGCCGCGTTTCCCATCGAAGAGCAGAACCGCATCCTCGACGAGTGGCTCGACCGCCGTGAGGAGTGGGTTCTCGCCTGCATCGAGGACGCTCGGCGCGAGATCGAGGAAAACGGGCGCAAGCGCGGGCTGTTCGGGATCTCCACGTCGGTGTAGCTCGCGTGGGTCGCTACACCTGACCGCGTCCTCCGCGGCGCACGCTACTTCACGCTCCAGGCGAGCCCCGCGACGGCCGCGTCGGGCAGGGACTTCGGGTCGCGCGCCCACGCGAGCTCGATCACGACCGACTGCGGGTCCTCGGCGCGCGTCGCCACGCTCTTCCGCACGGGCACGAGCCGCGGCGCGCTCGATGCGGCGTCGGCGAGCGGGAGCACGCCCTCGACCGCGGCGTGGAACTCCTTCGCGTCCGCTTCGGTGTCCCACACGGTGACGAGTTGCAGGAGCCGATCGTCGCCGCGGCCGAGCAGGATCAACCGATCGCCGCCCCAGCCCTTCGCGGCCTTGTTCGTGTAGGTCAGCGTCGCGAGCGCCATCAGGTCGTTGCCGTCGATGCCCTTGCGCTCCGCGAGCGGCGTCGTGAGCAGCGCGAGGCCGAGCTCGCCGAGCGTGTCCTCGCCCAGCACTCTCCATCCCGCGGGCGGAGCGCTCGCGTCGAACGTGATGCGCTTGGGCTCGTCCTTCTGCTCGGGATCCCAGTACTTCTCCGGGTGCAGCACCTGCTCGGTCGAGCGCGGCGGCGCCCGGAAGGCCCGCGCGAGCTGCGCGACATAGGTCGGCGCGGGCTTCTCGTCGGCCGGCGTCGCGGGAGCGTCCTCGCCCTTCTTCGCGCGCTTCTTCTTCGGCGTGCTCTTGTCGACGAAGGTCTGCCCGCACGTGTACGCGGCGAGCATCGGCTTCCAGATCATCGGCGGGAGGTCCTCCATGCCCGCGACGCCGAGCTTCTGGAACTCCATCAACGACTCACGATCGAGCTTCGCCGCGTTGGCGATCATCCACTGCGTCATCGTGTATGTCCCGCTGCCCTCGC
Organism: Planctomycetota bacterium; assembly: GCA_016220035.1. Taxonomy (GTDB): domain Bacteria; phylum Planctomycetota; class UBA1135; order UBA1135; genus JADJNY01. Next base: position 7,021 of record JACRIO010000340.1, on the reverse strand, counting down.
ACACCGACCAGAACGCGAGCAACTGGTCCGTGTCGTCGCCGAGCTTCTTCGCCGTGCCGTCGAGGTCGTAGAGCTGGTCGTCGAGCGCGTGCACGAACTCGTGCGACATGATCACGCGCGCGAGCTCGCCGTCGAAGCTGTCCATGACATAGAAGGTCTTCGTCGGCGGGTCGTAGAAGCCGCCCACTTGCGACTGGAGGAAGGCGTGCGTCGCGGCCTTGACGTCCATCGTCGCGGGCACGAGGCCGAGCAACTTCGCGCACTCCTCCTTGAACACCTCGCGCTCGGGCTTCGTCTCCAGCGCCTCGCGCGCGCTCAGGTACTCGATCAAGGTGGCCTTGTCCGCGAGCTTCACGGGCACGGAGTGCTTGAACTGCTCGCCGCGCAGCCGCTCGATGTCGGCCTGGATCGCGGCAGCGACGTCGTCGAGCGCCTTTTGCTTCGCGGGGTCGACCGCGGGCGCCTTCGCGTCCTGCGGAGCGACGGCGAAGGCCGGAAGGACGACCGAGACGAGGGCGAGGAGCGGGTGGAGCATGGCGGGTCCGTGGAGGAGTTCGAGGGGCCGCGTCCAAGCGGAGCGGAGCACGCTTGCGCTCGACGCGGCGCTCCCAGATCCTCGTGGGCACCCCATGCGGCGGCAAGCAAGAAGCCTGCAAGCGCCGAACGCGTTCGAGTCGGCGATCGCGCTCGACCTCCTCGTGCTCGTCGGCGCGCTCCTCGCGTTCCTCCTTTTCGGTTGCGCGCCCGCGGCGCCGCGGCCGATCCCGCCCGGCTCGGGGCCGATCCTCCTCGGCGAGTTCCACTCCCTCACCGGGCCGCTCGCCGCGCGCGGGCGCGCCCTGCACGACGGGTTCCTGCTCGCGATCGAGGAGCAGAACGCGCGCGGCGGAGTGCACGGACGCCCGATCGAGGTGCGCACGTTCGACGATCGCGGCATCACGTCCGAGATGCGCGTCGCGGTGCGGCGACTGCTCGACGAGGACCGCGCGGTCTTGATCGCGGGCGGGACGACGCCCGATGCGGTCGACGAAGCCGCGGCGGAGTCCGGCGGCGCGCCCTACGTCGCGCCGTTCGGAGCCGGGCTCGCGGGGAGCGCCGCGAACGCGCCGCGTGTCGGCTGCTCCGCCGAGAAGGCGCCCGCGGGCGAGCTCGACCTCGCGTTCGTCGCGAGCTGGCGCGCCCGGCATGGCGCCGCGAAGCCGGACGCCGACGCGGCCGCGGGCTACGACATGGGCCGGGTCGCGTGCCGCGCGCTCGAACGCGCGGTCACGTTCGATCCCCACGATCTCTGGGACGCGCTGCTCGCCGTGCACGTGACCGATGGTGCGCGCGGCCTCGAAATCGGCGCGCACGCTTACGCTCGTTCGACGGTCCTGCGCGAGCGTAACGCGGGCGCGCGGCGTCCGCTCGAATCCGAGCGCTCGACGCGCTGAGGCGCGCGGCCGCGCACGAGTCGTGGCCGCGCGCGCGTCTCGTTCTCCCTTGGCCTGCTCGTCCCGAACGGTCGGCCGGATCCTGGCGGCCGTGCTTCGACGCCTCTATCCTCCGGCGCCATGAACCTCTTCCTGCGCAAGCTCGCGACGGACTCCGTGGAAGCGGGGCACGGTGGATCGGGACTCAAACGCACGCTCACCGCGGTCGACCTGACACTGCTCGGCATCGGCGCGATCATCGGCGCGGGGCTCTTCTCGAGCATCAAGGAGATGATCGTCGGACGTTTCGCCGCCGACGGGACCCTGATGATGCACGGCGCCGGACCGGCGGTGATGGTCTCGTACGCCGTGACGGCGCTCGCCTGCGGATTCGCGGCGCTGTGCTACGCGGAGATCTCGGCGATGGTGCCCGCCTCGGGCAGCGCGTACTCCTACTCCTACGCCGCGTTCGGCGAGCTCATCGCGTGGATCATCGGGTGGGACCTGATCATCGAGTACGCGATCGGCAACGTGTACGTCGCGCAGAGCTGGGCCGACTACTTCCAAACGTTCCTGCACGGCCTGAACGCGGCGTGGACGATCCCGGTCTGGCTCACGAAGGACTTCCAAAGCGCGACGGGCGCCGTGCATGCGGCGCAGCAGATGATGACCAGTGGGACCGCGACCCTGGCGGACAAGGACTCCGCGAACGCGCTGCTCGCGCAGTGGGAGCACGTCCCGCGCATCGGCGAGTGGGTGCTCTCGATCAACCTCCCCGCGATGTCGATCACGCTCGCGCTGACCGTTCTGTTGTTCCTGGGCATCCGCGAGAGCGCGCGCGCGAACGCCATCATGGTCGTGCTCAAGCTCGCGCTCGTCGGGATCTTCATCGGCCTCGGGTTCTGGACGATCCTGCACAAGGGCGAGAACCACTGGACGCCGTTCGCGCCGAACGGCAAGCAGGGCATCTGGCAAGGCGCTGCGCTCGGGTTCTTCAGCTACATCGGGTTCGACGCGGTCTCGACCGCCAGCGAGGAGTGCAAGAACCCCCAGCGCGACCTTCCGCGCGGCCTCATTGCATCGCTCCTGATCTGCACGGTGCTCTACATCCTCACCGCGGCCGCGCTGACCGGCGTCGTGCCCTACGAGCTGATCAAAACCAATGATCCGCTAGCGAAGGCGATGGAGTTCATGGGCTACTCGAACTTCGCGACCATCTTCGCGTTCGGCGCGGTGATCGCGATGACCGCGGTGCTGCTCGTTTTCCAGCTCGGCCAGACGCGCATCTTCATGGTCATGGCGCGCGACGGGCTCCTGCCGAAGATGTTCGCGAAGATCCACGCGAAGCACCAGACGCCGCACATCTCGACGTGGGTCACGGGCGGAATCGTCGCGTTGTCGTGCTCGCTCCTGACGCCCGACCAGGCGATCGGCCTGTGCAACATCGGGACGCTGTTCGCGTTCATCCTCGTCGCGCTGGGCGTGATCGTCCTGCGCGTGCGCGAGCCCGACCGGCCGCGTCCGTTCCGCGTGCCGCTGTATCCGCTGACGCCGGTGCTCGCGATCCTCGCGTGCCTCGGCTTGATCGCGGGGCTCGAGCTCTCGAACTGGCTGCGCCTCGTGATCTGGCTCGCGATCGGACTGTGCGTGTACTTCGCCTACGGGTACAGGAACAGCGTCCTGCGTCGGCGGGAGAACGCGGCGCGCGGCGGTTGAGAGCTCCGTCGAACATCGGAGCGCGCGGCCGGCCCCCCGCGACGAGCATGAACTGCCGCCGCGGTCGGATCCTTCCCGTCGCGCGCGTTGCAGGCTCCTTGGAGCGCCGGTAGGCTCACGCCGCCGCTCCCGGCGGAGCGTGTCCTCCCCCCCTCGGCGCCCCCCACGCTCCGCGCATGCTCGACGCCAAGACGACGCTGCTCCTCGTGCTCGGGATCGTCGGCGTCGCGTTCGTCGTGTTCTGGGCGTTCGAACTCGTCCGCGCGCATCGCGCGGGCACGGAGCGCGTCGCGCCGAACGCGTGGGAGCTCCTCGTCGGGTTCGTGACGGACTTCCTCGACACGCTCGGCATCGGTTCGTTCGCGACGACGACCACGCTCTACCGCGCGCGGCGCACGATCGACGACCGGCTCTTGCCGGGCACGCTGAACGTCGGGCACACGCTGCCGACCATCGCGCAGGCGTACATCTACACGCAGGTCGTCGAGGTCGAGATGACGACGCTCGTCGCGATGATCGTCGCGTCCGTCGCGGGCTCGCTCCTCGGCGCCCCGATCGTCGCGCGCTGGCCGCGCCGCAACATCCAGGTCGGGCTCGGACTCGCGCTGCTCGCGCTCACGGCCGTGCTCGTGGTGCGCCAGCTGTGGACCGAGCCGACGACGGGCACGATCGGACTCTCGGGCGGGTTGTTCGCCGCGGGGGTCGCGGGCAACTTCGTGCTCGGCGCGCTGATGACGATCGGCGTCGGCCTGTACGCGCCGTGCCTCGTGATGGTCTCGATGCTGGGCATGAACCCGGGCACGGGCTTCCCGATCATGATGGGCTCGTGCGCGTTCCTCATGCCGATCGCGAGCGTCCCCTTCGTGCGCCAAGGCGCCTACTCGCCGCGCGCAGCGCTCGGCTTGACGCTCGCCGGCATCCCGGCGGTGCTGATCGCGGCCTACATCGTGAAGAGCCTGCCCCTGTACACGGTCAAGTGGCTCGTCGCGGTGGTCGTCGTCTACACGGCGATCAACCTGCTGCGGGCCGCATCGAAGGAGCGCGGCGCCCCCGCATGACGCTCCGATCCTGTGCTCACCAGCGTCCGCGACGCGTTCGCGGCGTGCGGTGAGCGCGAGTTCCGTCCCCCGTTCGAGGAACCCCATGGCCAACCTCTGGATCACGAAACCGCTCGACAAGCTGCTTCACGAAGCCGGCGACTCCGAGAAGAGCCTCAGGCGCACGCTCGGCCCCTGGGCGCTCATCGCGCTCGGCATCGGGGCGATCATCGGCGCCGGTCTGTTCGTGCGCACCGCCGCGGCGGTGGCCAATAGCGCCGGACCGTCGGTGACGCTCGCGTTCGTGCTCGCCGGCATCGGCTGTGCGTTCGCGGGGCTGTGCTACGCCGAGTTCGCCTCGATGATCCCGATCGCGGGGAGCGCGTACACCTACTCCTACGCGACCATGGGCGAGTTCGTCGCCTGGATCATCGGGTGGGACCTCGTGCTCGAGTACGCGATCGGCGCGGCGTGCGTCGCGATCGCGTGGAGCCAGTACCTGAACAAGCTGCTCGAGTACTTCGGCCTGCACGTCCCCTATGAGTGGTGCCATTCGCCGATGGAGAGCGCGCGGGACGCCGCGGGCAACGTGATCGCGAGCGGGATCATGAACCTGCCCGCCGTCTTCATCCTCCTCGTGCTGACGATGATCCTGATCCGCGGCACGCGCGAATCGGCCTTCGTCAACGGCCTGATCGTGATCACGAAGGTCACGATCGTCATCCTCGTCATCATCCTCGGCTGGTCGTTCATCAACCCGGCCAACCACACGCCCTACATCCCCGAAGCGACGACCTACACCGACTCGGCGGGCGTGGACCACGCTTACGGCGGTTTCTGGGGCATCGTCGGCGCCGCGGGCACCGTGTTCTTCGCGTTCATCGGCTTCGACGCGGTCTCGACGGCCGCGCAGGAGGCGAAGAATCCGAAGCGCGACATGCCCATCGGCATCCTCGGGTCGCTCGTGATCTGCACCGCGCTCTACATCCTGTTCGCCTACGTCCTGACGGGCGTCGCGACGGTCGAGGACTTCCGCCACTCGGGCCGGGAAGCCTCGGTCGCGTACGCGATCTCGACCTACATGCACGGCTACGAGTGGCTCTCGAAGTTCGTCACGGTCGCGATCCTCGCCGGCTTCTCGTCGGTGATCCTCGTGATGCTGCTCGGGCAGTCGCGCGTCTTCTACTCGATGAGCCGCGACGGCCTCGTGCCCAAGGTCTTCAGCGAGGTGCACCCGAAGTTCCGCACGCCTTGGAAGTCGAACATGATCTTCTTCCTGCTCACGGCGGGCTTCGCCGCGTTCGTGCCGGAGGACATCGTCGGCGACATGACGAGCATCGGGACGCTGTTCGCGTTCATGCTCGTCTGCATCGGCGTGTGGATCATGCGTGCGAAGAACCCGAACGCTCAGCGCGGTTTCCGGGTCCCGCTGGTCCCGCTCGTGGCGGTGCTCGGCATCCTCGCGAACGGTCTGATGATCTACGGTTTGGGTTGGACGAACTGGCTGCGGCTCGGCATCTGGCTCGTGATCGGACTCCTCCTCTACTTCTTCTACGGCATCCGTCGGAGCCACCTGAACAACCCCGGACGCGGCTGAGCTCGCCGACGTCCAGTTCATGCGCGGCCGGCAGGGTTCCTGTCGGCCGCGTCGTATCCTGCCGACGTCGGCGCGCGGGTAGGATCTCGCCGCCATGCCGAACACCACGATCGCCGCCGTTCCGTCCGCGCAGCCAGCCGGATCCCTCGGAACCATCGGGCCCGTCGATCTCGCCGCCGAGCGCGCGGAGCTCGGCCCCGCGCTCGAGGAGGCGGTGCTACGCGTCCTGCGCAGCGGGGCCTACGTGCTCGGTCCGGAGGTCGTGCGTTTCGAGCAGGACTTCGCGCGCTTCCAGCGCTCCCCACACGCCGGCGTCGGCGTCGCGAACGGCACGGACGCGCTCATCGTCGGGCTGAAGGCGCTCGGCGTGAAGGCGGGCGACCACGTCGTCACGTCGCCCTTCACGTTTTTCGCGAGCGCGGGTGCGATCGCGTGGATCGGCGCCGTGCCGGTCCTCGCCGACGTCGAGCTCGACACCGCGCTGCTCGATCCCCAGGCCGCCGAGGCCGCGATCGACTCGAACACGACGTGCGTGCTCCCCGTGCACCTCTACGGGCAGCTCGCGGACATGCGCGCGTTCCGCGCGATCGCGGACCGGAGGAAGCTCTCCCTCCTCGAGGACGGCGCGCAATGCCACGGCGCGGAGCGCGACGGCGTCCGCTGCGGCGAGCTCGGCGACGCGGCCGCGTTCTCGTTCTATCCGACGAAGAACCTCGGCGCGTGCGGTGAGGGCGGGATGATCCTCTCGCGCCACGCCGATGTGCTCGCGCGCGCCAAGCGTCTGCGCGATCACGGCTCGCCCGCGAAGTACGCGCACGCCGAGGTCGGGACGAACTCGCGTCTCCAAGGCCTCCAAGGCGCGGTGCTCAACGTGAAGCTCCCCCACCTCGAGCGCTGGAACGCGCGCCGCCGCGCGATCGCCGCGTGCTACGACGCCGCGTTCGCGGGCTGTGCCGAGCTCGCGCTCGTGCGCGCCGCGTCGGGGGCGACGCACGTCTACCACCAGTACACGGTGCGCGTCACGGGCCGGGTCGGACGCGACGCCGTGATCGCGCGCCTCGCGGAGAAGCGGATCGCCGCCGCGGTCCACTACCCGACGCCGGTCCACTTCCAGGAAGCGGCGCGCGCGTGGGGCGCTTCCGCGGGCGCGTTCCCGAACGCCGAACGCCTCGCGCGCGAGGTCGTCTGCCTGCCCGTCCATCCGTTCCTCTCCGATGCGGACGTCGAGCGGGTCGCGCGCGAAGTGCTCGCCGCCGCGC
>JACRIO010000338.1 GCA_016220035.1 Planctomycetota bacterium | reverse complement strand
TCCCCGCCGCCGCGCTGCTGCGTGGAGACGTGGAAGTTGGGGACGCGGATGAAGCGCGTGTGGCTCTCGACGCGGTCCAGGAACTTCAGGAGCTGGAACGTGTCACCCTCGAGCTGCAGCGAGTAGGCAACGCGCTCGAAGTCGGACTTCTCGCGGCTGTTCTCGAGCTTCTTCTTGAGGCTCGTCGTGCGCAACCCGGTGTCGTCGCTGAAGGTCTGGAGCGTGCGGACGAGGTTGTTGACGTCGTTGTTGTCCGGGAGGATGTCCTTCATCACTTCGGACAGCTCGCGGAGCACGATCACTTCACGTTCGAGCGCGCTCGTGCCCTCGATGAGCTTGCGCGACGTCTCGATGCTGCCACGCAACGTCGTGGCCTCCGCCTTGGCGGCTTCGATGCTCTGGTGCTGATACCAGATCAGCGCTCCGAGCCCGCCGGCGCAGAGCACGCCGCCACCGACGATTCCAATCCACCATCGGCGCTGGTTCATTGCTTCTCCTCCGCCTTGGCCGGGGCCTTGGTCTTGGCGGCTTCCTTGGCTGCGCCCTTCTCGTTCTTGCCCTTCGCGTCCGGCTTCGCGGTGCGCTCCTCGGCGCTCTTGAGCGTCACCGAGAGCGGGAAGGACCACGCGGTGGACGGGACGAGCGTCTCGTCGACCATCGCCTGCGAGCCCTCGGGCGGCGCGGGCGTCTGGAAGTCGCTGATGAACGGCGAGCCCTCGAGGTCCTCGAGGAAGTTCGCGATCTGCGCGTACTTCTCGGAGCCCGAATGCGCCGTCGCGCGCACGGAGCCCGGCACCTTGGCCTTCGTATCGGTGGCCTGCGCGACCTGGAGGTCGTCGAACCACACGAGGTGCCGCTGGCCGTCGTTGCCGCGGTTCACGACGTCGAGCAGCTCGTCGAGCTTGCGCGTCCACGACACGCGACTGTTCGTGATCGAGGCGAGGGTCTGCTCGCGGCTCTGGTACTGCTTCTTCTCGACCTCGAGGCTCTTGTAGTAGTTGACCTGCGGCGTGAGCCCGTCCATCTCGAGCTGCAGCGCGGTCTTCTCGCTCTCGACGCCGGCGTATTCGCCGACGGCGGACCACGCCCACCACGTCGCCAAGCCGGCGTTCACCGACACGGCGGCGACGAGGCCGAGCACGAGCTTGATCGGAGTCCGCGACTTCTTGCGGTACTCGACGGGAAGGAGATTGATGCGGATCATTCGCTACGCACCCTCGATGCGAGGCCGAGCGCGACGACCAGCGTCGACGCCCAGGCTTCCAGTTCCTCGACGTTCACGCGGTCCGAGTCCACGCGCAGGCCCTCGATCGGGTTCCAGATGCGCGTCGTGCGGCCGGTACCTTGTTCGATGTAGTTGGACACCCCCGGCGCGAGGATGCCTCCGCCGGAGAGCATGATCTGCTCGACGGTCACGCCCTCGTGGTTCTCGACGTAGTCGAGCGAGAGCATCAGGTCGCTGACGAGGTCCTCGAGCACGGGACCGATCGCCGTGTTCACCTCGAGCTCGTGCGTCTCGGCGTTGCGCTTCATCGCCTCGGCTTCGTAGGGCTCGAGGCCCAGGCGGCGCGCGACCGCGGCGGTCATCTCCTGGCCGCCCATGTTGATCTCACGGCTGAAGCACGTCTCGCCGCGCACGACGACGTTGATCGAGGTGCGCGTTGCGCCGACGTCCACGAGCGCGATGGCGCGCGTCGCTCCGCCCTCGTCGTCCTCCGTCGGCGGCGCTCCGCACAGCTCCCACGCGTTCGCGATCGCGAACAGGTCGAGGTCGATCGCGACCGGCGTCAGGCCCTGCGACTGGATGAGCTGGACGCGCTCGTCGATCGACTGCGTCTTGCACGCGGCGAGCAGCACGGTCACTTGGTCGCCGTTGGACGGCTTCGCGCCGCCCTCCGTGTTGCCGCTGCCCGGCGCGCGCGTGAGCGCCTGCACGTCGAGCACGACTTGGTCGAGGTCGAAGGGCAGGTACTTGTCGGTCTCGAACCGGATGGCCTGCTTGAGCTCGTTGTCGCTCATCTTCGGCATCGGGACGTAGCGCACGACGACGTTCTGGCCGGAGACCGAGACGACGACCTTCTTCGACTTGAACTTGCCCTGCTGGAGGCAGGCGGCCACGGCTTCCTGCACGTTGCCCCCCTGCGGGATCTCGGCGCGCGCGAAGCCCGTGATCACGGGCTCGGGACCATCGAGCGTGACCTCGACGGCCTTGACGACCGAGCTGCCCAGGTCCAGCCCGACGACGCACTTCTTTCTTCCGAACACCAGGAGCTCCCTCTCTGTCGCGACGCTGTGGAGCGCGCGGTCTCGTGAGGGAATTCCCTTCGCGATCCACCGCGGGCCGCGATGGGTGTCGGCGGAAAAGCGAACCCGGGTTTAGTCGCTTTCGTGGAATCCGGCCTCCACGAGAGCCGCGAGTCTCGCGACGAGGACCTCGGCGTCCTTCCCGGCCGCCCGGAAAGAGATCCACGACTCGCACGGCGCGCACAGGGTCATCAGTTCCAGGATGCTCTTGCCGTTCACCTCCGAGCCGTCGGCGGAGACGAAGAGCTCGGACTCGAACTCCCGCGCGGTCGTGACGATCGCGTGGCAAGGGCGCGCGTGGAGGCCCGCCGCGTTGCGGATCCGGACCTTCCGGACGATTTCGTCGCTCATGACGGCGTGGAAGCGCTCACGGCGGCGGTCAAACGGCCGATTTTTCCTTCAACAGGTCGACCAGCTCGGTCTTCGTCTTGACGCCGAGCGCGAAGCGGCGGAAATCGGCGTCGCGCGCGAGCCGAGCGACCCAGCGCATCATCTCGAGGTGCTGGTCGGGATCGTGCTGGGCACCGCCCTTGGCCGGCCGCAGCACCGTGAACACGATGTGCACCGGCCCGCCGTCGATCGCCTGCCATTCGAGGCCCTGGGGATGGATCGACACGCTGCAGGCCGTGCGCACGAGCCCCTCCAGCTTCACGTGCGGGATCGCGACGTTCATCCCGACGCCCGTCGAGCCGGACCGCTCGCGTTCGAGCAGGGCCTCGAGCGCGGGCTTCTGATGCGGCGCGTCCAAGGCGCCGCCCTCGACGAGGTTCAGGACGAGCTCGGCCAGCGCGTCCTCTTTCTTCGCGGCCTTCAACTTCACGCTGCAGGCCTTGGGTCTGAATTGCTTCCAGAAGTTCATCGATGGCGATCCGGGACCGGGCGTCGAGCGCGAGCAAGATACCACCGGAGCGTGGAATTCGCTGGCGCGCGACGAGCGCGGCGTGGTCACGCGCGGCGATTTTCGCGGCGGCGCTCCTGTCCCTGCTTCTGGTTGTGCTTCTTGAGCTGGTTCTCCATGCCCGCGAACGCCTCCTCGATCGCCTGCGAGAACGTCTCCGCGCGCGCATCGAAGACCAGGACGGCCCCGCCCCCGGCGTTGGCGACGATCTCGACGCGGTGCTCCGTGTTGTGGCGTTCGAGCAGCGCGCGCGCCGACACGAGGCGCTCGTAGAACTTCTCGAGGTGCTGGAGGCGCGTCTCGATCAGGTCGCGGACGTGGGCGGGGTAGTCGTGGTGGAGGATCGATACCTGCGTCTGCATGGAAGGCACTCCGTTCGAGTGGAAGTGGACGCCGTCAGGAGCGTGACGGTCGCCGAAAGAGGCAGCGCGCACCCGCGCGCCGCGCACGAGGAAAAGCAAGCCAGCACCGGTCGTCCTCGACGGCTCCCTCCTTCACGAGCGGTTCCTCGCTCTCACGCTCGGGGTCACGGACGCGGCGCGCATGTTCCGTCGTTGCTCACCTTGCTCCGCCCGCCGCGATCGGTCAAGGCCCCTCCGCCCCGCCGTCTCGACGATCGAGCACGGCTCCTTTTCGGAAGGCCGTCCCTCGGATCCGGAGCCGGAGTCCAACTCGTGCACTCCGGCGCACTTGGAGCGCGCGCCGCTAGTCGAAGAGCCCCGCCGCCCCCGCGCCCTCCGCGTCGGGGCCCTGGAACACGGGCTCGGCATAACGGACCGAGAGCAGGTAGAGGCCGCACGCGGGGGCCGTCGGTCCCGCGGCCGTGCGCTCGCCCGTCGCCAGCGCGCGCTCGACGTCCGCGAGCACGCGCTTCTTCCGCCCGACGTCGAGCAGCGTGCCCGCGAGGTTGCGGACCATGTTGTAGAGGAAGCCGTCGGCGCGCGCGACGATCGCGAAACCGCGCTTGCGCGGCACGATGCGCAGGTGCTGGAGGGTGCGCACCGTGCTCGTCCGCGGCGAACCCGTGTTGCTGAACGCGCGGAAATCGTGGCGGCCGACGAGCACGGCCGCGGCCGTCCGCATGCGCTCGAGCTCGAGCGGCCAGGACACCCAGTGCGCGTGCGCGCGGCCGATCGGCGGCCGGAAGCGACTCGTCGCGACGACGTACGCGTAGCACTTCGAGCGCGCGTCGAAGCGCGCGTGAAAATCGTCGCGGCAGGTCTCCGCGCGCTCGACGACGACGCCCTCGTCCGTGTGCGCGTTGATCGCGTGGCGCAACCGATCGTCGTCGAGGCGGGTGTCGATGTGGAAGTGCGCGACCTGTCCGCGCGCGTGGACGCCGGTGTCCGTGCGGCCCGCGCCGTGCACGACGACGCTCGCACCCGTGACCGCGAGGAGCGCGTCCTCGAGCTCCTGCTGCACGGAGGGAAAGCCCTCCTGCCGTTGCCAGCCGAAGAAGCGCGAGCCGTCGTAGGCGATGCGGATCCGGACGTTGCGCATGGAGCGCTCGCGCTACGCGGGCTTCCGGCGCACGGGGCGGCGGCCGGCGAGCGCGTCCTCGAGCACGCCCTTGTGCAGGTATTCGATCGCGCTGCCGGCGGGCAGGCCGCGCGCGAGGCGCGACACGGTGAGCCCCGGGAGCCTCAGTGCTTCGAGCGCCTCGAGCACGAGCAGCGCGGTCGCTTCGCCCTCCGCGTCGGGGTCGGTCGCGAGGATCACCTCGTCGAAGCCGCCTCGGCGCGCGCGCTCGACGAGCCGCGCGATCGTGAGGTGCACCGCCTCGGTCCCGTCGGCCGGGTTGTACGCGCCGAGCAGCACGTGGTAGCGCCCGCGGAACGCGCCCGAGCGCTCCAGCGCCTCGACGTGCCGCGGCTCCTCGACGACGCACACGACGCGCGCGTCGCGCTTCTCGTCGGAGCAGAGCGCGCACGGATCCGACTCCGCGACGTTGCAGCAGGTCGAGCAGCGCCGCGTCCGGAGCAAGGCGTCGTCGATCGCGCGGGCGAGCTCGCGCGCGGCGGGATCACGCAGCACGTGAAACGCGAGGCGCTCCGCGCTGCGCCGCCCGATGCCGGGAAAGCGCTCGAACGCGCGCACCAGCGCTTCCAGCGGTTCGGGGTAGGCCACGGCGGCGCCTCGTCGATCAGAGGATGCCCGGGAGGTTCAGACCGCCGGTGACGCGCGCCATGCGCTCCTGGCGGAGCTCGTTCGCCTTCGTGAGCGCGTCGCGCGCGGCGGCGAGCACGAGGTCCTCGAGCATCGCGGCGTCGCCCGCCGCGTCGGGCCGGATCGCGACGCGCACGATCATGCCCTCGCCGGTCGCGTCGATCCGCACGGCGCCGCCGCCGGACGTGCCGGTAACGAGCGCGGTGCGGAGCTCCTCCTTCGCCCGGTCGAGTTCGCGCTGCATCTGCTGGGCCTGCTTGAGCAGGTTCCCCATGTCGCCGAATCCACCCGGTGCACTCATGCGTCGTCCTCGATGCGGCCTTGGACGAGCTCGTTCACCTTCGAGGTGAAGGCGTCCTGGGGCGCGCGGGCGGGCGGCTCGGCGTCGGCGAAGCGCACCTCGACCTCGCGCCCGAGCACGCGCGCGAAGGCCTGCGCGCACGCGCGCTTGTTGCGCGCCTCGCCGAGCAGCGTGCGCTCGTCCGGCCGCACGCCCGCGAAGCGCACGACGACGTGCGCGGGTCCC
>JACRIO010000339.1 GCA_016220035.1 Planctomycetota bacterium | reverse complement strand
CGCGCCGTCGCGGGCGATCTCGAGCTCGCGGGCGACGTCGACGACCTGTTCCTCGACGCGGAGCGGGGCCGACTCTACGCCGCGTGCGGCGCGGGCGTGCTCGAGGTCTTCGAGCGCGATCCCGCGAAGCACGGCGTGGCCGCGTGGCGGTCGCGCGAGCGCATCCCGACCTCGGACGGGGCGCGCACGTGCCTCTTCGTCCCGGAGGAGGACCGCCTCTACCTCGCGCGGCCCAAACGCGGCGAGCGCGCCGCCTCGATCGGCGTGTACGCGCCGCGGTGAGCGCGCCGGGTCGACCTGCACGCGCTCTCGCGGGTACAACCTCGGCATGCGCATCGCCACGTGGAACGTGAACTCGGTGCGCGCGCGCCTCCCGGTCCTGCTCGACTGGCTCGCGCGCGCTCAACCCGACGTCGTGTGTCTTCAGGAGACGAAGTGCCTCGAGGAGGCCTTTCCGCGCGAGCCGATCGAGGACGCGGGCTACCAGTGCGCCGTCTACGGCCAGAAGACCTACAACGGCGTCGCGATCCTCGCGAAGAAGCGCATCGAGGACGTCGCGTGCGGCATGCAGGACGACGTCGAGGATCCGGAGGCGCGCGTGATCTCCGCGATGATCGAGGACGTGATCGTCGTCGATGCGTACGTCGTGAACGGCCAGGAGGTCGGCCATCCGCGCTACGACTACAAGCTCGCGTGGTTGCGGCGGCTCGCCAAGGACGTCGGGCGGCGGTTCGACCTGAAGAAGGAGAAAGTGGTCGTGTGCGGCGACTTCAACGTCACGTTCGACGACCGCGACGTGCACGATCCCGGTCTGTGGCACGAGAAGATCCTGTGCTCGACGCCGGAGCGCGAGGCGCTCGCGGAGCTCGTCGACCTCGGCCTCGCGGACGCGTTCCGCAAGTTCCACGAGGAAGGCGGGCACTACACGTGGTGGGATTACCGCACGAAGGGCTTCCAGCGCAAGCAGGGCCTGCGCATCGATCACCTCCTGCTGTCGCCGCCCGCGATGGCCGCGTGCACGGGCGTGGAGATCGACCTCGCGCCGCGCGCCGGTGAGAAGCCGAGCGACCACGCGCCGGTGATCGCGACCTTGGAGTGAGCGCGCAGATGCGCGCCGCGATGGAGAGCGCGCTCCTCGGCCGGCGCGTCGAGCCCGTGCGCGTGCGCATGGGGTTCGCATCGCACTCGACGCGCGGCGGGTGAGCCTGCGCCGTCCATTCGCGTGCAGGTCGCGTCCCGGACTGCTAGCGTGGTCGCGACGACCTCCGACCTTCTCTCCGATCGCACCCCCCCCGCCATGCACGAGCACCTCGCCCGGCCCTGCTTCCGACTGGGAGCGTTCACAGCGACTCTGTCCTTCTTCGCGAGTTGCGCCACGGCGCCGAGGTACGCTCCGGCGGAACGACGGCTCGACCTAGCGTCCTCCGAACGCGCCGCGACCGCACTCGAGTGGGGGCCCGTCGAGCCCGTCCCCGCGGAGGCGCAGGGCCGGAGCGCGCGCTCCGACGCGGAACTCGAGCGCCGGCCCGAGTGGCGGCGCGGGCAGTCCGTGCTGCAGGGCTTCCTCGGCGTCACCGACTACCAGTCGATCGAGGTCGAGGGCAGCGGTGGGATCGGGGTCGACGGCGATGCGGGCCAAGTCGACACGCTGCCCCTGCTCGGCGGTGGAGTGCAGCACAAGCTCGGTGGAGAACGGCTCGACTACGGTCTCGAGGGCTTCTTCTCGTTCTCGGGTCGCGCGGACGCCGCCGCGTTCGTCGTCGGCGGTGGGGGCGCGACGGTCGCGGTCGACGTGAACCTCTTCATCCTCGAGCTCTACGGCGGCGCATTCGCGAGCGTGTTCCTCGGCGACAAGGTGCGCTTGTACGGCGGCGCGGGACCGCTCCTGCAGTGGGCGAGCTACGACCAGCGCGGCAGCACCTTCGACGACAGCGGCACGGGCTTCGGGTACGGCTACTACGCGCGCGCCGGCATCGAGTTCGTCCTCGCGTCGCGGACGATGGTGGGGTTCGGAGCGCGGTGGTCCGACAGCCGGGTCGATCTCGGCGGGAGCTTGGGGGACCTGGACGTCGAGGGCTTGCAGATGGTCTTCACGGTCAGCAAGGGGCTCTAGCGACTACGCCGAGCTTCGAGGCGCGTTCCAACCCCTTCGAGCGGCGGATTGAGTTCGCTCCGCCCGCGCGGAACACTGCGGCGCCCGGAGGTCCCGCATGCCGCTGCAACTCGTCGATCCGTTCCGCGCTGCTCCCTTGGCCGAGTTCCCGCTCGATTCGATCGGCGACGTCGAGCGGAAGCTCGAGCGCGCGCGGACAGCGCAGCGCGCGTGGTCGCGCGTGCCGCTCGCCGAGCGCGTGCGCGAGGTGCAGCACGCGGTGCGCTACTTCGAGACGAACCTCGAGACGATCGCGAGCGACGTCACGCGGCAGATGGGCAAGCCCGTGAACGAAGCGCGCGGCGAGGTGAAGACGCTGCTCGCGCGCGCCAAGTACATGGGCTCGGTCGCCGAGGAAGCGCTCGCGCCGGTGGTCGTGCCGGGCAAGCCGGGGTTCACGCTGCGCATCGAGCACGCGCCGCTCGGCGTCGTGCTCGACATCGCGTCGTGGAACTACCCGCTCATCGTGCCGGTGAACGTCGTCGTGCCGGCGTTGCTCGCGGGGAACGCCGTGCTGCTGAAGCACAGCCCGCTGACGCCGCTCGCGGGCGCGCACTTCGAGCGCGCGTTCGAGGGTCTCTCGATCCAAGGGCTCGTGCAGAACGTCGTGCTCACGAACGCGGACACAGAGCACCTCGTGGCGGATCCGCGCGTCGACTACGTGTCGTTCACGGGCTCGGTCGCGACGGGGAAGCGCGTGTACGCGGCGGCGAGCCGGCGCGTCGTCGACGTGGGCCTCGAGCTCGGCGGCAAGGACCCCGCGTACGTCGCCGACGACGGGGACCTCGACTTCGCGGCCGCGAACGTGGTCGACGGCGCCTGCTACAACGCGGGTCAGAGTTGCTGCGCGGTGGAGCGCGCGTACGTGCACCACTCCATCTACGGCGCGTTCCTCGCGAAGGCGAAGGCGGCGATGGAGGCGTATGTCCTGGGCGATCCGATGGCCGAGACGACGACGATGGGCCCGATCGCGCGCGAGGAGCAGCTCGCGCTCCTCGAACGACACGTGCAGGACGCTTTGCAGCGCGGCGCGCGCCTCGTGACCGGCGGAAAACGCCCCGCGCACCTCGGCGGCTGGTTCTTCGAGCCCACGCTGCTCGCCGACGTGCCCAACGACGCGCTCGTGATGCAGGAGGAGACCTTCGGGCCGATCCTGCCCATCGCGCGCGTGATGGACGACGACGACGCGCTCGCGCGCATGAACGACAGCCGCTTCGGCCTGACCGCGTCGGTGTGGACGAAGAGCGCCGCACGCGCCGAACGCTTCGCGCGCGAACTGCAAGCGGGCACCGTCTACCAAAACCGATGCGACTACCTCGACCCCGCGCTGCCGTGGACTGGTTGGAAGGAGAGCGGCATCGGCTCGACCCTGTCCCGCTTCGGCTTCGCGGCGTTCACGCACAAGAAGTCGATCCACTTCCGCGGTTGATATCGGTGCCAGTCCACTTTTCCACCCCTTCGCGTACCTCGTCTCGACTCGCTCGCGCGACGGGTCGAAGGCGCGAGAACGTGAACTGGCAACGTCCGCGCGCATCGGCTCGAATGGCGCGCATGCACCGTGCTTCTCTCGTCCTCCTCTTCTGCGCCGTCGCTTCGAACCGCTCGAGCGCGCAAGACACGCCGCACGCCTTCGTCGGCGCGCGCCTCCTCACCATTTCGGGCGCGCCCATCGACGACGGCGTGCTCCTGATCCATCACGGCAAGATCGAGGCGGTCGGCGCGCGCGCGTCCGTCGCATTGCCCGCGAACGCGGTCGTGGTCGACGTGAAGGGCAAGGTGCTCATGCCCGGCCTCGTCGACACCCACAGCCACGTCGGCGGCGGGTGGGGAGCGGACGAGAGCGCGCCGATCCAAGCAGGCGTGCGCATGCTCGATGCTGTCGACTGCCGCGACGCGGGCTTCCAGCGCGCGCAGGCGGGCGGCATCACGACGATCAACGTGATGAGCGGCAGCGGGCACCTGATGAGCGGGCAGACGCTCTACGTCAAGAATCGCGACGTCCGCTCGATCGAGGAGCTGTGCTACCGCTTCCCCGACGGATCGCCGATGGGCGGGATGAAGATGGCGAACGGCACGAACAGCCACCGCGACCCGCCGTTCCCCGCCACGCGCGGCAAGTCGGCGGCGCTCGTGCGCGAGAGCTTCGTCGCGGCGCAGGAGTACCAGCGCAAGCTCGCGGCCGCCGGCACGGACGAGTCGAAGAAGCCCGCGCGCGATCTCGCGCTCGAGGGCCTGCTCGAGGTGCTCTCCGGACGCCGCATCGTCCACCACCACACGCACAGGCACGACGACGTGCTCACGGTGCTGCGCTTGTCGAAGGAGTTCGGCTTCCGCGTCGTGCTGCACCACGTCAGCGAGGCGTGGAAGGTGGCCGACGAGATCGTCGCGGCGAAGGTGCCGTGCTCCCTGATCGTGATCGATTCGCCCGGCGGCAAGCTCGAGGCGTCGGACTTCGACGCGCGGTCGGCGGCGGAGCTCGAGAAGCGCGGCGCGGCGGACCTCGTCGCGTTCCACACCGACGATTGGATCACCGATTCGCGCCTCTTCCTGCGCAGCGCGGCGCTCGCGGTGCGCGCCGGCGTGTCGCGCGAGACGGCGCTCGCGGGGTTGACGCTCAACGCGGCGCGGATGCTCGACCTCGGCGATCGCGTCGGCAGCCTCGAGCGCGGCAAGGACGCGGACTTCCTCGTGCTCTCCGGCGATCCGCTCTCCGTCTACACGCACGTCGAAGCGACGTGGGCCGGCGGCGAGAAAGTGTTCGACCGCGCGAACGAGCAAGACCGTCTGTGGGCGGACGGCGGTTGGGGCGCGGGGCTGCGGCGCGCGGGTGCTTTGTGCTGTCTCGGCGACGGGGAGGACCGGTGATGCAGCTCCAACGGATGTTCGGGATCGTGCTCCTCGCTAGCGTCGCCGCGGCACAGGACTTCGTCGTGCGCGCCGAGCGGGTCCACACGGTGTCCCACGGCGTGATCGAGAACGGCGTCGTGTACGTGCGCGGCGGGAAGATCTCCGCGGTGGGGAGGGCGGCGGAGGTCGTGCTCCCGGCCGGCGTCCGCGTTCTGACCGCGAAGGTCGTGACGCCCGGTCTCGTCGACGCGCACTCGGTCGTCGGCCTCGCGGGCTACTTGAACCAGCCGCAGGATCAGGACCAGCACGACCCGAGCGCGCCCCTCCAGCCCGAGCTCCGCGCGATCGACGCGTACAACGCGCGCGAGCGGCTGATCGAATGGGTGCGCGGCTTCGGCGTGACGACGATCCACACGGGGCACGCGCCGAGCGCGTTGATCTCCGGTCAGACGCTCGTCGCGAAGACGCGCGGCGACACGGTCGACGAGGCCGTGATCGTGCCGTGCGCGATGATCGCGGCGACGCTCGGCGCGGATTCGCGCGAGGAGGGCAAGGGCAAGTCGCCGGGGACGGCCGGTAAGCAGCTGGCGCTCCTGCGCGAGGCGTTCCTCGGCGCGGTCGAGCACCAGCGCAAGCTCCGTGAAGCGGGAAGCGACGCGTCGAAGCGACCCGACCGCGACCTGCGCAAGGAGGCGCTGATCGAGGTGCTCGAGAAGCGCGTTCCCCTGCTCGTCACCGCGCAACGGCACCAGGACATCGTCTCCGCGCTGCGCCTCGCGAAGGAGTTCGACTTCAGGCTCGTGCTCGACGGGGCGAGCGAGGCGTACGTCGTCCTCGACGAAATCGCCGCCGCGGGGGTGCCGGTGATCGCGCACGCGCCGATGGCGCGCTTCGCGAGCGAGCTCGAGAACGCGAGCCGCGCGACGCCGGTGAAGTTGCGCGACGCGAAGATCCCGTTCGCGTTCCAGAGCGGGTACGAGGGCTACGTCCCGAAGACGCGCGTCGTCTTGTACGAGGCCGCGATCGCGGCGGCGCACGGCCTCGGGTTCGACGGCGGCTTGCGCGCGATCACGCTCGACGCGGCGAAGATCCTGGGCGTCGACCAGCGCCTCGGGAGCCTCGACGTGGGCAAGGACGGCGATCTCGCGCTCTACGACGGCGATCCGTTCGAGTACACGACGCACTGCGTCATGACGGTGATCGAGGGCGTCGTCGTGTTCGAGGGGAGCCGCTAGGCACGCGCGTCGACGCGCGCCGTCGCTTTCACTTCGGCAAAGGCGCCTTCCGCAGCTCCTCGATCTCGCGCACGACGATCTCCGTGAACGCGGCGCACAGCCGTTCGCCCTTCGCGCGCGTCGCGAGCGTCGCGTCGCCCCAGACGCCGCTCGGGGAGTAGGTCTTCGCGCTGTTCGGGTCGCGCGAGAGGCCGCCCTCGCCCTTCGGGCTGCAGTCCTTGACGGCCTTCGACATGTCGACCGTGTCCGGCGCGATCACGAGCATCATCGACGTCTCGCCCTCGTCGGCGTGAGTGCCGCGCTCCTGCGTGCAGAGCTCCTTCTCGACCGGCGCCATCGCGTCGAGCTTCGTGTAGCGCATGAGGATCCCGGCCTTCGCGAGCTCCTCCCGCGCCGGTTCGAGCGCGCGCACGGTCGAGACGCCGGTGGTGAGCACGTAGACGCGCTTGGGCCCATGGCGCGCGAGGCTCGTCACGACGTCGACGACGAGGTCGCGCGCGGGCTCGAGCCGCAGCGGCGTCGAGCCGGGGTACTCCACGAAGGCCGGGTAGAAGTGGTAGTTGATCGTCGGCGCGACGACGACGTCGCAGCGCTCGAGCACGCGCTCCTCGAAGTACCGCGCGAGTAGGAGGTCGTTCTGGAGCTCGAGGTGCGGTCCGTGCTCCTTCGCCTCCGCGCCGAGCGGGATCACGACCACGGTGTCGGGCGTCAACGCCTTCTCCGCCTCGAGCCACGTGAGCTTCGCGAGCTCGACGCCGCGCCGCGGAGCCGCACAAGCGAGCGCGAGCAACATCGACGACGAACCGAGAACGAACGGCAAGCAGGGTCTCGACATGCCGCGACGATAGGTCGAAAGCGGTGCCAGTCCACTGTTTCACCCGCTCACGGCTGCGCGCCGAGCTTCGAGTCGCCGGAACGTCCGTCGATGGGTGAGGAACTGGACTGGCACGGGTTTCTCCCTCCGTTGAAAGGCCGGCGCGGCGCGGGGACGCTTCCGGCGACCGAATTCTTCCACGGCGGGGGGTGAAAAAGTGGACTGGCACCGGTATCAACCTCGCCATGCCCCGCTGCGATCATGCCGTCTTCCGCGTCGCCGATCTCGAGCGGACGGTCGCGTTCTACGAGCGGCTCCTGCCCGCGACGGTCGTGTCGCGGAAGCAGCATGCGGACCGCTGGCGCACGGAGATCGCGACGTTGCGCCCGGAGGGGCAGGAGGGGTTCGTGCTCGTCTTCGTGATGGCGCGGCGCGTGCGTTGGATCCTCAAGCTCTTCCACACGCTGGTCCCGCGGCAGACGCGCAGCAGCGAGCACCTCGGCTTCGCGTGCGCGACGAAGGCGGAGCTCGAGGAGCGGGAACGGCTCGCGCGCGAGCTCGGCGCGCGGATCGAGAACCCGCTCCAGAAACTGCGGGACAAGGAAGGTTGGATCCTCGAGGTGCTCGATCCGGACGGGAATGCCGTCGAGTGGACGCACGGCGTCGTGCACGATTGAGGGTCGATGGACACGAAGCTCCTGAACACGCTGCGCTTCGAGCTCGACCGCTACCTGAACGCGGAGGACGAGGAGCAGGAGCGCCACCGCGCGAAGCTCGTGCGGTGCGTCGACGAGCTGCTCTCGCAGCCGATCGGGCCGGGCGAGGCCATGCTGCGACGCTACCTCGACGAGCTGCGGCCCGCGCTCGCGGAACGGCGCGTGTCGGCGAGCTACGTGCAGCTCGTGCGCGAGCTCGAGCGGCTGCCGCGCGCGGCGGCGAAGTCCGACGACGCGCCCCGCACGGCGGTGGAGGAGGCGCGCGAGCTCCTGCGCGGCAAGGTGCTCGTCGTCATCGGCGGCATTCCGCGCCCCGAGCACATGGAGAACCTGCGCGCGACCTTCGAGCTCACCGAGGTCGTGTGGCCCGAGACGAGCGAGACGAAGCCGACGCACGTCGCCCTCGAGCCCTACATCGCGCGCTCCGACGTCGCCGCGGTCGTGCTCCTGATCCGCTGGATCCGCCACGCGCTGAACGAAGTCGCGGCG
>JACRIO010000335.1 GCA_016220035.1 Planctomycetota bacterium | reverse complement strand
GACGCGGCGAAGAGCTACCGCGTCGCGATGAACTCGTTCATGGCGGACGGCGGCGACGCCTACCTCGACAAGGGCGCGGAAGTGACGCGCACGGAGAGCGGGCTCCTGATCCGCGACGTGCTCGAGGACGCACTGGCGGCGAAGGGCACGCTCACGCCGCCGACGGAGAACCGGTACGAGGTGGTGAAGCCGTGAAGCGCGCCGCGTTGCTCTTCGTTCTGGCCCTGGGCCTCGCACCGGCCGCGTTCGCGGGCTCGGCGGCCTCCGTCGACGCGCTCGCGCAGAAGGATGTCGGCCTCGACGCGCTCGCGAAGAAGGCCAAGGACCCGAACGAGAAGGAGCGCCGCTCCGCCGTGCAGGAGCTCGCGAAGCTGGGAACACCCGCGGCGTGGGACCTCGTGCTCGACCTGTTGAAGGACGCGTCGCCGATGGTCGCGGACGAGGCGCAAGTCCAGCTCGGGAAGCTCGCGGACGAGAAGTTCGTCAAGGAGCTCCTCGGCAAGCGCGGACTCCAGTCGGGTGATGTCTGGGTCCGCCGCCGCGCGGCCGAAGTGCTCGGACGCGTGCGAGCGCCGGTCTCGCAGGCGGAGCTCTCCGGGCGCATGGAGCAGGAGGACCCCGAGGTCAAGCGCATGCTGGCCTGGTCCGTCGAGCGGCGTTTTCGCTCGGGGTCTTGGCACCTGTCGGACCTCGACGAGCTCGAGCGGATTTCGGCGGCGCTCGGACGGCTCGTGAAGGACAGCCGGCCCGAAGTGCGGGCCGCGGCCTTGTCGGCCGTCGGGGCCGCGAGCGCGAAGAAGGACCAGCCCGTCGCGGCGGAGTTCCTCGTCGACAAGAGCGCCGAGGTGCGCTGTGCCGCGCTCGTTCTCGCGCTCGAATGGGAGGCGTCGGCGCGTTTCGACGCGGCGCGGAACGGCGTCGCCGACGCGGCCTTCGCCGTGCGCGCGCAGGCGGTCGAGACGCTCGCGAGCTGCGGAACGAAAGCGGCCTGCGCGCTGCTCGTCGACCGTCTGGAGAAGGAGACCTCGCTGCGCCTGCGCTGGCGCATCGTCGCCGAGCTGCAGAAGCTCTCGGGCTCGGACCTCGAGCTCAACGTGCCGTTCTGGAGGAAGTGGGTCGAGGGCCTCGACGACGTTTGGCACCCCGCGACCGGCGAGCGGAAGCCGCCGAAGGAAGTGAAGGAGCAGGGGACGACGGTGTTCCTCGGTCTCCCCGTGCTCAGCGACCGCGTCGCGATCCTCGTCGACTTCTCCGGATCGCTCTGGGAGAAGCGCGCGGACGGCAAGACGCGCAAGGAGACGGCCGACGAGGAGCTCGCGAAGCTCTTGAAGCAGCTCCCGCCCGCCGCGAAGTTCAACGTGATCCCGTACACGTCGAAGCCCTTCCCGTGGGAAAAGCAGCTCGTCCCCGCGACGAAGGAGAACGTCGCGCGCGCGCTCGACGCCTTCGTGAAGTGCAAGGAGACCGGAAAGGGCAACGTGTGGGATGCGATCGAGCTCGCGATCACGGATCCCGAGGTCGACACGCTCCTGATCCTCACCGACGGTGCGCCGACCGGCGGGCACCGGTGGAACCTCGAGCTCATGGAGCCGCTGCTCCACGAGAAGCTGCGCTTTCGCAAGCTCGCGATCGACGCCGTGCTCGTCGACGCGAAGAAGTTCCTGCAGGACCGCTGGCGCGCGATCTGCGAAGGCACGGGCGGCCGCATGCAGGCCGTCGAGATGAAGTGAGCGCGCGCGGCGCGAGCCGAGGGTCTCCGCGCAGAGCGCGCGTTCGTCGCGGGCGTCAGGCCTTCACGAGCACCTTGAACCCGCCGTACGACATGCGCGTGTCGTCGAAGAGCTTCTTCTTCTCGTCCTTCATCAAGACGGCCATGCGCTGCATGCGCGGGTCCTTCATCACTTCCTTGTTCACGCGGTCGCGGTGCGCGCGCGATTTGTAGACGATCCACGAGAACACGACCGTCTCGCCCTTCTTGAGCGCGACGCGCTGCGGGAACGGCACACCGATGCCGACGAGGTCGTCGCCGATGCACTCGAAGTACTCGAGCGCGCCCTTCTGTTTCCAGATCTTGCCGGCGAGGCGGGCGAGCACGCGGTAGCGCGCGACGTTCTTCTTCGGGAGCGGGAGCAGGAAACCGTCGACGTAGTTGGGCATGGAGTCCTCGTGCCTTGGGATCTTCGGAGGGCCGAGATCCTCACGCGTGAGCGCGCTTCGGGCAAGTCCCGGCGCTGCCCCCGGCTCGCGGCACCACTGCATTTCTGCTAGAAACTCCGCCCCGAATACCGGGCAGCGGAGGAGTTCCATGACCACCACGACCACGAACGGCCTCTCCGCGCCCGCGATGCTGCCGCAGGGGAAGGCCACGTACGCGAGCGGCGGCGGGCTCGCGCTGATCACGCTCGTGAATCCGCCCGCGAACGGGTACAGCCACGCGATGATGCGCGATCTCGACGAGGCCGTGCTCCGCGCGCGCTTCGACGACGGCGTGCACGTGATCGTGCTCGCGGGCGCGGGCGAGAAGTTTTTCTGCGCCGGTGCCGACATCGCGATCCTCAACGACGTCACGCCGGCGTTCAAATACCAGTTCTGCCTCCACGCCAACGAGACGTTGTTGCGCATGGAGCACACGCCCAAGCTCGTGATCGCGGCACTCGGCGGCCACTGCGTCGGCGGCGGGCTCGAGATCGCCCTCGCAGGCGACCTGCGCGTCGCAAGAGCGGCCTCCGGCCGGTGCGGACTGCCCGAGGTCGCGCTCGGCGTGCTCCCCGGCACCGGCGGCACGCAGCGGCTCGTGCGCGTCGTCGGGAAGAGCAAGGCGATCGAGCTCATGGCGACGGGGAGACTTTGCGGCTACGACGAGGCGAAGGAGCTCGGCCTCGTCGACCAGCTCGTCGAGGCGCCGGACGACGCGGCCTTCATGGCGAAGGTGCTCGACTACGCGCGCACGTTCTGTCCGCCGAACAAGGCGTCGCTCTCGGTCGGCTTGATCAAGCGTGCGGTGCAAACCGGCGCTGAAATCCCGCTCGAAGCGGGCCTCGCGCTCGAGCGCGAGCTCCAGGCGCGCCTCTTCTCCTCCGCCGACGCGAAGGAAGGCATCGCGGCCTTCGTCGAGAAGCGCACGGCCCAGTTCACGGGCCGCTGAGGAGCGCATGCAAGCGGTCCAGATCTTTCAGCACGGCGATCCGTCGGTGCTCCAGGTCGTCGACGTCCCGCGGCCTGTTCCGAAGGCGGGCGAGGTGCTCGCGCGCGTGCTCGGCGTGTCGCTCAACCATCTCGACCTTTGGACGCGGCGCGGCATGCCGGGCTTCAAGGTCGAGTTCCCGCGCATCCTCGGGTGCGATGCGACCGGCGAGATCGTGGAGCTCGGCGAAGGCGTTCAGGGCCTGCGCGTCGGACAGAAGGTGCTGCTCGAACCCGGTTACAGCTCGGGCGAGTCCGCGCACGATCGCGCCGGCAACGACCACCTCTCCGACGACTACGGCATCCGTGGCGAGCACGGCGACGGATACTGCTGCGAGTACGTCGCGCTCCCCGCGCGCTACGTGCTGCTGCTGCCGGACGGCCTCGACCCCGTGCGCACCGCCGCGACGCCGCTCGTGTTCCTCACCGCGTGGGGGATGCTCGTCACGCGCGCGAAGCTATCGGCGGGCGAGGCGTGTCTCGTGATCGGCGGCGCGTCGGGCGTCGGCTCGGCGGCGATCCAGATCGCGCGCGGCATCGGCGCGCGCGTCGTCGCGACGGCGGGCAGCGCGTCGAAGATGGAGCTCGCGCTCGCGCTCGGCGCCGATGCCGTCGTCGATCACTCGCAACCCGACTGGGCCAAGGAGTTGCGCAAGCTCTCCGGCGGCCGCGGCTTCGACGTCGTCGTCGAGCACGTCGGGCCCGCGACGTGGACCACGTCGATGCGCGCGCTCGCGCGCAACGGACGGCTCGTCACGTGCGGCGGCACGACGGGGCCGACGGTGGAGATCGCGCTCCCGCACCTCTTCATCAAGAACCAGTCGGTGCTCGGCTCGACGATGGGGCCCAAGAGCGCCTTCCCGCACATCCTGAACCGCCTCGCGCGCGGCGACTACCAGCCGGTGATCGACCGCTTGCTCCCGCTCTCGAAGGCGCGCGAGGCGCACACACTGCTCGAAGCGCGCGCGGTGCACGGCAAGATCGTGCTCGTGCCCGGCGCGTGAATCTCACCACGACGGAAGCTCGACGATGAATGCGAAGAACCTCCAGACCGCGGCCGTGCTCGGCGCGGGCACCATGGGCAACGGCATCGCGCAGGTGCTCGCGATGACGGGCATCACCACGCGCCTCTACGACATCGCGCCGGGACAGGTCGAGCGCGGCCTCGCGAACGTCAAGACGAACCTCGACAAGGGCGTCGCGAAGGGCAAGGTGGCGCAGGGCGACATGGACGCCGCGCTGAAGCGCTTGTCGGGCACCACGAACTTGAAGGAGGCCATCGCGGGCGTCGACTGCGTCGTCGAGGCCGTGCCGGAGAAGCTCGAGCTCAAGCAGACGCTCTTCCAGGAGCTCGGCAACGCGCTCGGCGCGGACGTGCTGCTCGCGACGAACACGAGCTCGCTCTCGATCACGCGCATCGCGAGCGTCACGAAGCACTCGGAGCGCGGAGTCGGCATGCACTCCTTCAACCCCGTGCACATCATGAAGCTCGTCGAGGTCGGGGAGACCGAGAGGAGCTCCGCGGCGGCGGTCGCGTGCGCGCTCGAGCTCGCGCGGCGCATGGGCAAGGATCCGATTCGCGTGAAGGACTTCCCGGGCTTCGCGTCGTCGCGTCTCGGCGTGCTCGTCGGCCTCGAGGCGATGCGCATGGTCGAGAGCGGCGTCGCGTCCGCGGCGGACATCGACAAGGCGATGACGCTCGGCTACGGCTTCCCGATGGGGCCGCTCGAGCTCACCGACCTCGTCGGGCTCGACGTGCGCATGTCGATCGCGGAGTACCTGTCCAAGGAGCTCGGTGCGCGCTTCGACGTGCCGCCGATCCTGAAGGAGAAGGTGCAACGGGGCGAGCTCGGCAAGAAGAGCGGCAAGGGCTTCTACGAGTGGAAGGATGGCGCGGCGCTCCGCTGAGTCGGTGCGCGAGCTCGCGCCCGCGCCGCGTTCGCGCTTCGAGCTCCCGCGCTCGCACCGCGGCGTGCTCGCCGAGGCCGAGCGCGCGCTCGCGATGGAGCACGCGCGTGCGCTGCTCGAAGCGCCGACGGCGCCGTACGCGGAGGATGGACCGATTGCGGTCGTGCGCGCGTTCGCGCGCGAGCATCCCGAGCTCGAGTGCACGGAGGACCGGCACGCGAACGTGATCCTGCGCTGGCCGGGAACGCGGCACACGAAGGGGCCGACGCTCGCCTACAGCGCGCACCTCGACCACCCCGGCTTCCTCTACGCCCAGAAGCGCCGCGGCGCGCACGAGGCCACGTTCCACGGCGGCGTTCCAGGGCGCTACCTCCCCGGCGCGCGCGTGCGCTTCTTCGACTGCGCGACGCGGACCGCTCGAGCGACGGCGTGCGTCGAGACCGTTCGCAAGCTGGGTGACGACTACGTGTGCACGCTCGCGGACGTCGCGGGGGCGCTCGGTCCCGGCACGTTTGGCATGTGGGACCTCACTCCGGGCGTCGTGCGCGGCACGCGGCTCCATGCGCGCGTGTGCGACGACCTGATGGGCGCCGCCGCGATCCTGTCGACGCTCGCTTGGTGCGTGCGAACGCGCCAGTCCACACCCGTCGTCGGCATCTTCACGCGCGCCGAGGAGACCGGTTTCGTCGGTTGCCTCGGGCTGCTTCGCGAGCGCGGGCTCCTCGACGGGCTCGCGGTCGTCGGGCTCGAGTGTTCGCCCCGGCGTGCGACGGCGAAGGTGGGGCACGGGCCCGTCGTGCGTGTCGGCGACAAGCAGTCGGTCTTCGTTCCCTGGATCACGGAGCGTCTGCACGCGGCGGCGATCGACTTGCACTACGTGCACAATCCCTTCGTCTTCCAGCGTGCGCTCATGGACGGCGGCAGCTGCGAATCGACCGCGTACAACGCGTTCGGCGTCGAGGCGGGCGCGCTCTGTCTCGCGCTCGGCAACTACCACAATTGCGGGCCGAAGGATCGCATCGCTCCCGAGTTCGTCGACTGGAACGACCACGAGGGTCTGATCGCGCTCATGCTCTCGGTCGTTCGCGAGTGGAACGCTCCGCTCGAGTCCAAAATGCTCCCGCGGTTGAATCGCAACTGGAGCGGCGAGTACAACCGCCTCGCCGCATCGGCCCGACGCATCCGGGCCGGCGTCGTTTCCAGGCGCACGAGGAAGAGATCCCCATGAGCGAAGCCCAGTGGTCCCCCGACGCGGCCGACCAGCCCGTCAAGAAGTCCATCCCGAAGTGGGTGTGGTTTTGCGGCGGCGGTTGCCTGCTCGCGATCCTCGCCGGCATCGTGGTGCTCGCGCTCTCCGTCAACTACTTCAAGAACGCCATCGACCCGGCGGTCAGCGAGCCCGCGCTCCAGAAGGTGCTCCCGCACGACGAGCTCCCGCCCTCGATGACGATCCAGTTCTACAACTCGATCGGCATCGAGCAGTTCCAGATCGTCGACACGCGCGGCTTCCAGTTGCAGATCCAGGTGCACAAGGGCGCCGACGGTGGGCGGGCGCGCGAGCAGATGTTCCAGAAGGAGACGCCCGAGTTCCCCAAGGACCTCGGCGTGATGAAGTTCGAGGACATGGAGAAGTCCGCGGTCGACATCCAGGGCCGCGAGCTCCCCGTGATCCGCATGCGCATGGAGTTCACCGGCGTCATGGGGAAGGTGATGCCCGAGGAGGCGAAGAGCCAGATGGGCAGCATGCTGTGGACCGACCTCACGCCGGAGGGCGCGACGAACCAGTTGGTACTCGCGCAGTTGATGCGCATGAAGGGCTCGGGCGAGATCACGGATGACGAACTGCGCGATCTCCTCGCGCCGTTCCACATCGGGCCCAAGCGCTGATCGCCGGTCCGGTGCGCGCTTGAACATCATCCCGAACTCGGAAGCGAATACGGCGCCGGTCGTCAGGCCCGCGAGCACCTGGCGCATCCTGCTCGTCTTCGTGTTCCTGGCCGTGGTCGCGGGCGCGATCCAGTTCCTCGCGACGACGCGCACGGGCGAAGTCGAGGCCGCCGTCGTGCTCGCGCCCGCGTTCGAGGTCTCGACGCTGCCGTTCGGCCTCGAGCCGCGCTTCGCGGCGGAGCTGCCCTTCGAACAGAAACTCGTGCAGTTCACGCCGCGCGGCGCCGTGTTCCAGGACGAGAAGGCGGAGGAGCCGCCCGCGGGCGATTCCAAGTCCGGCGGGGACGAGCGGAAGATCCAATGGAAGAAGCTCCCGCTCGCGCCCGCCGACGCGGCGCCGAGCCAGGCGGCGCTCGTGTTCCTCGGACAGCTCGGCAAGGACGCGTTGCGCGCGTACCTCGAGGACCCGAGTTGGAAGGGCTTCGAGTCGCTCGACGACCGCGGCGGCCGCGTCGCGGTGGAGTCGGGCACGTTCCCGTGGGCCGGCTTCGACGCGCGCTACACGATCGTGCGCAAGTTCGCGCCGCCGGATCGCTACGTGGACAGCGCGCGCGTCGATCTCTCGGCGCACGGCCGCTGGTGCGCGCTCCTCGTGGATTGGCCGCGCGGCGCGACCGGCTCGAAGGCGGCGCTGATCGAGCTCGCGAACGCGTTCACGCCCCGCCCGAAGCCGGACGAGAAGCCGTAACTCGACCGTCGGGGCGCGTCGCGAGCTCCAGCACCTCGGCCAGGGGCATCACGCGCACGTCGCGGCGCTCGCGTGCGAGGCCGGTGTCCCACTGCAGATGGCAGCCCGGGTTCGCGGTGACGAGCACGCGCGCGCCCGTCTCGTCGAGCGCCGCGACCTTGGGTGCGAAGATCGCGAGCGAGTCGGCGGGCCGGAGCATCGAGTAGATGCCCGCGGAGCCGCAGCACTGCTCGGAGTAGGGGAGCTCGACGCGCTCGAGGCCTGGGACGAGGTCGAGCAGCTCGCGCGGCGGCTTGCGCACGCCCTGCGCGTGGCACAGGTGACAGGGGTCGTCGTACGTCACGCGACCGAGCGCCTGCCCCGGCGCATCCGTCCTCAGCGCGCGGACGAGACCGTCGCGCGCCAGCGGCGCCGCGAGGAACTCCGAGAAGTCCTTCACGCGCGCGGAGAACGCCTTCGCGCGCCCGTGCCAGGGATCGTCCGACGCGAAGAGGTGCGCGTACTCCTTCATGTGCGCGCCGCAGCCCGCGCTGTCGACCACGACCGGTGCGGGAGCGCCGTGTTCGTCGACGAGCGGCTCGAACGCCGCGATCGTCGAGCGTGCGAGCGCGCGCGCGCCGTCCAAGTCGCCGTTGTGCGCGTGCAGCGATCCGCAACAGACGTGATCGCGCGGGACCTGCACGTCGAAGCCTGAGCGCGAGAGCACGCTCGCCGCCGCGCGGTTCACGCGGCCGTACAGCTCGGGCATGACGCAGCCTTCGAGCATCGCGACCGCGCCGCGTCGATCGCACGCCGCCTTCGTGAGCGCCGGCATCCGGCGCCGTTCGCGCGCCGGCGGGATGTCGGGCACGTCCGCGAGCAGGCGGCCGTGCTTGCCGAGGTGCGTGAAGAAAATCCGCCAGGTGCCCATGAGCTGCAGCGTCCGTCCCGCGCGCGTGGCGAGGCGCAGCATCCAGCGCTTCCTGAGCACATGATCGAACGCGAAGCGCACGAGGCCGCGCGGTTTCGACCGGCCGCTCTTCACGAGCGCGTCGCGCGTGTGCTCCATCATCGCGCCGAAGTGCACGCCGGACGGACACACGCTCTCGCAGTTGCGGCACAAGAGGCAGAAATCCATCTCGTCGACGAACGCCGCGTCGGGCGCGAGCTCCTGTTCGGCGACCGCGCGCATCAAGTGGATGCGGCCGCGCGGGCTGGACGACTCCGCGCCGGTGAGACGGTAGGTCGGGCACGAGTTGAGGCACAGCCCGCAGTGGATGCAGTCGAGGCTCTTCGCGTAGTCGACGAGCGCGCTCGGCGTCATGGGGGCGTCGTCGCGGGTGCTCACAGGTCCTCCTCGAAGCGGCCGCGCGCGAACACGCTGTCGGGGTCGAGCCGGTCGCGGAGCGCGCGCATGAGGGCTCCGCCGTGCTCGATCGGCGGCCACGGCACGCCGGAGTCGGCGAGCTTGCGCGTCGGGTTGCGCACGGTCAACGACCCGCCGAGCGCTGCGAGCTCGCGGCGCAACGCGGGGACGAGCTCGATCCACCGCGCGGCGTCGAGCTTCTCGCCGTCGGGCATGCGGAGTTGCACGTCGACGGAAGCGAGCGCGGGCTCGACGAGCGTGCGCGTCGGAAGAAACGCCGTCGCGCGATCGAGCGCGCCGAGCACGGCGGGGAGGGACTCGGGGCTCGTGGTCGCGTGCAGCCACGGGCGGGGCTCGACGAGGAAGTCGATCTCGCGCTGACCGCGCGCGAGCTCGACGGCTTCCGCGCCCTCGAACACGGCCGCGGGCTCCCACAGCTCGCGTAGGAGTGCGATCTCGTCGCGGACGACCTCGTCGTGGCCGCCCAAGTGCGCGAAGAGCGCGAACTGGGCCGCCTCCGTCGGTGGATCCAGGCGCGCAGCGTGCAGGGAGATCGGCCGCGCGCGGGAACGCACGACCGCGCGCGCGCGGGCCGCGAGCTCGGCGCCGTCGCGCGCGCTCGCGGTCACGACGGCTTCGACACGGGGCGCGACGGCGAGGCGCAGCGTGGCCTCGACGATCACGCAGAGCGCGCCGTGCGAGCCCGTGAAGAGGCGCGGCAGGTCGAAGCCCGTCACGTTCTTCACGAGCCGTCCCCCGCTCTTCGCGAGCGTCGCGTCGGCCATGAGCGCGCGCACGCCGAGCACGTGGTGGCGCACCGGGCCGTGGCGCAATCGATCGCGGCCGGACTGTCCCGCGGCGATCACGCCGCCGAGCGTCGCGTTCTCCGCCGCGGGCACGTCCGGGGTGAGCCAGTGCCCGTGCTCGCGCGCCGCGTCGCGCAGGGTCGCCATGCGCGTGCCCGCGAGCGCCGTGATCACGCCCTCGCCGGGCTCGTACTCGACGATGCGCTGCAGGCGGCGCGTCGAGAGCGCGAGCACGTCGCCGCCCCTCGGACCGGGGGGCCGTGACCACCCGAGCTTCGATCCGGCGCCGACGGGCACGACGCTCACGTGCTCCGCGCGCGCCCAGCGCAGCAAGACCTGCATTTCGTCGACGCTCGCGGGCAGCGCGAGCGCGAGCGGGTCCTTGCGGCCGCGCCATTCGAGCTCGCCCACGGCCCGCGGGCCGAGCAAGCCGCGCACGCGGTCGGCGAGCTCGATCACGCGCGTCCTCCGGAGGGCAGCGCCGAGCGCGTCTCCATGCACGTGTGCACGGGGATGAGCTTGCCGGGGTTCATGCGGCCCTCGGGATCCCAGGCCTCCTTCACGCGGCACATCGCGGCGAGGTCGTCCTGAGTGAAGAGCCACTCCATCGCCTCGAGCTTCTCGAGCCCGATGCCGTGCTCGCCCGAGAGTGCGCCGCCGTGCTCGATGCACGTGCGCAGGATCGCGTGGCCCGCGTCGATCACGCGCGCGAGCTCGTCTTGGTCGCGGCGGTCGTAGGAGATGTTCGGGTGCAGGTTGCCGTCGCCGGCGTGGAAGACGTTCGCGAGCTTCAGGCGCCGCTCGCGGCAGATCGCGGTGGTCGCGCGCACGAGCGCGGCGAGCTTCGTGCGCGGCACGACCGCGTCGATCACGTAGAGGTCGGGCGCGATGCGGCCCATCGCGCCGAACGCGCCCTTGCGGCCGGCCCACAGGCGCGCGCGCTCGGCCTCGTCGCGGGCGCGGCGCAGCTCGAACGCGCCGAACGCGCGGAGGATGGGCTCCAGCGCGCGCGTCTGGCTCGCCACCTCGGCCTCGCTGCCTTCGACCTCGACGAGCAGCACCGCCTCCGCGTCCTGGGGGTAGCCGGCGGCGAGCACGCTGGCCTCGACCGCTTCGATCGTGAGCTTGTCGATGATCTCGAGCGCGGACGGCTCGAGCCCTTCCGCGATCACCTGCGTCACCGCCTGGCACGCCGCTTCGAGGCTCGTGTAGATCGCGAGCAGCGTCTCCGTCACCGGCGGGATCGGCAGGAGTCGCAGCGTGAGCTCCGTCGCGATGCCGAAGAGCCCTTCGCTGCCGACGAAGAGCCCCACGAGGTCGAGCCCGAGCGGGTCGGCGCGCGGTCGCGACAGGTCGAGCACGTCCCCGCGCGCCGTGACGATCACGAGCCCCTCGACGTGGCGCGTCGTCGAGCCGTGGCGGAAGCAGTGCGGGCCGCCCGAGTTCTCCGCGACGTTGCCGCCGAGCGTGCACGCCTTCTGGCTCGACGGATCGGGCGCGTAGAAGAGCCCGTGCTTCGCCGTCGCGATGGAAAGGTCGGAGTTCACCACGCCGGCCTGCACGCGCGCGATGCGGCGCTCGGGGTCGATCGCGAGCACGTCGCGCATGCGCGCGAGGCCGAGCACGATGCCGCCCTCGACCGGCGTCGCGCCGCCGGAGAGGCCCGTGCCCGCGCCGCGCGCGACGACCGGCACGCGGTGTCGTGCGCAGAGCTCCATCACCGCCGCGCACTGACGCGTGTCGCGCGGGAGCACGACGAGCTCCGGAATCCGCTTCAGGTAGGCGAGGGCGTCCGATTCGTAGGGCTTCCGGCGCACGTCGTCGGCGAGGAGCCCGGCCGGTCCGACGATCGCGCGCAGGCCGTCGATCAGCTTCGGATCCATCAGAACTCGATGCGTCGCAGCTTCCACCACGCGCAACCGAGCATCAGCGCGATGAAGAGGAGCGAGCTCCCGATCGAGAAGGCGATGTTCGACGAGAGCGGCGCCGACCACGTGAAGCGCTTCTCGTACCACTCCTCGGGATTCGGGACGTCGACCTGCCGCGCGATGCGCACGCCGCCGAGGAAGTGGCGCAACAGCCGGGCCTGTTCCTCCACGACGCCGCGTTCTCCCGGCTCGGGGGGTCCGCGGCGCCGTCCCCCAAGCGTCGGCTTCCACTCGACGGCGAAGTGGGTCGCGATCTCCAGCGCCCAATCGTTCGACGTCATCACGTGCACCGTGTGGTTCTGGCCGCCCGCGGTCCAGTGCACCGCGAGCGCGTACAGCCCGTCGACGGTCGTCTTCTCGATCGCGACGTCGCCGACGAGGCCCTCCGCGCGCTTCGCGTGCTCCACCAGCGCGTCGGCGACCATCTGCGTCGAGAGCTTGCGCGTGCGCGCGCCTTTCCCGCTCGTATCGGGCCGCTCGACGATGCGCGTCTTGCGCGCGATCTCGATCCGGCCGGCCTCGCCGTGCTCTCCGCGCGCGACGAACACGATCGGCTGCTTGGACGCATCGACGTGCAGCCGGCCGCCGGACGGTTCGACGATCTCGAAACCCTCCGGGAGCTCGGTCACGGAGAGCTTCGAATCGTCGTCGACGATCCGCCAGGGCTCGCCCTCGACCGCCTTGCGCAGCTTCTTCGTCAGGTAGTCGGCATCGCTCGTCTTGGGCAGCGCGTAGTGCAGCGAATCGAGCGTCGTCATGAGCATGCGCATGATCCACGGCGACTCGGACTCCTGCGCGGTCGGCTTGACGACCTCTCCCGTCTCCTCCGTTCCGCTGTGTTCGAGCTCCGCGCGAACGGCGTCGGCCGCCTCGCTCTCCTGGAAGAAGCTCTTCACGAGCCAGGACGAATGCACGCAACCCGTCCCCATGAAGAACACGACGGACATCAGGATCGCGGCGACGGTGCTGCGCGTGAACACCCCGACGCAGCACGAGAACGCATGCAGGATGCCGAAGAGGTAGATCAGCGTGACCGCGCCCCAGAGCACGCCGGGATCGTTGTAGCCCGAGACGACGAGCAGGCCGAGCCAGATGCCGAACGTTCCGACGACGGCGAGGATGCCCACGAATAGGAGGCCCGAAACGTAGCGCGACAGCATCAAGGCGAAGCGCGACACGGGCTTCGCGAACACGAGGTCCGCGGCGCCCTTCTCGAGCATGCGCGGCAGGAAGAACGCGGTCGCGGAGAGACACACGATCATCCCGATCGAGCCGCAGAGCGTTTCGACCACCGTCGATTGCACGCGTTGGACGAGCAGGCCCTGGAGGTCCGACCCCGCCGCCATCCGCTGGCCGAACGCGCTGAAGACGTCCTCGTAGCGGATGCTCCACAGGCCCCAGACCACCTGCAGCTCGTCCTTCTGGAAGCCGACGAGGAAGAAGCACGCGACGATGCCGCAGACGAGCACGAGCAGCACGCGGAAGATCTTGTTGTCGAGCAACTGGTAGAAGGCGTCGAGCAGGAGCGCTTTCAGCGTCGGACCGTTCTTCGCGCCACCTTCTTCACCATGTCGATGAACGATTCCTCGAGCGACAACCGTCGCTGATCGAGCGAGCGGATCCCGAGGCCGCGCGCGCGCAGCCGGTCGATGGTCTGGTCGAGCTCGACGTCGTTGAGCTTCACCTCGAAGACGTTCCCGTCGCGCTTCAGGCCGGTGCCGAGGCCCGCGAGGAGCTGCTCGAGGTCCGCGGGCGCCGCGCGCAGCTCGATGCGCACCGAGCCCGTCCGCGGCGTGAGCTCGTCGATCGTCCCTTCGCGCAGGATCTTGCCCTGCACCATGATCACGACGCGGTCGCAGATCAGCTCGACCTCCATCAGGAGGTGCGAGTTGATGAAGATCGTCACGCCGCGAGCCTTCAGGTCCTGCACGATCGCGCGGATCGACGCGCGGCCGACGGGGTCGACGCCGTCGGTCGGCTCGTCGAGGAAGACGAGCTCGGGCTCGTGCACGAGCGCCTGCGCGATGCCGATCCGCTGCTGCATGCCCTTCGAGTACTCGCGCACCTTGCGGTCGGCGGCCTCGCGCATGCCCACGAGCTCGAGCAGCCGCGCCATGCGCCGGTCCGCCTCGGCGCCGTCGAGCCCCGACATCATCGCGAACAGGCGGATCACCTGGCGTCCCGTGAGGTAGCCCGGCAGCCGGTGCGCCTCGGGCAGATAGCCGACGCGCCGACGCGAGTCGGGATGGCCCGCGGGGAGGTCGAACAGCCGCGCGTCGCCGTCGTAGCTGCCCACGAGGCCGAGCAGCACCTTGATCAGCGTCGTCTTGCCCGCGCCGTTGGGCCCGAGCAGGCCGAACACCTGTCCGCGTCCGACCTCGAGCGACACGCCGTCGAGCGCGCGGAAGCCGCCCTTGCCGAGGAAGCTCCGGCCGTAGGTCTTCGCGAGGTCGCGAACCTGGAGGATGGTCGCGCCGCGCGCGCGCCTTGTGTCCGCGGGTTCGAGCTCGGGGGTCGTCGCGCTCATGGGGGCGCAGAGGATAGCGCGCGCGCGAGCCCGAGTCCGCGTACGCTCCGTGGGTCAGCGCGCGAGCGGCGCCGCGGCGCCGATCCAGCCCGCGTCGGCACCGAGCAGCGCGGGGCGCCCGCGCACGTCCGCCAGGCGCTCGCCGTAGCTGCGCGCGCGGATCCCCGCGAGCACCCCGGGCGCCAGCACGTCCGTCGCCGCTCCGAAGCCGCCGCCGATCACGAACGTGCGCACGTCGAGAAGCGAGACCACCGTCGCGAGCGCGTACCCGAGGTCGCGCCCGACGGCGAGGAGGAGCTCGCGCTCTGGCCCGTCGGACGCGCGCGCAAGCCGCGCGAGCTCGACGAGGTCGCCGG
Source organism: Planctomycetota bacterium (assembly GCA_016220035.1). Taxonomy (GTDB): domain Bacteria; phylum Planctomycetota; class UBA1135; order UBA1135; genus JADJNY01. The sequence goes on along the minus strand of JACRIO010000335.1, from coordinate 10,194 downwards.
GGTTTCCACGGGGCAGACCGAGTTCGCGCGCGCGCCGCGCCGCGGCCGTCGCCGACGCGAGCGTCTCGACGCAGCCCTTCGCGCCGCAGCCGCACGCCCGTCCCCCGGGTTCGACCACGACGTGACCGATCTCGCCGGCCATGCCGCCGCGCCCGACGTAGAGCTTCCCGTCGAGGATCAGGCCCCCGCCGACGCCCGTGCCGAGCGTCACGAGCAGGAGATCGCGCTCGCCGCGGCCGGTGCCGAGCCAGTGCTCGCCCGCCGCCGCCGCGTTCGCGTCGTTCTCGAGCACGATGCGCGCGGGATCGAAGGACAGGCGCCGAGCGAGCTCCTCACGCAAGGGAAGGCGCTCCATCACCTTCAGGTTTGGACAGCTCTCGATGCGGCCGCGCGCGTGGTCGACGAGGCCGGGGACGCCGAGGCCCAGGCCGCCTTGCGCGCCGAGCTCGCGCGCGAGCTCCGCGATCGTGTCGAGCACGTGCGCGGCGCCCTTCTCGAGCCCCGTGGCGCGCGAACCGCGCGCGAGGATCTCGCCCGCGGGGGTCACGGCGCCGGCTTTGATCGCGGTGCCGCCGAGGTCGATGCCGACGCAGCGCATGGAGGTGTGCTCTTCGATGCCGGGATCGCGCCGACGTCACGCGGCGGGGATCAATCGTCGATGACCTGGCTCTTCGTGCGGCGCGTGACGCGGCGGTACGCCTTGAGGTACTCGCGCGCGGAGGCCTGCCACGAAAAGTCCTGCTTCAAGCAGTGGTGCGCGATCGTGCGCCACTCGGCCGCTTCGTTGTACGCCCTGCGCGCGAGGTCGACGCCTTCGAGCAGGCCTTCGCCGGTGTAACGCGTGAACGTGAAGCCCGTGCCCTTGCGCTTGTCCTTCTCGTAGTCGATCACCGTGTCCTCGAGCCCGCTCTGCGCGTAGATCAAGGGCGCCACGCCGTAGCGCATGCCGATCGCGACCAGTGAGTTGGACGAGTGGAAGTGCGACGGCTGGATCAGGAGGTCCGCGCCGCCGAGCAGCGTGTGGGCGGCGCTGGCGTTGTAGCCCTCGATCAGGCGGCAGCGCCCCGCGAACGTCGTCTCCATCGTCCGCACGCGTTCGAGGATGTCATGCTTGCCCGAGCCCATGAGCACGACCTCGACGTTGCGCTCGAGGATCTGCGTCATGACCTCGGCGAGGAGATCGAAGCCCGAATCCGCGTCGAAGCGGCCGATCACGGCCGCGAGCAGGATGCGCGCTCCGTTGTCGAGGCCCATCGCGGCCTGCAGCGACGCCTTGCACTTGCGCTTGCCGTTCAGCTCGCGGTCCTTCGACGAGAAGGTCTGCGGAAGGAGCGGGTCGTTCGACGGGTCCCAGGCGCGGTAGTCGACGCCGTTGGTGATCCCGACCAGCTCCTTGTGGCGGCGGCGGAAAGTGTCCTCGAGGCCGTAGCCGCGGTCCGTCCCCTGGAGGCGCTCCGACTGGCTCGGCGAGTTCACGCCGATGATCGTCGCGAACTCGCAGCCGGCCTTGAGGTAGTTGACCTTGCCGGCGAGCTCGACGCCGTGGACGTGCTGGAACAGCCGGTGGGGGATGCCGATGTGGGGCAGGATCTCCCGCTCGAAACTGCCCTGGAGCGCGAAGTTGTGCACCGCGAAGAAAGTGCCGGCCTTGGCGGCGGGATGGTCGGGCTGCTTGGCCGCGTACTCGATCTCCCGCAGCACGGGGATCAAACCCGTCGTCCAGTCCATGCAGTGGAGGATCTCGGGCTCGAACCCGAGCATCGGGAAGCTCTCCAGCACGGCGCGCGAGTAGAGGGCGTACCGGCGCCAGTTGTCCGGGTAGGGGCCTTCCTCGGCCGCGTACGGATAGCGGTTCCGGAGGAGCTGGGGATGGTCGAGCAACACCACCGGCAGGTCGCCCAGGAGGCCGGTGTGGACCTGGACCGGCTGCTTGCCCTGGCCGTCGCGGACGCGCACCTCGCCGACGTGCTCGAGCTCCGCCAGCGAGGAGGTGTTGAGGTCGGCAGTCCACGGGAGGAAGACGCGGATGTCGGCGCCTTCCTGCCGAAGCGTGCGCGCGAGCGATTCCGAGACCTCGGCCAGGCTCGTGGCGCGCACCAGCGACTGCAGTTCGGGAGTGGCGAAAGCGATTTTCAATGCCGTCGAGCCGCGCACGCGCACCGACCGCCGTGCGCGCAGGGGAGCGGCACACGGAACGTCGAGCGAGGTTGGGCTTCCAAGGTGGTGAGGTCGGTGGGCGCCCGTGGACGCCCCAGAAATCCGACCTCGCGCCGTCCTCGGCTGGGGGCCAAGCTAGAAAAAGTGGTGGGAGGATCCCCAGGCTGGGGTCGTGGATTGCTCCCAAGTGCTTGTCGATACATTGGTTCCGCTTGGAAAAAAGCCGTGTCGCCGCGCTCCGGGTGAAGCTTGGCGACCGCTCGGCCCACCGTGTTCTTCCCGAAAGTGGGACGACCCCACGACCGGCGGCCCCGCTCTGCGGCCCGGCATCGAGCGCGCGCGCGCACCGCTAAGATGCCGCGCCCACGCACCGCTCCGGACCCAACGCATGCCCCTCCACGCCGCGCTCGTCGACCTCTCCCTGACCGCGTTCTCGAACCGTCTCGCGGAACGCACGCCGACCCCGGGCGGCGGCAGCGTCGCGGCCCACCTGGTCGACGTCGGCGCCGCGCTCACTGCCATGGCGTGCCGCTTCACCAGCGGGGAGAAGTTCGCGTCGGTCGAGGGTGCGATGGCGACCCGGGTCGAGGAACTCGAGCGGTTGCGCGGAGCCGTGCGTCCGTTGGTCGACCAGGACAGCGCGGCCTACGACGCGGTGACGGCCGCCTACAAGCTCCCCAAGTCGAACGACGCGGAGAAGCACGCGCGCACGACGGCGATCCAAGGTGCCCTGCGCGGTGCGCTCGACGTGCCCGCCCGCACGCTCGCGCACGCCCTCCTCGCGCTCCGCGTCGCGGCGGCGGCCGCGCCGGACGTGAACCCGAACCTCGCCAGCGACGCCGCGACCGGCGTGTGGTGCCTGCGCAGCGCCGCCGAAGCCGCGTTCCTGAACGTGCGCATCAACGCGGGCGGGCTCGCCGACAAGGCGTGGGCGGCGGAGCGCCGCTCGGAGTGCGAGCGCGACCTGGCCGAGGTCCGAAGGCTGTCCGACGACGCGCGCGGCGCGATCGACCGCCGGCTCGGTTGATCCCTGATCGCAGGAGCACCCATGCATCGACTCGTCCTCGTTCGCCACGGCGAGAGCCAATGGAACCGCGAGAATCGCTTCACGGGCTGGCGCGACGTGCCGCTGTCCGAGAAGGGCGTCCTCGAAGCCCGCGAGGCGGGAAAACGCCTCCGCGAAGCCGGCTTCGACTTCGACGTCGCGTACACCTCGGTCCTCAAGCGCGCGATCAAGACGCTCGCGATCGTGCTCGAGGAGCTCGACCGCATGTGGATCCCCGAAACGCGCGATTGGCGGCTCAACGAGCGCCACTACGGCGCGTTGACGGGCCTCGACAAGGCCGAGACGGCCGCGCGGCACGGGGAGGCCCAGGTCCTCGTGTGGCGGCGCAGCTACGCCATTCCGCCGCCGGCCTATGCCCCGGGCGACACGGAGAATCCGGCGGGCGATCGGCGCTACGCCGCGCTCACGTTCGCGCAGCGTCCCGCGGCCGAATCGCTGAAGGACACGGTCGCGCGTGTCGTGCCGTACTGGGAGGGCGTGCTCGCGCCGCGCGTGAAGGCGGGGGAGCGGTTGATCGTGGCGGCACACGGGAATTCCCTGCGGGCGCTCGTGAAGCACCTCGATCGGATCCCCGACGACGAGATCGTCTCCCTGAACATCCCGACCGGGATCCCGCTCGTGTACGAGCTCGACGCGAACCTGAGGCCGCTGGGTCGCCGGTACCTCGCCAGCGCGGACGAAATCGCGGCCGCACAGCACGCGGTCGCGGCGCAGGGGAAGGCGAAGCCGTAGGCCGGGCTCCTTCGTTCCAACCGGGCTGGAAAGGCCGGGTCCGAGAGAATGCGGTCGTTCTCCCCGCGCTAGGCAGGCGCATGGGCTGGTGCGACCTGCTCGAAGCGTGCGGCGAGGGCCTGGAGCTCCTCCTCTGGGCCGCGGAACGGCGCTGGAGGCTCGCGTGCGTCGCCGTGCTGGTCGCCGCGACGATCCTGCTCGCCGTCTTCAGCGCGGGCTGATGCGTGGGCCGCTCGGCCTCACACGTCGCCGAGCTTGCGACCCATCAACGCCTTCTGCGCCACGTTGTTCATGAGCAGCGCCGCGAGCGGCAGCGTTGCGCGCTCGAGCTCGTCGCGCGCCTTCTGGAGCGCCGTACCGTCGTCCTGTCGCGCCGCTTCGCGCGCACGGGAGATCGCGTCCTCGAGGTCGCGATAGGTTTCCTTGTCGAGCCCGCCGTGCGCCGCGTGCAGGTGCTTCTCCGTCGCGTGCAGCATCGTGCCGATCTCGATCTTCAAGTCGGCGGCGCGGCGCGCCTGGAAGTCGTCGCGCGCGTGCGCGAAGCCGGCCTTCAGCATGCCCTCGACCTCGAGGTCGGTGAGGCCGTGCATCGGTTGGACGTCGATCTGCGCCGACTTGCCCGTCGATTCCTCCTTCGCGGACACGCGCAGCACGCCGTCCGCGTCGATGTGGAAGCGCACGGCGATGCGGGCGAGACCGGCCGGCATCGGCGGCACGCCCTTCAGTTGGAAACGGCCGAGCGAGCGGCAGTCCTTGGCGAGCTCGCGCTCGCCCTGCACGATGTGGAAATCGAGGCCCGTCTGGTTGTCCGCGTAGGTCGTGTAGCCGACGGTCGCGGCGCACGGGATCGTCGTGTTGCGCTGGATGACCTTGTCGACCGCGCCGCCCATCGTCTCGATGCCGAGCGACAGCGGCGTCACGTCCATGAGCAGCATGTCGCGCTTGCCGCCCGTGAGGATGTGCGCCTGGACGGCCGCTCCGAGCGCCACGACCTGGTCGGGGTCGAGTTCGGTGTGCGGCTTGCGGCCGAAGAACGCCTCGACGCGCGCGCGCACGATGGGAACGCGCGTCGAGCCGCCGACGAGCACGACCTCGTCGACCTGCGCGGCCTTCAAATGCGCGTCCGAGAGCGCGCGCCTGCAGCAGTCCATCGCGCGCTGGAGCAGGTCCGCGACGCGCCCCTCGAACTCCTCGCGCGTCACCCGCCGACGCCAATTGAGGCGCAGCTCGGGCACGACGAGGTGCAGGTCGGCTTCGGGCTGAGCCGTGAGTTCGATCTTGCAGCGCTCCGCCGCGAGGCGCACGGCCTGTTGGAAGCCGGGATCCTCGAGCACCCGCGCGCCCGCGACGGGGCCGATCTCCGAGCGCGCGAGCTCCGCGAGGCGCTCGTCGAAGTCGTCGCCGCCGAGGTGCGTGTCCCCGTTCGTCGAGAGGACGCGAAAGACGCCGTCCTCGATCGCGAGGATCGAGACGTCGAACGTGCCTCCGCCTAGGTCGAACACGGCGACGTTGCCCTTGTCGCGCTGGTCGAGGCCGTAGGCGAGGCTCGCCGCAGTCGGCTCGTTCACGATGCGGAGCACCTCGAGGCCGGCGAGGTGCGCCGCGTCGCGCGTGGCCTGGCGCTGCGCGTCGTCGAAGTACGCGGGCACCGTGATCACGGCGCGCGTCACCGGTTGTCCACCGAGCGCGGCGCACGCGACGTCGCGCACCTTCATCAGGATCAACGCCGAGAGCTCCTGCGGCGTGTACTTCCGTCCGCGCAGCTCGAGCTGCACGAGTCCGCGCTCCGTCTGCGTCGCCGAGTAGGGTCGTGCGGCGAGCTCGCTCCGCACGTCGGCGAGTCCGCGGCCCATGAAGCGCTTGATGCTGAACACGGTGTGGCGCGGATCGACGACGGCCTGGTCGCGCGCTTCGCGCCCGACGACCGGCGTGCCCTCCGAGGGCACGTAGACCACGGAGGGGACGAGGCCCGAGCGGCCCTCGGGCGCCAGCACGACCGGTCGACCGTCGCGCCAGATCGCGACGAGCGAGTTGGTCGTGCCGAGGTCGATGCCCACCGCGACGTCGGTCGCGGTGTTGTTGAGGACGTTGAGTTCGATGTAGGGCATGTTCGGATCAGCGGCGGGCGACGTTGCCGCTTCGAAGGGCTTCGATCTCACCCAGCGCGCGTTCGAGGTAGCTCAGCACGTTGAGCTCCTGTCGGACGCGCACGAGCCCCGGCGATCCGCGGGAGGGGAGCGGCGTCAGGAGCCGCGCGACGGCGGCCGAGCCCTCGTCGCGTCGCGCCTCGAGACTCCGCGCCAACGCATCGAGCCGTGAAGCAGCGCCGGGCGCGTTGGACCCCGCGGAGAGCGCTTCGAGCTCCTCGTTCCAATCGAGCACCTCGAGCAGGAACGCGCGGGGGAGTTCGCGCTCGTTCTCCGATCGCGGGCCACCGAGGTGCTCCACGAGCCAGTCCGCGCGCGCCGTGTCGTCGGCGAGGAGCGCGTGCGCCGCGTTGAGGCGCGCACTCGCCTGTTCGGCTCGCTCGCGCTCCTCGTCCGGAGCCTGCGCGAAGAAATCGGGGTGCACGAGCCGCCCGTAGCGCGCGAGGCGCTTCTTCAACTCGGAGGGGTCGATCGACCACGCGAGCGGCAGTCCGAGGAGCTCGTAGGGCGTCGTGTCGCCGATCGGATCGAGGACGGTGCCGCACGCAGCGCACGCGAGCGGCGTCTCGATCGCTGCCTGACAGTGCGGACACGCGCTCATGGACCCCGTGCGCCGCGTCAGACCGAGAACGACTCGCCGCAGCCGCACGTCTTCGATGCGTTCGGGTTCCCGAACTTGAAGCCGCGGCCCATCAGGTTGTCCTCGAAGTCGATCTGGGTGCCGCTGAGGTAGAGGAAGCTCTTCGGGTCGCACACGACGCGCACGCCGTCGACCTCGGTCAGCTGATCGATCTCGCCGACGTGGTCGTCGAAGCCGAGCGTGTACGAGAAGCCCGAGCAGCCGCCGCCCTTGACGCCGACGCGGAGCGCGGTGTTCTCGGGGAGCTTCTGGTCCTCGATGATGCGGCGGATCTCCTTCACCGCCTTTTCGGTGATCGTGATCACGAGCGCGCCTCCTTCACGGCCGGTGCGGCGGCCTCGTTCTTGGCCTTGTAGTCGGCGATGGCCGACTTGATCGCGTCCTCCGCGAGCACGCTGCAGTGGATCTTCACGGGCGGGAGCGAGAGCTCCTCGACGATCTCCGTGTTCTTGATCGCCATCGCCTCGTCGAGCGTCTTGCCCTTGATCCACTCGGTGGCGAGCGACGAGCTCGCGATCGCCGAGCCGCAGCCGAAGGTCTTGAACTTCGCGTCGACGATGCGGTCGCCCTCGACTTCGATCTGGAGCTTCATCACGTCGCCGCACTCGGGCGCGCCGACGACGCCGGTGCCGACGCTCGTCTTCGCCTTGTCGAGCGAGCCGACGTTCCTGGGGTTGTTGTAGTGGTCGATGACCTTGTCGCTGTACGCCATGGTCGTTTCCTCGTGTTCGTGTGGACTAGTGGCCGCCCTGCCAGTTCACGGTCGAGAGGTCGATGCCCTCCTGGACCATCTCGTAGAGCGGCGAGAGCTCGCGCAGACGCTTGACCGCCTTGACCACCTGGTCGACGGCGAAATCGACGTCCTCGCGCTTGGAGAAGCGCCCGAAGCCGAAGCGGATCGAGCTGTGCGCCAGTTCGTCCCCGACGCCCATCGCGCGCAGGACGTGGCTCGGTTCGAGGCTCGCGGACGTGCAGGCGGAGCCCGAGGACACCGCGATGTCCTTGATGCCCATGATCATCGATTCGCCTTCGACGTAGGCGAACGAGAGGTTCGAGTTGTTGGGCAGCCGGTGATCGGGATCGCCGTTGAGCGCGACGTGGTCGAGCGCCGCGAAGATGCGCTTCTCGAACTCGTCGCGCAGCGCCTTCGTGTGCGCCGTGTCCTTCTCGAAGTCGACGCGGCAGAGCTCGCACGCCTTCCCGAGGCCCACGATGCCCGGGACGTTGAGCGTGCCCGAGCGCATGCCGCGTTCGTGCCCGCCGCCGTCCATCTGCGCGACGAGGCGCACGCGCGGGTTCTTGCGCCGCACGTAGAGGCAGCCGATGCCCTTGGGCCCGTAGAGCTTGTGGCCCGAGAGGCAGAGCAGGTCGACGTGATCCGCCTCGACGTCGACCGGCACCTTGCCGACGGCCTGCGTCGCGTCCGTGAAGAACAGCACGCCCTTCGCGTGGCACAGGTCGCCGATCTCGCGGATCGGGTTGAGCGTGCCGACCTCGTTGTTGGCCCACAGGAGGGCCACGAGGATCGTGTCGGGACGCAACGCGGCCTCGACCATCGCGCGCGTCACGCGGCCGGTCTTGGTCGGCTTCAGGTAGGTGACCTCGTAGCCGATCTGCTCGAGGTGCTTGCACGTGTCGAGGACGGCCTTGTGCTCGACCTCGCTCGTGACGATGTGCTTCCCCTTGTCGGAGTACATCTCCGCGGCGCCCTTGAGCGCGAGGTTGATCGCTTCCGTCGAGCCGGAGGTGAAGACGATCTCCTTGGGCGACGCTCCGATGAGCTCGGCGATCTGCCCGCGGGCTTTCTCCACCGCCTGCTCGGCGGTCCAGCCGAACGGATGGCTGCGCGACGCGGCGTTCCCGAAGTGCTCGGTGAAGTAGGGGAGCATGGCCTCGAGCACGCGCGGATCGAGCGGGGTCGTGGCCTGGTAGTCGAGGTAGATGGGCAGCTTCATGACGGTTGGGCCGAGGGTGCGGGGCCCGGCAAGAAGACGAGCGGGCGTTCGAGGGCGACGAGCGGACCGTGTTGGACGAGCGAGCTCAGCGTCGTGCGTTCCATCAGGGCCCAGATGCCCTCGCGGATGCGGTGCAGCGGCGAGCGGATCGGGCAGCGCGGCTCGAGGTCGCACTCGCCGTGCTTCGCGGGAGCGAGCGCCTCGCAGCTCGAGACGGAAGGCGGGCCCTCCAGCGCGGTGACGATCTCCCCGAGCGTGATCGAGACCGCGGGACGCGCGAGCTGGTAGCCGCCGGTCGCGCCGCGCTGGGACTCGACGAGGTTGGACCGGCACAGGTCCTTGAGCACTTCGGCGAGGAGTCGACGCGGCACGCTGTAGTGCTCGCTGATCTCACGCACGCTGACCACCGCGCCCTGGCGGTCCGCCATGTGGACGATGGCGATCAGGCCGTACTCGGTTCGTTTGGTGAGTTGGAGCACGCAAAGAGCACCGTTTCGGTGCTATTTCGGGGTCGAAAAAAGGCCGCCGAGGCGGCTGGGACCCTGGATTCTAGGGTTCATCGACGCTCCGCGCCACCCGGGACGAGCGATCTTCCGTGAACGGGAGTGTCGGGGCGGGTGGGCGCTCCTCAAGGCCGGGCCGGCCCCGAGTCGATCTCCGGACCATGCCCGCTTCCAGTCCGACCCTGTGCTTCACCTGCGGCCTCGCCACGAGCGAGCCGCCGCGTCTCAACCAGCTGCCGAACGGAAGCACCTGTCCGGCCTGCCGGGATCGGCTGCTCGACGCGCTCCCGGCCCTGCTGCCCGGCCGTCCGATGCCTGAAATGGAGCAACAGCACGCGCTGGAGCACATCGACGGCCGCCAGGATTGGCCTTCGCCTCCCGAGGAAGAGCGCCTCTGACGCCGAACCCCCGCCTCAGCCCGCGGGGAAGAGCGCGCGCAGCTCCGCGGGAAGGGCGATGGGGCCGCGCTTGCGATCGTGGAGGTCGATGCAGGCGAGCTCGATCCAGCCGCTCGCGATCAACGCGCTGTCCGCCGCACGCACGACCTCGCTCTCGAAGGTGATCGACGCGGCGCGGAGGGACTGGACGCGCGTCCGCACGACGAGCTCCTCCTCGTAGACGGCCGGCCGACGGAAGCGCAGCTCGAGCCGACGCACGGGCAGGCCGATCCCGCGCCGCTCGAGCTCCGCGTACGAACAGCCGCGCTCGGCCATCAGTCGCGTACGGCTCTCCTCCAGATAGAGCAGGTAGTTCGCGTGGTGCACGACGCCCATCTGGTCGGTCTCGGCGTAACGCACGCGCAGCCGGTGTTCGTGGGGCGCTTCGGCGGTCATCGCGCGAGATCATGCCCGCGCGCCCGCCGGTCGAACAGTCCGGGCGCGGACTGGTCCGGCCCCCGGAGCGCTGGTAGAACGGCGCGCCGCCCATGTCCTGGAACAGCACCCCCGCCGCGGAACGCCGCGGCGCGCCGCCAGTGGCGGCGCTCCGCGCCGGG
>JACRIO010000334.1 GCA_016220035.1 Planctomycetota bacterium | reverse complement strand
CTCGAGGACTTCACCGACCTGCGGCTCGACGACGTCGACCGCGAGTGGATCGGCTTCCGCACGCACGATCACCGCATGGCCCAGCCCGACGCGGGCGGCGCGCGCGCGCGGTGGGAGGCGTGGCTGCGCACGCGCGAGGGCGTGCCGGTCGAGCGCTGGTTCCACGGGCTCTCGGCGCGCGAGCTGTTCGCGGTGCAGAAGCTCCTGCGCGCTCCGACGGTGAAGTGGACCGACGCGGAGCTCGCTCCCGTGCTCGCGCTCGGCCGCAGGGCCAATGCGTTCCTCCTCCACGCCGTGCTCGATCAGGAATGGGCGTGCGAGGGCGAGCGCGTCGCCGATCAGGCCAATCGCCTGCTCGCGCGCGTGAACGGCGGCGAGCCCGAGCCCGTCGACCGCTACGCGTTGCTCTCGATCGAGCCGAAGGACCCGCTGCGCGCCGAAGGCACGGCCCTCGTGCGCAATCGCCTCGCGCTCCTGGCGCTCCACGAACGCTGGAGTGTGCGGCTGCTCGCGGGGAAGTGAGCTCGTCGACCGCTCGACCGGCTGGTCGTGCTTCGCGCTGGAGGTACGATCCGGCCTCGCGACCGATGATCACGAAGATCGAAGCGCTCCGTTACCGTTCCCTGCGCCACGTTGCGCGGCGGGTCGGGAAGTTCCACACGCTGGTCGGGCCCAACGGCTCCGGCAAGAGTTCGTTCCTCGACGTGATCGGCTTCCTCGGAGACCTCGTCCGCGTCGGACCGCGCAACGCGATCCTCGGCGACGGCATTCGCGTACCCGCGCGCGCGGCGGATCCGCTGCACCTCTGTTGGATGCGCGTCGGCACGGGCTTCGAGCTCGCGATCGAATTCCAGGTTCCGGAGGAGCGGCGCAAGTCGACGGGCAACGGCGCGTGCTCGCACGCACGCTACGAAGTGAGCATCGAAGTCGCCGGTCCGGCCGGCGAGGTGCGGCTCGCCACGGAGAACTTCTGGCTCCTGCCTGGTGATGCACCGGCGAGCCCTCGACGTGGGGAGCGCACGCTCTTTCCCGAGCTCGTCGATCCACCGGAGCACATCGTCCAACAACCCAACAAGCACGCGCCCAAGGGGTGGCGGAGCGTCGTCAAGAAGAACCCGGACTCGGGCAACGACTACTTCCAGGCGGAAACATCGAACTGGAGCAGCCCCTTCCGTCTCGGACCGGAGCGCTCCGCGCTCGCGAACATCCCCGAGGACGAAGCGCGCTTCCCGGCCGCGACGTGGGCGCGTCGCTTCCTCCTCGAAGGCGTTCAGCGCGTCAACCTGAGCGCGGAGGCGTTGCGCCGTCCGAGTCCGCCCGGATCTCCGTCGCGCTTCCTTCCCGACGGCTCGAACCTGCCGTGGGTCGTCCAGGCGCTGAAGGACGCGGACGCAGAACGCTTCCAACGTTGGATCGCGCACGTCAAGACGGCGATCCCCGACCTGCGCGGCGTCTCGGTGATCGAGCGCCCCGAGGACCGTCACCGCTACCTCGTCGTCGAATACGAGAACGGCTTGATCGCGCCGTCGTGGCTCGTCTCGGACGGGACGCTTCGGCTGTTCGCGTTGACGCTGCTCGCCTACCTTCCCTCGGTGTCGGGCATCTACCTCGTCGAGGAACCCGAGAACGGGATCCACCCGCGCGCGGTCGAAGCGGTGTACCAATCGCTGAGCTCCGTCTACGGCGCGCAAGTGCTCTGCGCATCGCACTCGCCCGTCGTGCTCGGGCTCGCGCGCGCGGACGAACTCCTCTGTTTCGCGAAGGACGCGAACGGCGCCGTCGACATCGTCGCGGGCACGGAGCATCCGCGTCTCTCGGATTGGAAGGGCGAGATCGCTCGGTTCGCTGTTCGCCGCGGGAGTGCTCGGTTGATCGGCGACCTCGTCGTCCTCACGCCCGATCTCGACATCGAGCAAGGACTGCGGGGACTGTTGTCGCGTCCGCAGGCTCTTGGAATCCGCGCTCCGCGCGAGCCGGTCTGGATCCGACACGGACAGCGCAATCCCGGCGTATTCCGCGGCGCGCACCTCATGCTCGCGCCCTACGCGAAGTCGCACGAGCACGCGCACGTCGCCCGCGCTCTCGGCTGGGTCTCGATGGGGGAGCTCCGCGGCTGGTTGGAGCAGCACGGACAATGGCCACCTTCGAGCTCCAAACCCTCCGATCCCAAAAAGCGCCTACCTCGTCGCGCTGCGTGAACGCCGCGTGCCTCGATCGGCGGCGCAGTTCAAAGAGCTCGGCGCGCGCGTCGGTGTGCAGCGCTGCCAGGACGCGGCCTTCGCACGCTTGCTTGCGATCCTGCGCGAGTGGTTCGGGACCGAGTGACGAATCCCGATCCATCCGGAGCATCGTTCACGACCGCGGCCGGCGCGGGAACCAGCGCGGCACACGGGCGCAGTAGTGCTCGAACGGTACGCCGAAATCGCGGCGGAGGACGCGCTCCTCGTAGGTGACGACGCGGTGGTGGAAGAGAATCCACATGAGCGCCGTGTACGCGAGGAGCACGCCGGAGCTCGTCACGAGCGCTTCGCCGACGAGGATCGTCGCGAGCGCGACGTACATCGGGTTGCGCACGAAGCGATAGAGGCCGCCGTCGACGAGGGCTGTCGGCGCGTCCCACGGCGCGGGCGTGCCGCGGCCGCGACGGACGAAGTTCGCCGCGCAGGCGAGGTAGCCGAGCGCGCCGAACGCGATCAGCGGCCATCCCGCGTGGCGCAGCGAGCCGAGAGGAAGCGTCCACACGTCCTCGAAGCACCACGAGAGCACGAGCGGCGCGTAGACGAGCACGGTGCCGGGGAAGAGCAGCGTGAACACGACGGCGCGCAGCCAGACGGGCGCGCGGGAGACGTCGGGGCTCGAGTTCATGGCCGTGCATTGGACGACGCGCGCCGCGCGATGCCAACAATGTGCACCCCGCACGATCGGCCGCGCGGGTTGGGACGAACTCGGCCGTCTCGCGCGATCGATCGCGGGCCGAGTGATGAGCTCCGCGGCGTTCCCCGATCCGCATGGGGCGAACTCGGCCGTCGCGCGATCGAGCCTAGTGGGAGTGATACGCTCCGCGACGTTCCCCGACCGGCACCGGTTCTCCAAGGAGTGCGAGATGAGCACGCGATCGACTTCACGGCGTGAGTTCCTCCAGTTTTCGGCGGCGGCCTCGCTCGCCGCGTGGACGCTGAGTCACCGCGCGCACGGCGCGAGCTCCTTCACCGCGCCGCCGTTCATGAGTGGCGCGAGGGACGCGGACGCGAGCTCGTTCCTCGTGCCCGGAGCGCTCGAGCGTCGCAAGTTCGGCAAGACGGACATGCAGGTCGCCGTGCTCGGCTTCGGCGGCGCGGAGATCGGGTACGAGAAGACGGACAAGGCGACGGTCGCGAAGCTGCTCAACGCGGCGCTCGATGCGGGGCTCAACGTCGTCGACACGGCGGAGTGCTACCTCGACTCCGAAGTAGCCATCGGCGAAGCCATCGGTGCGCGGCGCAAGGAGTACTACCTCTTCACGAAGTGCGGGCACGTGCGTGCCGACGGGACGCGCGGCGATGCGTGGACGAAGGAGGGCGTGCTCGCATCGGTCGAGCGCAGCTTGAAACGCTTGAAGACGGACGCGGTCGACCTCGTGCAGCTCCACTCGTGTTCGCTCGACGAGTTGAAGAAGGGCGAGTGCATCGAGGGGCTCGAGCAAGCGAAGAAGCAAGGCAAGACGCGCTACGTCGGCTACAGCGGCGACTCGCTCACCGCGAAGTGGGCCGTCGAGAGCGAACGCTTCGACTCGCTCCAGACCTCGATCAACGTCGCGGACCAGGAGTGCATCGAGCTCACGCTTCCGCTCGCGAAGGAAAAGCAGATGGGCGTCATCGCGAAGCGTCCGATCGCGAACGCGGCGTGGCGCTACGACGCGAAGCCCGAGAGCGGGTACCACGAAACGTATTGGAAGCGCCTGCAGGAACTCGACTACGCGTGGGCGAAGGGCGACGCGCGCAAGAACGAAGGCCTCGACGGCCCCGCCGCGACCGCGATGCGTTTCACCGCGATGCAGCCGGGCGTGTGCGTGCTCATCGTCGGCACGACGAAGCCCGAGCGTTGGAAGCAGAACGCGGAGCTCCTCGCCGCCGGCGCGCTGCCGAAGGAAGCCCACGACTCCATTCGCGCGCGCTGGAAAGCCGTCGCGAAGAGCGATTGGATCGGGCAGACCTGAGCGCGTCCGAACTTGGTCTTTCTCGCCCTGGCGGAGCGCCGTCGCGAAGAGCGATCGGATCCGGCAGACCTGAGCGGTGCGGGCGTCTCGAGCTCGGACCATGGCCGCGCTTCGTAGATCCGGCCGCCGCGGTCACTCGGGCGCTTCGAACAGGCGCGGGGCCGGTACGGACTAGACCGAAGCTCCCTACGACGACGGCAGAGCCGCGCAACCGGTCCGCTCGCCCGAGAATGGGAGCGCATTCTCCAGTCGTTCGACACGTTCGAGCAAGGAGCGTCGTCATGCGGACCTCTCGTTTCTTCGTCGCTTCCATTGGGATGGCGTTTTCGATCGCGTTGTGCGTGAGCACGTCGGCGGTCGGCGGTCGCGCCGACACGCTGAACGTGCGGGCCTGGATCGACGGCCGCAGCCAACTCACGCTGCAAGGCGACACGGCGCAGTGGAGTCAGTTCGACTTCGCGGCGCCGGGAAGGCTCGACTGCGACACGGGTTCGCCGATCCAACCGACGTACCTCGGCGTGGCCGCATGGCTCCCCAACTGGCCGGACGCCTCGACTTGCGAGAACCGCTTCTGCAACTGCTCCTCCGATGTGTTCACGGGCCTCGTCCCAAGCTTGCCGAGCGCGAGCTTCACCGCGGTCCTCCACCTCGTGCAGGTCCGCAACCAGTGCACGATCGTCGAGTTTCCCACCGCCGCCAACGGCTATCGCGTCGTCATCGAGTTCGACGACAACCCGTGGGGCGGCGCGGACTGGTACGAGGTCGTGCTCGAGTTCCACACGAGCGCTCCGGGTCTCGTCGTCGGCGCGCAGGGTGATCCGTTCCTCGCGGGCCAGCCCGACGGCGCGACCTCGCACTCGGACACGGCGCCGGCGCAGTCGCCGCTACTCGTGCCGTTGATCGTGTCGCCGTGCGAGACCGTGCGCTTCACGAACGTCACGGGTTCGGTCAGCTACGGCCCCGCGAATCCCTTCTACGGTCCGGACGGCGGCTTCAGCCAAGCGAGCTCCGCCGACCTCGGCATCGCGGGGTACACGATGCCCGTGTGCTGCCTGCTCGGGGTCTTCCTGACCGACACGACGAACTCCGGTCCACCGCCGACGGCGCTCGACTTCAGCACGCCCGCATCGCAGGACTTCGTTAGTCTGGCTCCAGCGCTGCACCAGACCTTCTTCATCGGCGACGGCCTGCGCGCGGACGGCGTCACGGTCCAGACCTTCCGCGTCCCGCCGGGCGCTACGCGCCTTTTCCTCGGAGTCTGCGACGGCTACGGATGGTTCAACAACGTCGGCAGCTTCCAGTGCACGTTCGAGCAGATCCCCTGCACTGCGCCGATCCCGTGTGGGCAGTGGAGCTTGGCAGCGGACTTCCGCGTCGCGCCCGATCAGGAGAATCCGAACCGCGACGCCTGCGGCAATCTGGGCGTGTGGCACTTCCTCGGCAGCGATCCGGCCACCTTCCCCGCTCACGATCCCTCGATGTACACGCTGCTGTCGGACTACTTCACCGACATGTTCACCGTGCCGGGCTTGGAGACTTGGCAGGGAACTCACGTGCAGGCGCCGAGCTATCCCAATCTGCCCTCCGTCGCCATCAACAACACGGGAGCGCACCAGTCGATCATCGGAATCGAATGGCCCGCGGGCGTCGTCAACGTCCATCCGCTGAGCGACCAGCTCGTCATCGTGGGTTGGAGGAGTCCGTACACGGGCCGCGTGTCGATCATCGGCGGAGTTCAGGACCTGGACAACACGTGCGCGAGCTCCCCTGACGGCATCGCGTGGTCCATCGACCGGTACGACGGCGTGACCAACACGACGCTGGCTTCGGGCGCCATCCCCGACGGCGGGGCTCAGGATTTCCGCGCCGGTGTCGGCGGGGCGAGCTTGGTGTCGCTCGCGGTCGCCGAGGGCGACTTCCTCTACTTCATCGTCGACCCCATGAGCGAGTTCGCGTGCGACTCGACCGGTCTCGACATCGTGATCCGACCGGCGGAGAGCGGCGCGCCGTTCTGCTTCGGCGACGGATTGGACACGACGCACTCGTCGCCGTGTCCGTGCGCGAACTTCGGTGCGCCGGGCCACGGCTGCGGCAACAGCATGAATCCCGACGGCGGGCTGCTCGAAGCCAACGGCACGATCGGCTTCGACGATGTCGCGCTGACGGCTACGGGCATGCCGCTCTCGGTCGCGTGCATCTTCCTGCAGGGCGACGGTCTCGCGGACAGCATCCTCAACGACGGCGTGCGCTGCGTGGGCGGTCAACTGATCCGCCTGCGCGTCCGGCAGAACGTCTTCGGCACGAGCAGCTTCCCCGATGCCGCCGACACCTGGACGCTGTCCTATCGCGGGGGCGTCACGGTGGGCAGCGGGGAAACGCGCTACTACCAGGCCTACTACCGCAACGCGGCGGTCACGTTCTGTCCGTCCGGCGTCTCCAACCTGACCAACGGCTGGACGATCGTGTGGTGACGCGCGCCGGACCGGGCCCGAGCACGCGCTCCCCGCCCGGAATCCTTGGACCGAATTCGATCCGTGCGACCATGAACGGTGCATGGACCGCACCGACGAGCTCCCGATCGACCTCGGGCGCGAAACCGCCGCACTGCGGCGCATCGCGCGCGGGATCTTGTTCGAGCCGTCGCTCGCGGAGGACGCAGTGCAGGAGGCGTGGCTCGCGGCCTTGCGATCGCAGGGGAACGCCGCGCCGTCCGGCGGATGGTTGAACGAAGCGGTGCGGCGCGTCGCGAGCGGAATGCGGCGCAACGAAGCGCGCCGCGTGCGGCGTGAGCACGCGGGAGCGCGACCCGAAGCCCTGCCGTCGGCGGCGGACGCGGCGGGGCGCGTGGAGCTCCTGCGCGAGCTCCTCGACGCGCTGGAGGCGCTCGAGGAACCGTATCGAACGGCGGTGCAGCTCCGGCTCGTCGACGACTTGCCGCCGCGTGCGATCGCCGAACGCCTCGGCGTGCCCGTCGAGACGGCGCGCACGCGCGTGAAGCGCGGCATCGAGCGGTTGCGCGCTCGGCTCGACGCGAAGAACGCGCACCGACGCGGCGAGTTCCTCGCGCTGCTCGCGCCGCTCGCGGAAATCGGACACGTCGGTTGGACGGTGGGGGGCCTCGGGGGAGCGAAGACGCTCGGGAGTGTGCTCGTGGGGACGAAGACGAAGCTCGTGGTGGTCGCGGCGGTCGTGGTGGCGACGTGCGTGCTCTGGACGCGGCCGTGGGAGCCGTCGACCAGTCCAGAAGCAACGCTCGAGCATGACGTCGCCCCCGCGGCGGCGAGCATGGAGGCCGTCGACGCCGAACGCGCGGCCGAATCGAACCCGAGTGCGCTCGCGAGCCAGGTCGAGATCGAGACCGAGGCCCCCGACCGCTCGACGGCGGTCGAGCACACGTGGCGCGTGCGTGGTCGCGCGCTTCACGGCCGGACGGAGCCGATGTCCAACGCGACGATCCACATCGAGATCGTCTCGGGATACGACGGCCCAGGCGAACGGATCTTCGATGCTCCCGTGCTCAGCGGATCCGACGGAGTGTTCGTCGTCGAACTCGCCCCTCCATCGACCGCGGTGCGCGTGGTGTTGCACCCGAAAACACCGGGGTTCATCGGCTTCCGACGCGAGCAGCTCGTGCTCCGCGGCGCGCCAGCTCCGCAAGACCTCGTGGTCGTGCTCTATCCGCTCGACGTGGGCGTCAGCGGCGTCGTGCTCGACATGAGCGGTGCTCCGATCGCCTCCGCGACCGTGGATGCGCGCGGAGGCGACACGACGACCGATCACGAGGGCAAGTTCGAGCTCCGGACATCGACACTGCTCGAGCACGAGTACGTCACGGCCTGGGCCGAGGGGTACGCGGAGTGCAAGGCAGTGGCGCACGTCGCGGGAGGCGCACGCGTCGAGGGGCTCGAGCTCCGACTCGAGCGAAGCGTCCTCCTCCACGGCCAAGTTCTCGACGATCGTGGACGCCCGGTCGAGGGTGCGACGGTCGATGGTCCTTCGTTCGTGGGCCGTCGCGCGAAGACGGACTCGACGGGGCGCTTCGTGCTCGACGGCCTTCGCGAGCACGAGGAGTGGCTCGCGATCTGGATCGACGCGCCCGGGTTCGTACGGCTTCGCCGCGACTTCCAGGACCGGAAGGTGCCAGCGGAGGAAGTGCGGTTCGTGCTCGAGCGCGGGCTCGAACTCCAGGGGCGCGTCGTCGACGAAGCGGGCACTCCACTTCCCGGCGCGTTGGTCTTCTTGGGCGACTCGGCGAACTCGTCGGACGCTGCCCCGACGATCGCCGGGGAGGAAGGCCGGTTCGTGATTCGCCGTGTTCCGCGCAACGAGAAGCACTGTGGAGCTTCCTTGCAGGGCTACGCGCCTGTCCTACGCGACCTCGATCTGCCGGGACACGGCGAGTTCCGCGCCGAGGTCGTCCTGGTGCTCGGACCGGGACTCACCGCGCGCGGCGCCGTCGTCGACGATCGCGGCGCACCGATCCCCGAAGCGAGCGTGTACGTGTGCGTCACGAACGACTATCTGGACATCTCCGCGGGGAAATCGGCGGCGGATGGGACCTTCACGCTTGCGGGGATTCCGGAGCGGGAGCACACGCACCTCGAGTGCGACGCCAAGGGCTTCGTGCGCACGAGCGTGCCCCTCGATCCGAGCTCGTTTCATCGCATCGTCATGCCGCGCTCGGCGGGTCTGTCTGGCCGCGTCCTCGACGCCGCCACGAACGCGCCAATCCAGCGCTTCCGCGTGCGATTCGTCACGCCGATGCTGAAGGAGGGCGAACAGCAGGTGTCCGGCTACGGCGCCGAGTGGTCCGACCCGGGTGTCGACGTGAGCCATGCCGACGGGCGATGGAGTACGGGAGACGAGGACCTGGAGCTCGACGCCGTGACCGCGCTCGAGATTTCGGCCGTGGGGTACGGTCCGACGATCGTCCCGCGCGCGGTCGCGACCTTCGACCACGAGGGCGGGCCCATCGTCGTCGCCTTGAGCAAGGGGGCGCGCGTGACCGGACGGGTGCTCGACGTCGAGCGCGGGACTCCGATCGCGAACGCCGTCGTCTGGCGTGCGACTCCGCGCGATCCACTCGGACCTTGGGAGGAATACACGAAGCGCAGCGCGGCGAACGTTCGCACCGACGAACAAGGCGCGTTCGCCTTCGAGAACCTGCCCCTGGAGCCCATGTCGCTGTACGTCGAGACCGCGGGCTTCGCTCCGGCCACGGACGGGCCTTTCGACGTCGGGCCGAATACACGGCCGCGCACGGTCGAGCTCCGTCGCGGTGCGAAGCTGCTCGGACGGTTGCTCGACTCCAAGAACGCGCCGGTCGCGAATGCACTCGTGCAGGTGAACCGCCGGGTCGTCCCCCCGGGTCATGACCGCGATTGGGAGCTCACCACCGACGAGACGGGCCGCTTCGAGCTGCATGACTTGGTCCCGGGCGAGTACGCGGCGTCGCTCATGCTGCGCTGGGAACGCGGTGCGACCTTCGACTTGTCGCGCAGCATCGTGATCGAGGAGCCGCGCGACTACTCACTCGAGCTCCGTCCGGGCGGAACGGGTCGGGTCGTCGGCTCGATCCACTCTGCGAGGGAAGAGCGAGCTTCGTTCTCGGTCAGCGCGACGCGGGTGGGAGCGGCGTCGGGCGAGTCGACTCGGCGTGCAGCCATCGTCGCGAAGGGTCGATTCGAGCTCGACGGTCTCGAGGCCGGAGAGTGGAAGCTCATCGTCATGGAGCTCGGGGCCTCGGGCACGGCTCGAAATGGCGCAGCGGACGTCGTGGTCGACGACGACGCCGAGACGCGGGTCGAGGTGACCGTGTCGAGGCCGTGAGCGCGCGTGGGAGCACGGTGCAGGCTACGTTTTCCGATCGGTGAACGAGGACGCGCACGAGCGCGGTTCGCAAGGGGTCGCTGCGCGGTGAACGGAGCGGAGTTCACGGGGCTCCTCGCCGACGGTGCTCGCGGACGCCGAGGTCCCGGCGCGCCTGATCGCGCACGAGGGCGATGGTCTCGGCGCGCACATCCAGGGGCGCACTCGACGCCTCGCGGAGTTCGACCGCGTCGCCTTCGCGAATGATCGCGTTGTCGAGTGCACGCCGAACGAATCCAGGGAGCCCTCGGCGACGAGATCAACCGCGGCTCGCGCCGAGTATGCTCCAACGTCCATGATCCGCCTCAACCAGCTCACCAAACGCTTCGGCGCGTTCGAGGCCGTGCGCGGCATCGATCTCGAGATCCCCGCCGGACAGCTCGTCGGATTGCTCGGCCCGAACGGCGCGGGGAAGAGCACGACGCTCAAGATGCTCACGGGCACGCTCGTGCCGACATCGGGCACCGCGGAGATCGCTGGGATCGACGTCGCGAGGGATCCGCTCGCGGTGAAGAAGCTCCTCGGTTACGTGCCCGAGACGGGTGCTGTGTTCGAGGCGCTGACCGGGCGCGAGTACCTGGAGCTCGTCGCCGCGCTCCACCACATCCCCGAACGCGAGGTCGACGAGCGCATCGAGCGCTTCCTCACGTTCTTCGATCTGTCCACGGCGGAGGCGCGCTCCAAGCCGCTCTCGACGTTTTCGAAGGGCATGCGGCAGAAGATCGTCATCACGGCGGCGCTGCTGCACAACCCGCAGGTCGTGTTCTTCGACGAACCGCTGAACGGGCTCGACGCGAACGCGGCGTTGCTCTTCAAGACGCTCGTCACGAGCCTCGCGAAGGAGGGCAAGACGGTCGTGTGGTGCTCGCACATCCTCGACGTCGTCGAGAAGATCTGCGAGCGCGTCGTGATCGTGAACCAGGGGCGCGTGTTGGAAGACGGCACCGTGCCCGCGATCCTCGAGCGTCACCATGCGACCTCGCTCGAGCAGGCCTTCAACCAGCTCACGAGCACCGAAAACCTGCACCAGCGCGCCGAGGACATGGCGCGGACGCTCTCGCAATGACGAGCGCGGGCGGTGTCGACCGACGGCAGTTGAAGGCGCTCCTGCGCGCCTATTTCGTGCTCAGCACGCGCTCGATGCCCGTCGGCATCACGGGCGCGAAGCGGGTGAGAACGCTGCCGTTCATCCTCTTCATCTACGGCCTGCTCGGTTTCGTGATCGGCGCGATGGCGCCGATGCTCGACTCGACGTTCCTCTTCGCGCTTTTCGTGCACATGATGACGTTCTTCGTCGTCGGCACGATGGCGTTGAACGAGGCGGCGGAGGTGCTCTTCAACGCGCGCGACGCCGACATCCTCGGCTTTCGGCCGGTGAACGGGCCGACGCTCGTGCTCGCGAAGGGACTGACGATCCTCGGCTTCTGCGGGCTGATGGCCGTGGCGGTGAACCTCGGACCCACGATCCTCGGCTTCCTCTGCAAGGACGCGCGCGGCTGGTTTGCGCCCGTGCACTTCCTGTCCGTGGCGATCGAGACCGTGTTCCTCTGCGCGACGGTGGTGTGCTCGTACGGCCTCATCGCGCGCTTCCTCGGGCCTGAGCGCTTCCAGCGCCTCGTCACCGCGGCGCAGATCCTGTCGACGCTCATGCTCGTCGTCGGGTTCCAGGTTTTGCCGCGCATCGCGAGCAAGATGGATGCGCACGGGTTCCTCGAGACCACACCGCTCGTGTGGGCGCTGCCGATGACGTGGTTCGCGGCGATCGACGTGGCGCTCGCTTCGACGAGCGCCTCGACGGTCTACGCCGTCGGCGCGGCCGCCGGGGTGACGGCGACTCTGCTCTTGGCGTGGATCGGAGTGCTCCGCCTGCCCGCGAATGCCGCCGTCGAGTCGCGCGCGAGCGCCGCGCCCGTGACGCCGGCACCCGCTCGGAAGGCCGAACTCACGGAGCGCTCGAGCGGCTGGTCGCGCTGGCGCCTCTGGACCGTGTGGATGCCCGATGTGACGGAGCGCGCGGTGTTCCGGCTGTGCGTCACCTACTTGCTGCGCGACCGCGCGCTCAAGGTCCGGCTCGCGGCGGGCCTCGCGTACTTTATCGTGTTCCCGCTGCTCATCCTCATCAACGAGGACCACACCGGGATCATGCCCGTGATGCTCGTGTGGATGCTCGGCATCGTGCCGTTGAGCGCGATCGAGATGATGCGCCTCAGCTCCACGCCCGAAGGAGCCGAGCTCTTTCTTTTCGCGCCCGTCGCCGAGCCCGCCGCGCTTTTCCACGGCGCGCGCAAGGCGGCGCTCGTGTGCGTCGTGTTCCCGCTCGCCGTTTGGTCCGTGACGATCGCCACCTGGGCGCTACGCGAAACCCCCGAGAAGCTGCTCGTCGTGCTTCCCGGCCTGTTCTTGATCGCGCCGATGTCGCTCGTGCCCGGGCTGCGCGGCGACTTCGTCCCCTTTTCGCAGGCCGTGCGATCGGGCGAGCGCGCCGCCCAGGTGCTCGCGGTGTTCCTTACGATGGTCCCGATGGGCATCGTCGCGGTCGGGGTCTTCCTCGCGCAGAAGTTCGGCTTCGTCCACGTGGCGATCGGCGGCGTGCTCGTGGTCGCGGCGGCGCTCCATTTCGGGCTCTCGAAGTGGGTGCGAACGCGCTCGAGCAAGGCGCTGCGGCGGTGAGGCGCCTTTCCGATCACGAGACACAGTCGCCTAGCGAGCCTGCTTGTTTCACGGTTAGCATCATCCGCGGTGCAACATGGATGCTCATCGACCCCGGGCTCGTCCCGTCATGCTCCAGCCCATCGACCGCCTCACACTTGCCGAGTTCGAGCGCAGTCCGACCGAGCTCCTCGAACGGCTGGACGACACGGGGCGGGCGCTCGCGCTCACCGTGAGCGGAAGGCCGAGGGCCATCGTCCTCGGTGTTCAGGACTACGAGCGACTCGTCGAGCTCGCCGATCGTGCGGAGACGATCGAATCGATACGCCGCGGGTTGGAAGACGTGAAAGCAGGACGGATGATGACGCTCGAGGAGTTCGATCGGGCCATGCGACGCCGTTTCGAGGAGCGGGGCGACGCATGATCCATGCTGAGGCCGACGGAGTTCGGAGGGCGCCGTGAACGCCATCACGATCATCCAGAAGAAGCGCGACCGGAAGGAACTCGCCCGCGAGGAGATGAGCTTCTTCCTGAAGGCCTACGTCGCCGGCGACATCAGCCAGCACCAGGCCGCCGCGCTGGTCACGTCGATCTTCTTGAATGGGCTCACCGACCGCGAGCTCACCGACTGGACGCGCGCGATGATCGACACGGGGACGCGCCTTGCGTTCCCCGAGCTCGCGCAGGCGAAGGTCGACAAGCACTCGACCGGCGGCGTCGGCGACAAGGTCTCGATCCCGCTCGCGCCGGCCGTCGCGGCGTGCGGCGTCGCGGTGCCGATGATCTCGGGACGCGGACTCGGGCACACGGGCGGGACGCTCGACAAGCTCGAATCGATCCCGGGGTTCCGCGTGAAGCTCACCGAGGCGGAGCTCCACCGCTGCCTCGACCGCACGAACGTCGCGTTCGGCGCGCAGACGGACGACCTCGTGCCGGCGGACAAGAAGCTCTATGCGTTGCGCGACGCGATCGGGATGGTCGAGTCGGTGCCGCTGATCGCGAGCTCGATCATGTCGAAGAAGCTCGCGGAGGGCATCGAGGGGCTCGTGCTCGACGTCAAGTTCGGCTCGGGCGCGTTCAAGCCCGACGTGAACGAAGGCGCCGAGCTCGCGCGCAAGATGATCGCGCTCGGCCGCGGCATGGACGTCGACGTCATCGCGTACCAAACCGCGATGGACCGGCCGCTCGGCCGCGCGGTCGGGCACGCGCTCGAGATCTTCGAATCGATCGAATGTCTGATGGGCGGCGGGCCGAAGGACCTGCGCGAGCTCGTGCTGCTGTTCGGCGGCGAGATGCTGCGCATGGCGCGCGCCGCGAAGGACGTCGAGGACGGGAAGCGCAAGATCGCCGACGCGATCGACTCGGGTCGCGCGCTGCGCGTATTCGAGCGCGTGATCGAGGAACAGGGCGGGGATCCTTCGGTCGTGAAGCAGCGCGACAAGCTCCCGCGCACTCGCGCCGTCGAGCCGTTCAAGGCGTGGGACGAAGGCGTGCTCTCGTACTCCGACGTGCGCGCGATCGGCCTCGCGGCCGCCGAGCTCGGCGGCGGACGGCGCGACCTCGACGACGTGATCGACCCCGCGGTCGGCCTCGTGCTGCGCGCAGTGCCCGGCGAGCGCGTGAAGAAGGGCCAGACGATCGTCGAGGTGCACCACACGGACGGGAAGGGGCTCGCGGAGTGCGCGAAGCTCCTGCGCGCGGGGCTGCGCATCGGACCGGAATCCCCGATGACGCCGCTCGTGCTGGGGCGGATCGAGCGATGACGAGCGCGGATCGACGCCGCCCTTGCAACTTTCCGCGCCCACGTTGAGATCACCGCGCGGACATCGACCGGAGCCCCCGTGACCTACCTGCGCGCCCTGCTCGGCATCCTCTTCTTCATCGCGATGGCGTGGGTGCTTTCGAGCGATCGCAAGCGCTTCCAGTGGCGCGTCGTCACGGGCGGGATCCTGCTGCAGCTCGCGATCGCGTGGGTGATCCTCGACACGGAGGTCGGCAAGCGCTTCTTCGAGGCGGCGTCGGGCTACGTGACGAAGCTCGTCTCGATGACGAAGCCCGGCGCGCAGATGGTCTTCGGCTCGCTCGCCGACGGCGGCGGAGCGGCGGGGTTCATCTTCGCGTTCGCGGGCACCGGGCTCGTCGTCATCATCTTCTTCTCGGCGCTCATGTCGGTGCTCTACCACCTCGGCATCATGCAGGTGGTCGTGTGGGGGCTCGCGAAGGTGATGAGCAAGACGATGGGGCTCTCCGGCGGCGAGTCGATGGCCGCGGCGGCGAACATCTTCATGGGGCAGACCGAGGCGCCGCTCGTCATCAAGCCGTACGTGCCGACGATGACGATGAGCGAGCTCAATGCGCTCATGACCGGCGGCTTCGCGACGATCGCGGGCTCGGTGATGGCGGTGTACATGCAGGTGCTCGGGCCCGAGTACGCCCCGCACTTGATGACGGCGTCCGTGATGTCCGCGCCCGCGTCGTTCGTGATCGCGAAGCTCATCCGGCCCGAGACGG
Organism: Planctomycetota bacterium; assembly: GCA_016220035.1. Lineage (GTDB taxonomy): Bacteria > Planctomycetota > UBA1135 > UBA1135 > JADJNY01. The sequence goes on along the minus strand of JACRIO010000334.1, from coordinate 5,597 downwards.
AGCTCTCGAAGACCGCCGGTAAGGTGGAGCTGAAGATCGAGCGCAGCGCCGGCAACCTGATCGAAGCGGCCGCGAACGGCACGAGCGACGGCCTGCGCCTTTGGCTCAACGTGATCGCGATGCTCATCGCGTTCGTGGCGCTCGTCGCGTTCGTCAATTGGCCGCTCGGCTGGCTCGGCGAGGTGTTCCGCGTCGACGGCGGGCTCTCGCTCGCGCGCATGTTCGGCTGGGCGCTCTCGCCGGTCGCGTGGCTCATCGGCGTGAACGGCTGGCACGACTGCAACCTGTTCGGCGGGCTGCTGGGCACGATGGTCTCGACGAACGAGTTCGTCGCCTACTCGCAGCTCCAAGGTCTCGAGCCCGGCTCGGGCGGCGCCGTCGTCTTCGAGAGCGCGCGCTCGGCGAAGATGGCGGCCTACGCGCTCTGCGGCTTCGCCAACTTTGCCTCGATCGGCATCCAGATCGGCGGCATCTCGGCGCTCGCGCCCGAGCGCAAGGCGGACCTGTCGAAGCTCGCGCTCAAGGCGATGATCGGCGGCGCGTTCGCGTGCTGGATGACGGCGACGATCGCGGGGTTGTTCCTGGACGTTTGACCGGGCTCGGGCTGGACGCGCGCCGCGCCGCGTTGGAAGCTGTGCGCGAGGACTTGCCGCGTGACGAAGAACCAGAGCCCCATCGTCGCCGACCCGATCGAGCGCCTCGTGCGCTCGCTCAAGCAGCACGGCGTCGACGGCGTCGATCTCGCGTTCGTGCTCGGCTCGGGCCTCGGCGTGTTCGCCGACCGGCTCGAGAAGGCGCGCGCGATCCCGTACGCGGAGCTCGACGGCATGCCGCGCTCGGCCGTGCCGGGCCATGCGGGTCGCCTGGTCGTCGGCGAGATCGCGGGCAAGCGGCTCGTCGTGCAGCAGGGCCGCGTGCACCTCTACGAAGGTTGGAGCGAGCGCGAGGTGACGCGCGCGATCCGCGCCTTCGCGGCGATCGGCGTGAAGGGCGTCGTGCTCACGAACGCGGCCGGAGGTCTGCACGCGGAGTGGAAACCGGGCACGCTCATGCGCGTCACGGACCACATCAACCAGCAGGGTGCCGCGCCGCTGCTCCCGCGCGAACGCGGCTCGGGCACGCCCTACGACGCCGAATTCGGCGCGGCCCTCACGAAGGGCGCGAAGGAAGCGCGCGTTCCGCTCGAAGCGGGCGTCTACGCGGGCCTGCTCGGCCCGACCTACGAGACGCCGGCCGAGATCCGCATGCTGCGCTGGGCCGGCGCGGACGCGGTCGGCATGAGCACCGTCGCCGAGGCGATGACCGCCCGCGCCGCGGGGATGAAGGTCGCGGCGGTGAGCTGCATCACGAACCTCGCCGCGGGCATCTCGAAGGAGCCCCTCTCGCACGCCGAAGTGATGGCCGCGGGGAAGGCGGTCGCGACGCGCTTCTGCAAGCTGCTCGAGAAGAGCGTGCCGCACCTCGCGGACGCCGTCGCGCGCTGAGCGCGCGCCTCAGCGCCCCTTCACCGCGCAGATGCGCGTCGTCGCGTTCTCGAACACGACCTCGAGCGGCAGCGCGTCGATCGCCGGGAGGTCGAACTCGCCCTTCGCGAGGACGCGGCCGAGACGCTGCGCGCGCGACGCCTCGACACGATCGAAGAGGAACCACACGGGCCGACGCGGGTCGACCTGGCGGAGCACGGCGTCCACGGTGCTCGCGTTCGTCGCGCGGAAGAGCTCGCGCACCGCGTCGCGTCGCTCGACGTAGTGGATCGGGCCCTCGCCGGGGCGCAAACGCACGACGTCGAGCCCGTTTTCCCAGGCGAGGGCGAAGTGGCGCGCCGAGAACGCCTCCGTCTCGTAGAAGGCCGACCGCTCGGCGAGGACGGAGACGAGCGTTCCGCGGCGCTTCGCGACGACCACGACGTCGCCGGGCGCGTGCTCGCGGATCCAAACGAGGCCGGCGCGCAGATCGCGCTCCTCCTGAGCGTCGTTCGCCATCGGCTGCGCGTCGTCGGATAGCGCGCGGAATGCGCCGTAGCCGAAGGCGAAGAGGAGCGGCGGAGCACCGAGCAGGAGCAACACGAGGCGCGGCGTCCTCGGAAGCGTACCGTTCGCGAGCGCAGCGCCCGCGAGCAGCGCGAAGGCGAGCAGCGCGTCGTACGCGAAGAAGAGGTGCGACTCGCCCGGCGCGGCGAGGACGCAGGCCGCGGCGAGCCCGCACGCGGCGCACGCGGCGAGCCAGCGCTCGCTCGCGCCGAGCTTGCGACGCCGGATCCACAGCGCCGCGATCGCGATCCAACCCGCGAGCCCCATGAACAGCGCGAGCCACGCGGGGACGGCCAGCGCGAAGCGGAGCGGGTCGAGCGCTCCACTCGCGGCCGCGAACCGCTGCACGAAGCCGACGTCGCGCGCGGTGGAGAAGAGCTCGACGCCGAACATCGAGCGCGCGTAATTGGTCGCGCTCCCCGCGAGCCACAGCGTCATCGGCGCCGAGGCGAGTCCGAGCACGAGGAGCGCCGCGGCGGGGCGCGTCGCGCGCTCGCGACGCACCGCGCTCCACACCGAGACCCCCGCGAGCGCCACGAGCACGATCGGCATGACCGACCCCTTCGCGCCCGAGGCAAGCACCCCGACGCTGCCCGCGAACACGAGATCGACGCGCGCGCCGTGCTCGAACCAACGGTGGAGGAAGAGCGCCAGCGTGACGAGCGCCGCGAGCCCGAGGCACGTCGTCGGGCTGTGGAAGATGCCGAGGCGCAGGTAGGCGTGCGCTTCGAGCGCGCCGAAGAACTCTGGAGCGACCGGCCGCAATCGGAAGCCGACGTCCTCGTGCAGCACGACGAACGCGGCGGCGAACACGCCGGCCCACGCGCTCCTTCCGATCGCACGACCCGCGTTGAAGGTCTGCAGGAGCAAGAAGAGCGGCAGCGTGCTCGCCGCAACGCGCATGAGGAGCGTTTCGGTCGGCAAGCGCGCGACGAGGCGCGCGACGGCGAGCGGGACGTAGCTGAAGACGTGGTACGCGAGCGGCTCGCCGGCGATGCGCGGATCCTCCAGGGGAAAACCGCGCGCCAGCGCCGCGGCGTTGCCCGCGTGGAACCAGAGGTCCTGGTCGACGGGCGCCGCGAGGTTCACGTTCGCGAAGAGCGGCGTGCGCAGCGCGACGCACGCGGCGAGCAGCGCAAGGCAGAGGAGCACGCGCAGGTCGAGCGCCGCCGCGCGCTCCGCCGCTCGAGCGCGCCCGCGCGACAGGAACACGGACGTGAACGCGGCCGCCGGGAGCACGACGACCGCGAAGCCGACCCCGAGCGCTTGCATCGGCAGGAACACGACGGCGAGCAGCGCGCAGCCGAGCGTCGCGGCGAGACCGAGCTCGAACAGCACGTCGCCGCGGTCGCGTGCGAAGGCGCGCGCGAGCGCCCAACCGGGGAGCACGACGAACACGGCGAGCACGAGCGCCCACAGGCCGAGCTCGACGACCCCCGCGCCGGCGCGCAGCGGACGACCGACGAGCAGCGCCAGGGCCAGGAGCGCCGCGGACGTCACGCCCGCACGGAGCGCGCGCCCGGACGGAGCGGTGGGAGCGGCGGGCGTCGTCGGAGCGCGGAACACGAGGTGCGAAGCCGCACGCGGGACACGTGGAACGCGCGAGGGCGGCGGAGGATAGCGCGCGCGGGCTCGCCGCGTCGCGGTGCGATCGCGGGAAGCCGCGCGTCGCACCCCTGGTCAAGCGGTGCGTCGATGCCTAACTTGGCGCGCGCTCGCTGGACGATCCCGCGCTCCCTCTCGCGCTCCGCCTCGCCCATGACGACGAAGTCCCCGCTGACCAAGGCCGAAAGCTCCGGCTACACGGAAACCTCGCTCCACGCCGACGTGCTGCGCTTCGTCGCGGAGCTCGCGAAGCGGAAGGACAAGCGCCTTTTCGTCACGCACTTCGGCAAGAGCCCGGAAGGTCGCGAGCTCCCGCTGCTCGTGCTGTCGAAGGGCGGCGTGAAGACGCCCGAGATGGCGATCAAGAGCGGGATGCCCGTCGTGCTCGTGATCAACGGCATCCATGCCGGCGAGGTGGAGGGCAAGGAGGCGAGCTTGATGCTCGTGCGCGACCTGCTCGACGCGCGGCGCGACGAGCTGCTCGACCACGTGATCCTGCTCGTCGTGCCGCTGTTCAACCCGGACGGGAACGACCGCGTCGATCCGAGGAACCGCGCGCTCGACCTGGCGAAGCTGGAGGGGCAGATCGGGCCCGTGAAGGGCGTCGGGACGCGCGTGAACGCGAGCGGCGTGAACCTGAACCGCGACTACATGAAGCTCGAGTCGCTCGAGATGCGGCTCCTGCAGACGAAGGTGTGCCGTGCGTGGAAGCCGCACCTGACGATCGACTGCCACTCGACCAACGGATCGGTGCACCGTTTCGCGCTGACGTACGACGTGCCGCACACGACGGCGAGCGGCCGCGTCGAGCCGATCCAGTACATGCGGGAGAAGCTCCTGCCCGACGTGCGCGAGCAAGTGAAGAAGCTCGCGAGCCACGACTCCTTCTACTACGGCAACTTCGTGTCGGACGAAGGCGGGACGGGGACGGGGTGGATGACGTACACGCACCATCCGCGCTTCGGCAGCAACTACCGCGGGCTCACCAATCGCCTCGATCTGCTGCTGGAGACGTACTCGTACCAACCATTCGAGCAGCGCGTCGACGTGACGTACCACTTCGTGCGGCAGACGCTGGAGCACGTCGCCCGGAATGCGCGGTCGGTGATCTCCGTGGTGGAGAGCTCACAGGTCCCGCCGCGGCAGATCGCGGTGCGGTCGCGGTTGGAAGCGTTCGAGGACCCGGTGGAGATCCTGACGCGCGAGCCGCGGACGCTGGAGGGCGCGCCGACGAGCGTGCACATCCCGCACGTCGCGCGGTTCGTGGGCAGCGTGGTCGTGGATCGGCCCGCGGTGTACCTGCTCAACGAGGAAACGGCGCAGCACCTGGAGCGCCACGGCCTCGCGGTCGAGCGGCTGCGGCAGGACAAGACGATCGACGTCGAGGTGGCGACCGTGGAGAAGTTCGGCGACGAGGCGTCGCGCAAGATCCTGGAAGCGAGCGCGGAGCAGCTCGCGAGCGTGAGCTGGAAGAAGTCCGTGCGCAGGTTCCGCGCAGGCACGCCGTGGGTGAAGACGGACCAACCGCTGGGCGCCGTCGCGGTGTATCTGTGCGAACCCGAGAGCGACGACGGCTTCGTGGCGTGCGGCGTGCTGCCGACGCCGCTCGTGGGGAGCGAGTGGGTGGTGACGCGGTCGCGGTCGCCGGTGGCGTAGGGGGGGAGTGCGGGTTCGGGAACGCGTGTTGCCCGGCCCTTCGACCGATCCCAGGTATCAAGGCCGCCAGAACCGCAAGACGCGTCGCGAAGCCCCACCGAGTCCTTGGCGCTCCCACCACAGCTGGAGGACAATCCCGCCGGAGGTCCCGCCATGCCCGCCCCGCTCTGGATCGTCGATGCGTTCGCCGAGAAACCGTTCACGGGCAATCCCGCGGCGGTGTGCCTGCTCGATGCGCCGCGCGAAGCCGCGTGGATGCAGCACGTCGCCGCGGAGATGAACTTGTCGGAGGCGGCCTTCGTCGTT
>JACRIO010000336.1 GCA_016220035.1 Planctomycetota bacterium | reverse complement strand
CTCGCCGCTCACGCGCGACTTCCGCACGTGGAAGCGCTACGAGGGCGGCTGGGCGCAGGACCTCTCCATCTTCGACTTCGCGAAGCACACGCTCGAACCGGTCGCGCACAGCAAGCGCAGCGAACGCGACCCGATGTGGATCGAGAACCACATCTACTTCGTCTCCGACCGCGACGGTCACTTGAATCTGTTCGAGTACGACGTCGAGTCGAAGCAGGTCGGTCAACTGACGAAGAACGATCAGTTCGACGTGCGCTGGGCGAGCCGCGGCGAGGACGGCGAGATCGTGTACGAGCTCGCGGGCGAGCTGCGCGTCTTCGACACGAAGACGAAGGCCGATCGCGCGCTCTCCATCTTCGTGCCCGACGACGGCGTCGCGTCGCGGCCGTCGCGCGTCGAGGTGGGCGGCCGGATCGAGGACTTCGGGCTCTCGCCCAAGGGCGAGCGGGTGGTCGCCTCGGCGCGCGGCGACGTCTTCACGCTGCCGGTCGAGAAGGGCAACGCGCGCAACCTGACGAACTCCTCGAACGCCCACGACCGCGGCGCGCGCTGGTCGCCCGACGGCAAGAAGCTCGCGTTCGTGTCGGACAAGTCGGGCGAGGAGCAGCTCTGGCTCGTCGACCAGGACGGCTCGGGCAAGCCCGAGGCGCTGACGACCGACCGGAAGGAGCGCCTCAACGGCCTCCTCTGGTCGCCCGACGGGAAGCGCATCACCTTCACGGACAAGTCGGGCCGCATCTGGATGCTCGACGTCGCGACGAAGGTGCTCACGGAGGTCGCGCGCGATCGGTCGGGCAACGCGGGCGACACGTCCTGGTCCTCCGATTCGAATTGGCTCGCGTTCTCCCTCGGCGAGGCGAGCGGGTTTCGCTCGATCCACGTCTGGAACGCGAACGAGAAAGCCGTCGCGCGTGTCACGGATCCCCTGTGGAACGCGACCGAGCCCGTGTGGGATCCCAACGGCAACTACCTCTATTACTTCTCCGACCGCGAGTTCGCGCCGCAGCTCATGGGGCTCGAGTGGAATTTCTGCGCGAACCGCACGACAGGGATCTTCGCGCTCGCGCTGCGCCGCGACGTGAAACACCCGTTCCCGCCGGAGAGCGACGAGGTCACCGTCGAGAAGGAGGGCGACAAGAAGGAGGAGAAGAAGGAGGACGCGAAGAAGGAGGAGCCGAAACCGCTCGTGATCGACCTCGACGGCCTCGCCGCGCGCGTCGCCCGTGTGCCGGTGGACGCCGACAACTACGGGAACCTCCAGTGCAACAAGGACACGCTCTTCTACGTGAAGAGCCCGGCCGGCTACTACGGCCGCGACGGCGAGGGCGAGCCCGTGCTCATGGCCTTCGCCCTCAAGGACAAGAAGGCGAGCGCGCTCGTCGAGGGCGTGGGTGGCTACACGCTCTCGCAGGACGGTACGAAGCTGCTCGCGCGCGCGGGCGGCGACCTCGCGCTCTTCGACGCGAGCTCGAAAGGCAAGGACTCGAAGAAGGCCGTGTCGACGAAGGACATGACGTGCGACCGCGTGCCCAAGGAGGAGTGGAAGACGGCGTTCGCCGAGGTCTGGCGCCGTTTCCGCGACTACTTCTACGCGCCCAACATGCACGGCTACGACTGGGAGGCGCTGCGCAAGCAGTACGCGCCGCTCGTCGACCAGGTGGGGCACCGCTCCGACCTCAACTACGTGATCGGCGAGATGGTGGCCGAGCTCAACGTCGGCCACGCGTACGTCACGGGCGGCGACTGGGAGCGGCCCGAGCGCGTTCCCGTCGCGCTCTTCGGCGGGCGGCTCGAGCTCGACCCCGTCGCGGGCCGCTACAAGCTCGCGCGCATCCTCCGCGGGCAGAACGAGGAGTCGAAGTACCGCTCGCCGCTGACGGAGGTCGGCGTCGACGTGAAGGTCGGCGACTACGTGCTCGCGATCGACGGCGTCGAGCTCGGGGCGAACGAGAACCCGTATCGGCTGCTGCGCGGCAAGGCCCATCGCACCGTCGAGTGGACCGTGAACTCGACGCCCTCCACGGACGGCGCGCGCAAGATCGCATGGCGTCCGATCACGAGCGAGGAGAGCCTCTTCTACCTCGACTACGTGCTCACGAACCGCGAGCGCGTCGAGCAGCTTTCCGGCGGCCGCATCGGGTACCTGCACATCCCCGACATGGGCGCCGACGGCATTTACGAATTCATCAAGTGGTACTACGGGCAGGTCCGCAAGGACGGCCTGATCGTCGACGACCGCAACAACGGCGGCGGCAACGTCTCGCAGATGGTGCTCGAGCGCCTGCGCCGCGTACTGCTCGGCACGGAGTACTCGCGCAACAGCGAGTTCGCCGGCACGTACCCACAGGTCGTCTTCACCGGCCCCATGGCGTGCCTGCTCAACGAGAACTCCGCGAGCGACGGCGACATCTTCCCGTGGATGTTCAAGGCGGCGAAGCTCGGTCCCGTGATCGGCAAGCGCTCGTGGGGCGGCGTCGTCGGCATCACCGACCACGGCCCGCTCATCGACGGCGGCACCGTGAACGTCCCCGAGTTCGGCCATGCCGACGGGCAGGGCAACTGGGCGGTCGAGGGCCACGGCGTCGACCCCGACATCGTCGTGGAGAACGACGCGCGGGCGATCCTCGACGGACGTGATCCGCAGCTCGAACGCGGTGTGCAGGAAGTGTTGAAGGCGATGGAGACGCGCAAGGGGGCGCTCCCGCCGCGGCCTGCCGATCCGGTGAAGACCAAATAGGGACGGCGCGAGCTTGCACCGCTTCCTGGCCCTCCATCGGACCCCTCTCGGGTCTCGAATGGGAGGCGCGCGCTCGTGGAGTTCACGCGCACGCAAGGCTCCGCGGGCTGGGCTCCTCGTCTATCCAGGTCTGCGAGTTGCGGGTAGCCTGGACGCAGTTCGGGGCCCCAAGAAGGAGAGCGGCCTGGAGTTCGCGCTTCGTCGACCATGCGGTCGTCGATGCGTGAGTGCGCCGCAATGGAATGCAATTGACAATCAAGACGATCTTGGCGCTGTTCACGCTCACACTGCCTGCGTCGGCGCAACTCGAGTCGTTCGGACCGATTTCGCCCGCGAACGGATTCCCCGTCTACTACCGCGATCGAACTGGGCTCGCACTCGCGCCGTGCTTGAACGACGCCGCGGCGTGCGCGTTCGGCGCGCTTCCCGCTCCGACGAAGCCCATCGTCTTTCCCGCGAACTTCCCCGATGAGTTCTTCTATTGGTTCGCGGAAGCGCGCTTCGACACGAACAACGGCGGTCGCGGATTCGTCCGGATGGCGATCGAGGGCGCTTTCGCGACGGGACCCGTGGTCCCCGGCGACCAAGTCGTGTTCGCGCGGCTGCGAGTGCGCGTCGACAACCTCGTCGCGGGCGCTGCCTATCGATTGACGTTCCCCTTCGGGATTCGGGACTACGTCGCCGGACCCGCGGGACCGAATTCGATCGACGTGACCGAGGACGTCGGGCTCTGCGTCGGCGACTTCGCCGAAGCGCTCGCGGGACCGTACGGTCCGTTCCTGCGCTGGGATCCCGCGGTCGTTCCGCTCGCGCCGCCAGGCACGGTCGGCGACGGTCTCACGCCGCACGCCGTGATCGGAAGTCCGTTCGACGCGAACTTCGTGCTGCTCGAGGGGCCGGACATCACGGGGCCGGGGGCGAACTCGGTGTTCAGCGATCGGCTTACCGTGATCGGCAACGTCTTCCAGGGGCCCCTGCCGAGTCCGCTCCACGTCGGCCGCGCGACGTACGCTCGCTCCACGGCGGGCGGGCTCGTCTCCGTGTTCGCGACGTCCGTCTCGAGTCTGCCGCTGCGGGCGACGGGTGCCGGATTGCCCGACGTCGGCATGCTCGTCGAGCCGGACAAGGGCGCGTTCTTCGCCGTCCTCCCACCGGCGAACCCGGCGGTTCTCCCCGCCTTCGTCACGGTGTACGACCCGAACGCGCCCGCGGTCACGACGCAGACCGCGCGCCTCGTGGACGACGTCGAGATCCTCGAGGCGAGCTACGATCCGCTCGCGCAGTGGGTGCGTGTGCGCGCGCGATCCTCTGACGAGCTCGCGCCGCCCGTCCTCACCGTCCCAGGGCTCGGATCCCTGGACGCGAGCGGACAGCTCGTCCTCGGCGCACCGAACGGACCGCCCGCGGCGGTCACCGTGATCTCGTCCGCCGGCGGCGCGGACACGGAGCGCGTGCACGTGCTCCTCACCGTTCCGCCCCCGGCGCAGCCGACCGCGGACGCGGGCGCCGATCACGACGTTCCGTCCGCGGCGCAGGTCGTGCTCGATGCGTCGAGGTCGACCGGTTTCATCACGAGCTACGCTTGGCTTCAGATCAGCGGGCCGACGGTCGCGCTGCAGAACGCGACGAATGCAGCAGCGCAGTTCACGGCGCCGCTCGGTCCCGTGGATCTCGGGTTCCAGCTCCAGGTGTCGGGGCCGGGCGGCACGTCGATCGACGCGATCGTCCTGCACGTGCTCCCGACGGCGCCGATCGCGAACGCGGGACCGGACCTGAACGTCGTGCCCGGACAGGCTGGGATCGTGCTCGACGGTGGGGCTTCGACGGGCGTCATCGCAAGCTTCCTCTGGGAGCAGATCGCGGGCGCCGCGGTCGTGCTCGCGACACCGGATGCCGCGCAAAGCACGTTCATTTTCCCGCCCGTGCCCGACGCGCTCACGTTCCGTTTGACGGTCAGCGGGCCCGGCGGCTCGACCACGGACCTCGTCAACGTGGTCGCGAACCTCGCGCCGCCCGAGGTGGTCACCATCACCCGCGCGCAGTACCGAACGACGTCACAGCGGTGGATCGCGCGCGGCACCTCGAGCGTGCCGGGGCCTGGGAACTCGATCGTCCTCACCGTGGGGGACACGGGTGCGGGACCGGTCATCGGGACGGTTGCGGTGGACGCCGCGGGGGCGTGGCAGCTGGACCTTGCGGGCTCCCTCGTGTTTCCGGACGCGACGACGACGGTGAGCGCGCTCGGTGCGAGCGGCGGTCAGCGCCTCGGGTTCCCTCTGACCGTGCGCAACTGACCACCATCAGTCAGTAGCCGTGCGTGCCGGGTCGCGCCTGGAAAGCGATCCACACCCCGGCGAGTGCGAGGGCGAGGGTCAGCGCGACGCGCGCGATTTCGCGCCGCGTCGCCGGCCACGTCGACAAGGGACCGATGCCTGCCGCGGAGGGCACGGCGACCGCGGCCCACAGCAGGACGATGCTCGACAGTGGGGTCGTCTGCGAGATCCAGGTGCTGGTCCAGCTCCCGATCAGGACCACGCTCACGATCGCGACCGGTCCACCCGACAGCGTGAACACCCTCCGTTGACGCGCCACGAAGGCGCTCGCGACGGAGACCGCGGACAGGCTGCCGCAGAGGCGACCCAGCGCCGTGTCGCCCGAGAGTGCGAGCGCGACCGCGCTGCCGGCCGCGGCCAGGGCCAACACGAGGGAGGGCAGCGGGCCGCGCAGGCGTTCGGAGGAGAGCTCGAGCGCCGTCCACGTCGCCATCGCGACCAGGAACACGAGGAGCGCGTGGAGGATGCCGCTCCCGCCCGCGGAGATGCGCGTGCGCATCGCGAGCAGCACGAGCAGGGAGAGCACGAGCGGCGCTCCACCGCTGGGGACGATGCGCCGGGCGCGTTCGAATCGCGCGAGCCCGGCCGTCGCGATCGCGGCGACGATGCTCCACGGGATCCAGTCCTTCGCGGCGAGCACGCGCGAAGCGCTCGGCACGGCGAACTCGCCGAAGACCGACCACCATGCGGCGAGCAGCGCCGCTCCGAAGGCGACGGCGCCGAGCGCTCGGGCGGAGCTCGCGGTCCCGGAGGTCGTGCGCGGCGCGCCTCGGTCGGGTCCCTCGCTCGCGGGACCCTCGCGCCGGCGCCAGGCGAAGAGGAGCACGCCGAGCGCGACGAGCGCCGGAAGGAGAAAGTCGAAGAAGGGGAGCGCGAGGTCGGGCATGCGGGTCAGGCGGACCGGGGAACACGAGCACACCGCGGGGCGAGGCACTCGGGCGCGACAAGCGATCCGGTCACTTCTTCCCGCACTCGACGTCGACGACGAGCGTCACTTCGTCGCCGATGAGGTCGAGCACGGACTTCATCCCGAAATCGCTGCGCTTCAGGGCGAGGTGCGCGGAGAACCCGGTCACCTCGCCGCCCATCGGGCTGTCGGCCGTCCCGACGTGCTCGACGTCCGCCGTGACGCTCTTCGTCACACCGTGCAGCGTGAAGTCGCCCGTCACCGCGAGCGCAGTGCCCTTCTTCGCGATCTTCGTGCTCTTGAACGTCGCCTTCGGGAACTGTTCCGCGTCGAAGAAGTCGGAGCCCCGCAGGTGTTTGTCGCGGTCGGGGGAGTTCGTGTCCACGCTGCCGACGTCGAAGGTGAGCTCGACGGTCGACTTCTCGGGTGCCGCGGGATCCCAGTGGATCGTGCCGGCGAGCGCGTCGAACCGGCCGTGCGCCCACGAGGCATTCAGGTGCTTGATGCGAAAGCCGACGTGGGAGTGCACGGCGTCGACGACGAGGTCGGCGGCCTTCGCCTGCTCGGGTGCGGGGGACGGTCCGACGAACGCGAGGGCGACGCCGAGGCTCGCGACGAGACCGGTGACGAGGAAGTGGCGCGGGAGGTGCATGACGGGGAGGAGTCGGTGCCGAGAGGGCGCGCGCACCACCATGGTCGCACGCGGGTGCGGAGAGGCTCCTGGATCCGATCCGGCATTGCAAGCCACGAGCGCTCGGTCCGGGGAAGGCGGAGTTCCCGCAGAACCGGCGACACGGTCGGCGGTTGTACCGCGTGCCGCGCGCGGCCCGCGCCGGCGGAGAAGCCCATGTCCCAACCTTCGAACTCGCCCGCGGCGCGCCGCCGCCGGCTCGCGCTCGATCTCGTTCTGGCCCTGCTGGTCGTCCCGGTGCTCCTCTATTTCGCGCTGCGCCGAATGTACGCGACCGACGGCGTCGTCGAGGTCGCGGACGACCAGGTCGCGGTGGTCGTCGACGCGCTCTCGGGCGAGCGGCGCGTGAGCACCGTCCCCGGCTACCAACTCTTCGTCCCGTGGAAGGAGGAAGTGCACGTGCTCGACAAAAGCCCCGACGAGCTCGTCTTCGAGGGCACGCAGTGGGTCGAACCCAACCAGGCGCCGTGGATCGAGGCGCGCGGCAGGGACGGTTCGCGCTTCTCCTTCGAGCGCTTCTCGCTTTCCTACGCGCTCGTCGCGGCGAAGGCGGACGCCGTGCTCGAGGACTCGGGACCGGGCGACGGCTTCAAGCGCGACCTCGTGCGCGCCTACGCCCGCGCGTGCGTGCGCGACGAGATCGGGCGGCTCTCGCCGGAGGAAGTGCTGCGCCCCGACGTCGCGCGCACGGCGATGACGCGCGTCATGGAGCGCATGAACACGGCTCTGCTGCGGCACGGGATCGAAGTGCTGGAGGTGGCGACGCCGAAACCAACCTTCGACAAGGCCTTCGAGGACCTGATCAATCGAAGGAAGCAGGGCGATCTCGAGATCGAGCGCAAGCGGACGTACCTCGCTCAACTTCCCAAGGAGCGCGGGGACCGGCTCCAGGCGATCCGCGACGACAAGGAGCGCGAGCTCGAGCTCCTCGGGAAGAACCTCGCCGTCAACCGGGCCGCCGCGGAACGCGAAACGCAGAAACTGCGCTTGGAGGCCGACATCGTGTTCGCGAACCGCTCCAAGGCGGGTGAAGCAGCGCGGGTCGAGCTCGCCACGCGCGCCGCCGGTCTCCGACAGCGCCACGAGGGCGCGCTGGAGGACGCGCGGCGCGAGACGGAGAACCTGGAACGCTACGGAGAGTTCGCGGTGCGTGCGGCGCTCGTGCAGCGCCTCGCGGAGGTCCAGTTCCGGCTCCTGCCGTACAGCCGCGACGCCGCGCCGAAGCGCGTGGAGCACGAGGACGTGCAGGCCGCCGCGGCATTCGAGAAGGGAGGCCGTCCGTGAAGTCGTTCTTCGTCCGCATCGGACAACGGGGCGCCGCGCTCGCCGCGGGTTCGAAGCGCGCGCTCCTGCGCGGGCTCCAACGCGGCCGGCAGCTCGTGCTCGCCGCCGTGCGCTCGCGCTTCGCGCGTGCAACCGGGCGCATCACGTTGCGGACCGCGCGCGTCGGCGCGATCGCGGTCGTTCTGGCTGGCCTTGCACTGTTCGTCGGCTGGATCGGCTTCCACCGCATCGAGCCGGGGACGATCGGCGTGAAGCAGGTCAACTTCGGCGGCGGCGGCGTGCTCGCCGAGGACTTTTCGAGCGGCCTGCACTGGAGCCTCAAGGGCTACCACTCCTGGCACGCGATCGACGGCCGCACGCAGATGATCTCGTACGGCTGGAGCGCCGAGCCCGCCGACGCGGAGCACCTCAAGGTGCGGACGGCGGACGGCAACTACGTGCGCATCGGCGTCGCGGTGCCCTTCCGCGTGAAGCGCGGCGAAGCGCACGCGCTCGTGAAGGATGGACTGAAGAGCACCTACAAGGAGCGCGTGCAGACGGCGGTCGAGAAGACGCTGACGAGCGAGCTCGGCGCGCTGAAGACCGAGGAGTTCTGGGACACCGACAAGCGCAATGCGTGCGTGAGCGCGGCGCTCCCCAAGCTCAACCGCGACCTCGCGCCGCTCCACGTCGAGGCGGAGTCGGTGCTGATCGAGCTCTTCCGCTTCAACCCGGAGTACGAGAACCGCCAGCAGCAGATCCAGCTCGACGCGCTGAAGCAGGTCGTCGACACGACGAAACTGGCCATCGACGTGGAACAGAAGAAGATCGACGCGTTCCAGCGCGAGATCGAGCGCGCGGAGGTCGATCTGCGCATCGAGCTCCAGCACGCCATCGACGCGGAGAACGACGCGGGCCGCACGCGCATCGAGGCGGTGCTCGCCGAGGGCCGGTACTACGACCAGACGCGCAAGGCCGCAGCCACGGCCGAGTACGAGCGGCTCGTGATGGAGGGCGAGCGCGAGGTGGCGCAGGCGGACGCGCTGCGCGTCGCCGCCGAGAACGAGCGCTACTCGACGCGCGGCGGCCAGCTCCTGCTCGCGCGCCAGGCCGCGGAGAACCTGCACATCAAGGAAGTGACGCTGAACTCGAACGACCCGCGCAGTCCCAACCTGTTCGACCTCGACGGGCTGGTGCGGCTGTTCGTGGGGGAGAAGGCGCCGTGAGTCGGTGCGTTCGCGACGGAGGGGCGTGATCCGGTCTTCATCGAGCTCCGACCCGTCCACGCGCACGGCGCGCGTCCCGGCCGACCGGAACCGGGCGATTCGAGTTCGCGGGCCGCGGTGCTGCTGAATGCCGGAATCCGATGGGCGGCCCGCAGTCGTCTGGCGCTTCTTCGGCATCGAGCAGTTGCCGGAGCGCGTCGAACACGACCTTGAACGATGCGTCGTACTTGCGTTCCAGGTCCATGAGCTTGTCCTTCAGCTCCTCGTGGGCGGCGAGGACACGCCTCATACGCACGAAAGCGCGGACGACCAGGATGCTGACGGTGACAGCGCGTGCGGAGTTGAGCACGCACGCCGCCATGATCGCGCCGTGCTCCGTGAACACGAGCGGCGGATGCCGGGTTCCGCCGTGCGCCGATCTTGAGGTGCCAGTCTGGTACCTCAAGTCGTCGTGCTCGCCTCGAGTGAGTTGGAAGGCAAAGTCACCCGGGAAGCGCGCTGGGTTCCTGCGCACGGCTCGATTGAGTGCCTTGGTCTCGACGCCGTAGATGGCGGCTAGGTCGCGGTCGAGGAGTACCCGCTCGCCCCGAAGGAAGTGGATCGACGTGGCGATGCGGTTCACGAGAACGTCGGGGCGCGAGCGGCTGTGCTTCGTCGGATGCGACATGGATCCTCCGTGGTCAGGCCAACGTGAGGACGACGCTCGGAACGTCGATCGGGCATCCTTCGAAGTCGGGTTTCCATGCGCGTCGAACCCGCAGTGAGCCGCAAGGTCTTGACGGGGCATCCCTTCGGTGGGCGGCGTACCGATCTCCTCCGGGGCGCCGCCGAGCGTTCGAGTGCGCAGATTCCCCAGTTCCGGGGTCGACGGGGCCCGCGGGGTCGGTCCTCAGCAGCGCTCGACGATGGCGCCTACCCGCGCGGTTGCCTTCGATGAGGCGCGCGGCTGCTGGATGTGCGGCTCGGCGGGTCGGGCGGGGAACCTGCGGAGCGCGTGACCTGGCACCTGTTCGTTCACGGGGCCGAGTCGATCGCTTGGACGGCTGCGGGGCGGCAGCGCACGGTCGCGCAGGGATGCACCTCATCGCACGTCGGTTCCGTGCAGGCGACCTGCAAGCCTCGAAGCGGCCGTGCCCCTCTTGCTACGCTTCGAGCGCATGTCGAGCCGGTCCGCGCGCGCCGCCCAGGAGCCCTTTCCGCCCTTCCGCATCGATCCGCGCGACGTGAAGACGGAGCACGTGTCCTGCGCCGTCTGCGGGGGGGATCGGCCGCGTCCGTACCGCCCGCGCATGTACTCGGTCGCCGGCGTGCCGTTCCACCTCGTGCGCTGCCCCTGCGGGATGGTGTACCTCGACCCGCGGCCGGACGGACCCACGCTCGGGCGCATGTACTCCGATCCCGCGTACTACACCGAGGGCTACAACCTCGGCGTCGAGACGGAGAACTACTTCGACCGGAAGGACGAGTTGGTCCTTCAGTACACGGAGACGGCGCGCGCGCTCGCCGACGAACTCGGCGGGAAGGGCGAGCTGCTCGAGCTCGGCAGCGCGGGCGGCTTCTTCCTCGAGGGCGCGCGGCGCGCGGGCTTTTCCGTGCGCGGCGTCGAGCTCTCGGCGCCCGCGGCGGACTACGCGCGGCGCGAGCTCGGTCTCGACGTCTTCGAGGGCTGGCTCGAGCACGCGCCGTGGCAGGACGGCTCGTTCGACGTCGCCTATGCCGACAACGTGCTCGAGCACACGACCGATCCCCTGGGCACGCTGCGCAAGCTGCGCGCGCTCTTGAAGCCCGACGGGCACCTCGTCGTCGTCGTTCCGAGCTACGTGAACTCGCCGTGGTTCCGCGCGCTGCTGCTCGCGCAGCGCGTGTTGCCGCGGAAACTGCTCGGGCAGGAGCTCGTGCGCATCCTGAAGCTCGATCCCGATCGCGACAGCGGGCACCCGTACCACATCCTCGAGTTCGACCGCGCGACGCTGTCGCGGCTCGTGCGCGCGGCGGGCTTCGAGATCGTCACCGTCGCCGGCTCCGTCCCGCTGCCCGCGCACCTCTTCAAGGTCGCGCGAAGGGACGTGAAGACCCGCCTCCTCCGGGGCGTCTTCCGCATGCTCGACTTCGGCATGCGTCGGCGACTCCTTCCCGCGGCACGGCTGCGCTTCCTCTTGCGCCGGCGCGCGACGTGAGGCGGGCGACCGTCACTTCTTCTTGAAGAGGTCCTCGACGCCCTCGAGCGCCTTCTTCACGCCCGAATCGAGCGTCTTCTCGAGCTCACGTCCCGCCTCCTCCTGGAGCTTCGTCTTCAGGCCATCGAGGCCCT